>NZ_NETH01000005.1 GCF_003337175.1 Streptococcus gallolyticus
ACAGCGTAGAATCTGGAAATGTTCATGATAGCCAAGCTTTTCCAGCTCTTTTTGCTCAACTCAAAGCCTTTCAACCAACCTACTTAATCGCAGATGCAGGTTATAAAACACCAACGATTGCTCATTATTTACTCTCTCAAAAGGTTATTCCTGTTTTCCCTTATACTCGTCCTCATGGTAAAAAGGGTATGTTACGTCCTAAGGATTTTATTTATGATGATTATTATGACTGTTACCTTTGCCCTGAAAATCAGGTGTTGACTTACCGAACTACCAACCGTCAAGGGTATCGTGAGTACCAAAGTCGACCTGAAGATTGTCAGAATTGTCCTTTACTAAGCCAGTGTACGACGAGTCAAGCCCATCAAAAAGTGGTTACCCGTCATGTTTGGAAAGCCGACTTAGAGATTTGTGAAGATATCCGACATCATCGAGGGATGAAAGACCGTTACCGAAAACGCAAGGAAACCATTGAACGCTTATTTGGGACAGCTAAAGAATATCATAATTTGCGTTATACCAGAGAAAGAGGCAAGTCCAAAATGGAGGCAAAAGTTGGACTGACTTTAGCGTGCTTAAATCTTAAAAAACTCGCAAAATGGCTGGCAGGATAGCCTTTTTATTTTGCCTAAAATTCCTAAAATAGGCTTATTCAACGTTAAAAACTTCAAAATACAGAAAAAAGACAAACCTCAGAAATAGGGTTTGTCTTCAGTCTGAAATCAGTCGTAGGACTGATTTTATACTGAAGAAAAAATCTTTCTCTAAATTTCTTGATTTTTGATTTCTAAGAGCTTGCCATGGCAACGTCCGCAACGGTATTTTTGGGTATTGACACGACGTTTTCGGTGATAGTCTTGTCCACATTTTTGGCAACGGTATAGGTATTTTTCCGTCTTTTGGGGCATGGCTGGCGCATAACGCAGACCATCAACTGCTTGCAATAATGCTTTAAAATCGGCATCAGCGTGCTTATAGCCTTTTCCCTCAAAATACAAATGATAATGGCAAAGCTCATGGCGAACAATTTTTCGAAAAACGTCAACACCAAATGCTTCATAAATCTTGGGATTAAAATCCAAATGCCCATCATCTGGGAAAAAACGACCACCCGTTGTCCGTAAACGTGGATTCCAAACTGCCCTATGGCGAAATTCTTTTCCGAAATCTTCTCGTGAGACTGTTTTGATAAAATTAGTTAAGTTCACGTAAATCTACCAAGGAAAGATTGATTTTTCCGCGTTCCTTATCGATTTTTGAAACCCAAACCGTCACAACGTCTCCGACAGAAACCACTTGACTTGGGTGTTTGACAAAGGACTTGCTCATTTGGGAAATGTGAATCAAACCGTCATCATGCAAACCAATATCAACAAATGCACCAAAATCGACGACATTGCGGACAGTTCCTTCTAATTTTTGCCCAATTTCAAGGTCTGAAATATCCAAAACATCTTGACGGAGCACAGGTGCTTCAAAATCATCACGCAAATCACGCCCTGGTTTTAAGAGGTCAGCAATAATATCTTTAAGCGTTTCTTGCCCGATAGTAATGGTTTCAGCCATCGTTTCAATTGAAACAGATTGCAGTTTTATTTTTGCTGAATCATCTAAATCTGTAATATTTAATTCTTTCAATAAACGTTCAACGGCTTTATAAGACTCTGGGTGAACGCCTGTATTATCAAGGATATTTTCTGCCCCTGGAATACGCAAGAAACCTGCTGCTTGTTCAAAAGCCTTAGCTCCCAGACGTGGAACTTTTTTGATGTCTTCACGCGAAGCAATTCGTCCATTTTCTTCACGATATTTGACAATATTTTCAGAAATTGTTTTATTTAATCCTGAAACGTGGGCTAATAGCGCGGGGCTTGCTGTATTGATATTAACACCGACTTGGTTAACAACGGTATCCACAACAAAATCAAGGTTTTCGGCGAGTTTTTTCTGACTAACGTCGTGCTGATATTGTCCGACACCAATTGATTTTGGATCGATTTTAACCAATTCTGCAAGTGGGTCTTGCAAACGACGCGCAATGGAAATAGCAGAGCGTTTTTCAACGGTCAAATCTGGAAACTCGTGACGTGCCAATTCAGATGCGGAATAGACAGAAGCGCCGCTTTCATTGACAATCACGTAAGAAACATCTGGAAAATCTTTCAAAACTTGTGCCACAAAGGCTTCACTTTCACGGCTAGCAGTCCCATTTCCGATAGCAATAATCTCAACACCATATATGCGAATGAGCTCTGCTAAATCTTTTTCCGATTGCTCGATTTTAGCCTGACTAGCTGGTGGAACAGGATAGATAACTTGGGTAGTCATCAATTTTCCTGTTTGGTCAACAACAGCTAACTTAGCTCCTGTACGAAAGGCTGGGTCAAATCCTAACACCATTTTTCCTTTCAAAGGAGACACCAAAAGGAGATTGCGAAGATTTTCGGAGAACAGTTCGATTGCACCATCCTCTGCACTTTCTGTTAACTCACTGTGAACACGGCGTTCCATAGCAGGAACGATTTTTTTCTTAATCGTTTTGGCGATGACATCATCAATATAAGCATTTTTATTTTTAAAGCGAGCTCCCATGAAGCGCACCATTTTATCAATGTTATGCTCGAAACCAACTTTTAAAATACCGAGTTTTTCACCACGATTAAGTGCCAAAATACGATAACCTTGAATTTTAGAAACTTTCTCTGAAAAATCATAGTAAATTTGGAAGGTTTTATTATCATCAGCAGCTTCATCTTTAACTGTTGATATGATTGAGCTGTAAGACCAGATGTCATTGTAAACCCATGAGCGGAGCTTGTTGTCCTCTGAAAAAGCTTCAATAAGAATTTCACAAGCGCCAGCAAGTGCCTTGTCAGCTGTTTCAAACCCTTCTGTTATAAAATTCGCTGCTTCTACTTCAAGCGAAGGCTTATTTTGCAAAATTAAACGAGCTAGTGGAAATAGCCCTGCTTCTCTGGCGATAGTGGCTTTAGTACGACGTTTTTCCTTGTAAGGAAGATAAAGTTCCTCAACGTCTGCCAACTTTTCAGCGTTCTCAATAGCTTTTTTGAGTTCCGCAGTAAGCTTACCTTGTTCTTCAATTTTAGCAAGAACAGTCGCTTTACGGTCTGCTAAAGCTGTCATGCTTTTATCCAAGTCAATGATAGCTTTAATTTGTACTTCATCCAAATTACCTGTCATTTCCTTACGGTAACGAGCAATGAAAGGAATGGTATTCCCTTGTGAAGTCAAGTCTAAAACTTTGGCAATTTGGCTCTCTTTGATGTTTAAATCTTGAGCAATTTTTGTTACATTTTCATTTTCCATAGTGCTTCTATTATATCATAAATCAGCTGAATCTTAATTTTTTACTGAAACTTTTCAATGCCATAATGGGCAATTCACGCCAATTTCTTAGGCAGATAACCGTCAAATGACACACTATTTCGCATTAAAATAGCTAACTTGTCTGCTTAGTTTTTGTACTATTTGAGGATTGATAGTATAATAAGAGGTGATTACATATAGAAAAGAGGTGCCTTATGGCTATCACACATAAACGTCAAGATGATTTAGAGTCAATGTTTGCAAGCTTTGCAAGTATTCCTAAAATCTCTAGCGACCCTGAAAAAGAAAAGAAAGTTAAGGACAAAAAAGCTGAGAAAGCGACTGATTAATTTTTATGGAAATTTTTAATCATTTACCTGCTAGTGTCTTACAATGGTTCGCGATTTTTATTTCAATCATTATCGAGGCACTGCCTTTTGTTTTGCTAGGAACGATTCTTTCTGGCTTCATTGAGGTTTATGTTACGCCTGATTTGGTACAACGTTTTCTACCTCGAAATCGTTTTTTACGAATCCTTTTTGGAACTTTTATCGGTTTTGTCTTTCCGTCCTGCGAATGTGGTATTGTTCCCATTATCACGCGCTTTTTGGAGAAAAAAGTTCCTAGTTACACCGCTGTTCCTTTCTTGGCAACAGCTCCGATTATCAACCCAATCGTCCTTTTTGCCACCTATTCAGCCTTTGGAAATAGCTGGCGCTTCTTAGGCTTACGACTGCTTGGTGCTATTATCGTTGCTATTACGTTGGGTATCATGCTGGGATTTGTGGTTGATGAAAATATCCTCAAGGAAAATGCTAAACCAACATATTTTCATGATTATTCTGGTGAAACATGGTATCGCAAAATTTTCTTAGCTCTTGCGCACGCCATTGATGAATTTTTCGATACTGGACGTTATTTGGTTTTTGGTACCCTAGTAGCTTCAGGAATGCAGATTTACCTGCCAACACGCATTTTGACCAGAATTGGTGGTAATGCCATTACAGCCATTTTAGTCATGATGTTACTGGCATTCATTCTTTCTCTTTGTAGTGAAGCCGATGCCTTTATCGGAGCTTCCTTGCTATCAAGTTTTGGTACAGCACCTGTTCTAGCCTTTCTTTTGATTGGACCGATGGTCGATATTAAAAACCTCATGATGATGGTAAATTCCTTTAAACCCCGCTTTATCGTTCAATTTATCACAGTATCTGTTGGAATGATTATTAGCTACTGTTTACTTGTGGGGGTGATGTGATGATTCGATTTTTAATTTTAGCGGGTTACTTTGAATTAACCATGTATCTTCAAATCTCTGGGAAATTGGATCAATACATCAATACTCACTATGCTTATTTAGCCTACATTTCCATGGTTTTATCATTTCTTTTAGCGGTTATTCAACTGGTTATTTGGATGAAAAACCTGAAATTGCACAGCCATTTACATGGAAAAATAGCAAGGCTTGCTAGTCCGATGATTTTGGTCATTCCAGTTTTGGTAGGGCTCTTAGTTCCTACGGTAACGCTGGATTCAACGACAGTAGCTGCCAAAGGCTATCATTTCCCACTTGCTACTGGTTCTGCTGGTACGGTTAGTGATGATGGAACAACGGTTCAATACCTGAAACCTGACACAAGTTTGTATTTTACATCTTCTGCTTACGAAAAAGAAATGCAGAAAGAACTCAAAAAATACAAAGGTTCAGGCGAACTTAACATCACAACCGAAAATTATATGGAAGTCATGGAACTCATCTATCTCTATCCTGACGAATTTATGGGACGTGAGATTACTTATACTGGCTTTGTTTATAACGAGCCTAGCCACGAAGGCTATCAATTCCTTTTTCGTTTTGGTATCATTCACTGTATTGCAGATTCTGGTGTTTATGGCTTATTGACAACTGGAAACAGTACAAGCTACGCTGATAACACTTGGATTACCGCAACAGGCACAATCAGCCTCGAATACGACCAAACCCTTGAGCAGACACTTCCAGTTCTTCATATTACAGAAATGAAAGAGACTAGTGAACCCGATAATCCTTACGTTTATCGTGTCTTTTAAAATATAACACCACGCTACATTACTTTTGTCATATCAAATACCACACTAGCAGCTTTTCTAAATACAGATTGAGACTAGTGATCCAGATGACGAAAGAATACTAAAAAACGGCAAACGCAAAACTTCCCTTGATATTGTCGTAAGTCCCATGACTCCAGAACATTACCGTCAGTTTTAGAATGTGCTCCATAGGAGTCTAAATGGCTCTTGCTAATAGCAAATAGAAAAACTTTTGACCTTATGCGATAGGTGGTGCTTAGCCTTCTCATACTTTGATACAAAACACAAGACATCTGACAGACACTTCAATAATTATTCTTGTGAGATCCTGACGAGCATTAATAAGCCTTCATTTGCTCAGACGTAAACCTAAAATCAAGCATTTATCACGTAAAAACTACTAAAGACCTACTACTGGTGAAGCTAGTAGTAGTCCTAGAGTACTTACAGTTCAGATGTCTGTGCTAGTTGGACAAAAATAGAAATAGAGGCTCAGCTAAAAGCAGAAGCCTCTATTTTAATGTTCTGAGAAATTGTTTGGCTCAGATTCTTTTGGGAATGTTTACTAACCTTATAGCGGTAAGTCTTTTTTGGAGAATGCTATGCTCCCCGTTCCAAATCCCACTAGGCCAATTACTCCTAAAATACCAAGTTGTGGTAACCATTTCGTCCCTTCAATAAGAATATCTTTAATATCAAAGAGAGATAAAATCGTCAAATTCTTTACAGGATCTAGGTCTGGCACACCAAAATCTGCAAATGACCCAACAATAGCAAGAATAAGAAAGGCTAGCACTAACACCCCTCCTGTTCCCATAACATGTTTAGAAAGGTTAAAAATACCAGAAGCAGCGTACATAATCCCTGCAAGTGCAAATGAAACCGCAAATGCTCCAAAATTTAAAGCTAAGATAGTAGGCACTGCAAAATTAGCATCCGTTAGATAGTTTACTGCGAGAAATGTCCCCGTGGTTGTAAGAAAAGTCAAGGCTAATGACCCTGTAAAGTATAACGCCTGTGTCAGGGAGATCGTTCTTCGTTTAATTGGTGTCGATAGGATATAAGCCATTGAACCACGATCAACTTGCCCTGCTAATAATTTATTTCCTGTAACGATAATATAGATTGACACAATGGCTGGCAACAGCATATTGTAATACATTTGTGTCACTAAGGAAGCCATATCCAAGGATAGCAGTTGACCGAGTAAAATATTTAAAGTTATCGTAACAAGCGCCCAAATAGCAAAATTAGATTTAATAGATTGTTTTAATAATGGTAAGTTCATATTGATTCCTCTTTCTTTATTGTTATTAAGATATTAATGAGTCGCTAATTCTTCAGCAAAGTAGTTATCTAGCCCCATAGGTGTAATGGAGAGATTTTGGAGTCTGATTTTCCCTAAGGCGCTCACCACTTCGGAAACTTTTGTGTCATGAACAGAAATGGTTAAACGATGATAAGTGGGATTATCTAGTTTAATATTAAAATCGTATTGTTTGAATAATTGGTAATCTTTTGGTGATGAAAAGGCAATATCAAACTGCTGATAGCGTTGCAAGTCCGCCATTTTTGTCCGATCTAACACCTCAATAATCTGTCCGCTTTTTAAAAAAGCAATGCGATCACAAGTTGGCTCGAGTTCATTGAACATATGGCTACTCATAATAATCGTTGTCCCCTTAGCCTTGGCTTCCTTGACTAGTTCAATAAAGACATCTCGCATGACTGGATCAAGTCCCGTTGTTGGCTCATCCAAGAGCAGAATGTCAGCATTCGTCATAAAAGCACACACAAGAGCTACTTTTTGCTTCATCCCTTTACTCATTCGTTTAATATCAGCGGTTGTATCAATTTTAAGTTTTTGGATTAACGCATTGATTCGCTTATTATATTTTTGCTTTCCTTTTAGCAAGTCCAACTGTAATTTCAAAAAAGTTTTCCCTGATTTTGTATCTGGAAATGCAATCTCACCTGGTACATAGCCAATCTTCTTTTTGACACTATCTGCTTTTTTCCAAACATCAATACCAGCAATGGTCGCACTTCCTCGGTCGGCCTTTAAAAATCCCATTAAAAGCCTTAACATTGTCGTTTTTCCTGCACCATTGACTCCGACCAATCCAAAAACCTCTCCTTTGCGAATGGTCAGATTGACGTTAAATATTCCTCGATGTTGTCCATAATCTTTTGTTAAATCTTTTATTGTAATCATATTGTTATCCATATAGTTTCCTCCTTGTGATATGTTTATAAGCCTTCAAAAACACGATCAGAACGATAGAAATCCAAAAAATAATTTTCCAAATCAAATTTTTCTTCCTTGATACCATCAATCGTTAATTGAGAAAGTTGTTTAAAAAAGGATGTCAAATCTTCACTATTAACGGCTAAAGTCAAGCATAGCTGTGATTCTTTTTGGGCATTTGGTAAGAACTTAGTTGCTTCTTGTAAATCAGCATTATTTTTAAAGAAAAGCTTATAATGCTTACGGTTTCTATTTTCTAACTGATTAGCATCTACTTCTGACACAATTTTGCCTTCTTTGATAATCGCTATTCGGTCACAAGTCGCTTCCACTTCTGGAAAAATATGACTGGATAATAATATTGTCTTTCCGCGATGTTTTTCTTCCACCATAAACCGAATAAATTTCTCCTGCATAACAGGGTCTAATCCTGATGTAGGCTCATCCAAGATTAATATTTCTGGATCTGCTAAAAATGCGGCTACAATGGCTAATTTTCGTTTATCCCCCAAACTCATGCGTTTCGTATTGCCACTTGGGTCAAATTCAAAAAATGCCAATAGGCGATTTAATTGAGTGTCGTCTTTAACCTGACGCATTTTTTGCATCATGCGTAGAAATTGCCAACCTGTTAAACCTTCGGGCAGAGCAATCTCACCTGGCAAATAACCAACATGTTGCATTACTTTATCTGCTGCTAGCGTGCAGTCATCTTCCATAATAGTCAGTTTTCCTTGATCAGGTTTCGTAAATCCCATCAAATGCCGAATCGTTGTCGACTTTCCAGCTCCATTGGGACCTAAAAATCCAAATACTTCACCCTTATTGATTGAAAAATTAACATCAAAAACACCACGACCATGACCAAAATCCTTTGTCAGATGCTCTACTTTTAAAATAGTCATAACTTCCTCCACATTATTAGTATTAAGATTAGTTCTCTAAAATCTATTGATAAAAAACTTAAAGCATCGTTTTCTTTGATTTGAATCTTTTCTCAGGTTATCATCTAAACATGACGCATCACTTTAGCTACCTCAGTTTTTAGATTCGATTACTTTGCTTTAATGGATTAACCTTATGGCTTTATTATAGGGGATTTAGGTAAACTAAAAGTGACCCCAATGTAAACTTGAGGTAAACTTTTCTAAAAATGATATGCTATAATAGCATGAGGAGGTCTATCATGTCACGAATTTTAATTGTTGAAGATGATGCGAGTGTTCAACTACTGATAAAGGCAAATTTAGAGAAAAATTTTTCCACCTTGCTAGCAAATAATGGCTTAGAGGCTTTGGAGATTATTGAAAAGGGAAAGGTTGATTTAATCATAACAGATATCGATATGCCCATCATGGATGGTGTACAGCTTGTCAAAATGACACGTAAAGAAGGCTTCAACATCCCAATTATTATGCTAACAGCCAAGCAAGGCTTTAAGGATAAAAAAGGAAGTTTCCACGCTGGTGCAGATGACTATGTTACAAAGCCTGTCGACTTTGATGAACTGGATTTACGCATTCGTGCCTTGATGCGACGTGCTAACATTTCAATAAATCGAAAAATAACGATCGGCTCTACCACTTTGGATGAATTGAGCTATACGATCACCTCACAAAATAAAAAACTCGAGCTTCCTAAAAAGGAATTCGAGCTACTATTTAAATTATTATCATATCCCAATCAAATCTTTACCCAGCAACAATTACTGGATGACATTTGGGGACTGGATTCTTATTCGAGTGAGGATACTGTGAAAAC
Organism: Streptococcus gallolyticus; assembly: GCF_003337175.1. Taxonomy (GTDB): domain Bacteria; phylum Bacillota; class Bacilli; order Lactobacillales; family Streptococcaceae; genus Streptococcus; species Streptococcus gallolyticus_B. The sequence goes on from NZ_NETH01000005.1 coordinate 9,407, forward strand.
TCATATTAGCCGTATCCGAAAGGCCTGTCGTGAGTTTACAGATTTTAAAATTACAACTGTTCGTAATCTAGGATACAAAGGGGAATATAATGCATAAGGTCACTTACGCTAACAAATTAATTGGCTGGTTTTTATTGTACTTTTTAATAACAATCTTAGTTGGAATTGCCTGTTTTACGGCGGCTTATTTTCTATTTTTTTCACATGCTACTACCGCAGACTTCATAGACAGACTAATTACCATGAGCCCGCTAGCAACTGTCTTTTTCTTGCTCAATTTGTATGTCCCTACCTTATTTTATCATTATTTTAGAAAACTGAGTACTGCTATTGCACGTGTCGCCAATGGAGACTATAGTGTTAGACTTGATGTAGAAAAAGCTGGCCCTTTGAAGCATGTTTACCGAGATTTTAATATCATGGTCGAAGAACTCTCACATACTCAAATGTTGCGAGATGATTTTATTAATCAGTTCTCTCACGAATTTAAAACACCGATAACTGCTATCAATGGTTTTGCCAAATTACTCCAAAATGACCGATTATCTTCCGAAGAACAACAATCTTATTTAAACATTATTGAGAAAGAGACACATCGCCTTTCTAATTTAACCACTAACGTTATGACATTAACATCACTTGAGCATCAAGATATTGTCAGCAATCAAACCGTGTTTGACTTAGAAGAGCAATTACGCCAATCAATTATTTCGTTTTATCCTTTAGCTGAACAAAAAGACATTTCGTTTGAGATAGCTTTAAGTCCGATGACGTATTACACAAACCCTGAACTGTTACAACAAATCTGGACCAATCTGTTAGCGAATGCTATCAAATTTACGCAAAAGAAAGGGCATATTACTGTCAAATCTTGGAAAGAGGAGAACGTCATCAACGTTGCATTTATCAATGACGGGCCTCTTATCTCACAGGATAAGCTGACACTCTTATTTGAAAAATTCTACCAAGATGAAACTGCCGAAAAAGCGCAAGGACTGGGCTTGGGACTTACTATTGTTAAAAGGATTTTAACCTTAATTGACGGGAGAATAACCGTTATCAGCAATGAAAAAGATTTAACACAATTTATTGTTTCCTTAACTGTGACACCTAACATACCATATCGACACTAAAAGTCGGTATGGTATTCTATTGTAAGTAAGCGTAGATAAGTCTGCTAATCATTAAAAGAGATACTAATCCCCAAATAAGCATGATAACCCAGTTTGCCTCAAAGGCATAAATGACTGTTAGAACAAGGGTGGACGACGTTAAGAGAATGGTAGATAAATGTTCTTTGACAAATTCTGACATTATTTTAAACAATCCCTTCTAGGAGACCACGCATAAAGTCTTCAGAATCAAATTCACCGATGTCATCAATTTTTTCACCAAACCCAATCAATTTGACAGGAATATCAAGTTCTTGGCGAATGGCAAGAACAACACCACCTTTAGCCGTTCCGTCAATTTTAGTTAAGATAAGCCCAGTTAACGGTGTCATTTTTGAGAATTCTTTAGCTTGGCTCAGCGCATTCTGCCCTGTTGAAGCATCAAGCGCAAGGAGTGTTTCATGCGGTGCATCTGGCACGACACGCTTAATGATACGACCAATTTTTTCCAGCTCTGCCATCAAATTATCTTTATTTTGCAGACGTCCTGCTGTATCAATGAGAAGAATATCAACATTTTCAGCGACAGCTTTTTCCATACCGTCAAAAACAACAGAAGCTGGGTCAGCTTTTTCTGCTCCTGTTACAACTGGCACATCGACGCGACGTCCCCATTCAACAAGCTGCGCAACCGCACCAGCGCGGAATGTATCAGCAGCAACAAGCATGATTTTTTTGCCTTCCTTTTTATATTTGTAGGCTAATTTGCCGATTGACGTCGTTTTTCCGACACCATTTACCCCAACAAAAAGCATAACGGTTAACTCATCTTGGAAATTAATTTTTTCGTTGAAAACACCGTCTTTTTCGTAAATATCAACTAATTTTTCAATGATAACACGTTTTAAATCGTCAGCTCTCTTAGCATTTTCAAGTTTGGCTTCATAACGCAAATCTTCTGTTAATTGTGTTGCAACAGTCACCCCAACGTCTGAAAGAATAAGCATTTCTTCTAATTCTTCGAAGAATTCTTCATCAACACGACGAAAATTAGCCAAGAAGGCGTTCAAACGTGCACTGAAACCAGTACGGGTCTTTTTCAGACTGCGATTGTATTTTTCTTCTTCGGTTTCGGTTGCTTCTTGCACAACTACTTCTTCTGGTTCAGTTTCTTGATGTGTTTTGACAGCTTCAAAAGTAACTGCTTCACCACGGTTAATAGCCTCTTGAGCAGCTGCTTTTTTCGCATAATAATCAGCCATGACATCTGAAAAATGTTGGTCTGTTTCAGCCTCATTAGTTACTGCGGTTGTTTCTGAAATTTCTTCCGTTTGGCCAGCTGTATTTTCAACCACAGTTTCGCTATTTTCAGACTGAACAAGCGTTTCTGTTTCAACAGATTCAGCTTCGCTATCGACATTAACAAGCTCTTTAACTTCTGGAGTTTCTTCCACCTTATCGGTGACGATTTCTGCTTGTTCTGAAACCTCAACAGTTTCTTTTACTGTATCAGAAGAGGCTTCGGTTTGTTCTGATGTTTCAACAACCTCTTGAAGTGTTTCTTCTTGGCTTTGGCTGTCAACCGTCTCCTCAACTTCTTTTTTCTTATTTCCAAATAAACGGTCAAATAGTCCCATACTAAGTACCAAAATCGATAAGATTACCTTATCTGCTTTTCCTTTCTACTACGCATTTAAAATGTATTTTTCAACAGCTTCTGCAACACCTGATTCGTCATTGGTACGCCTTGTTACCGCATTAGCTGTTTCTTTTGCAATAGCAACACCATTTGCCATTGCGACACCTAAACCAGCCCATTTAAGCATTGAGAGGTCGTTTTCTTCATCTCCCATAGCCATAACATTTTCAGGGAGTAAGTTCAAATGCTGAATCAACTGATTTAACCCTGCTGCTTTATGGACGTCTTTAGGCATCATCTCCAATATAATATCACGTGATTTGAAAATTTCAAACTCATTGTATAATTCTTTCGGAAATTGCAACATCTGCTTGTCCAAAAATTCAGGATTTGTCACGCTAACGACCTTGTTATAAATAATATTTTCAGGAATATCATCAAAAGAAGTTAGTTCTACAAATTTAAGTTTTGGGTTGGCTTGTGGGTAAAGGGACTGATTGCCTTGACTGGCAAGACTATAAACAATTCCGTCACTAAGCACATCAAATGGAAGAGCAAGCGGTTCAAGCGTGCTGTGTAAACGCTTGAGCTGCGCACGTGTTAGCTCACTTTTATCTAAAATATCGCCATTTGTCTTTTGAACCAAACCACCATTGAAAGTGATGATATAGTCCTCATCAGAAATCAAATCCAGCTCTTCAAGCAAACTGCCAATCGCCTTTAGAGGACGTCCAGTCGTAATAACAACTTTAATTCCCTTATCACGTGCTGCTCGCAAAGCTTTTTTATTTTCTGGTGAAACAACCTTTTGGCTGTTAAAAAGTGTACCGTCTAAATCCAAGGCTAATAATTTAATATCCGCCATTACTCTACCAATCCTTCCATATAAGCCATGACAGACTCCTCATCACAATGCCCAATGATTTCATTTGAGATGTCTTTGATTTCTTGTCTGGCATTTTCTGTCGCAACTGCAGTCCCAGCAAAATCAAGCATTTCAAAATCGTTAAGATTGTCGCCAAATGCTATAATTTCCGATTGGTCAATAGTCAACGTTTGACAAAGTGCTTCTAGTCCTGTTCTCTTATTGACGTTTCGGATAACAATATCAACAGATTTAAAGCCTGTCGTTACCGCTTGCGCATAGCTAATGCGTTCATTAAACCATGCTTCGCCTTGACGAACAGTATCTTCTGAAAAGTTTGCTGTGACTTTTAAAATATTATCTTCAACCTGCGCCAAATCAGCCACACGTTGAACATTGTCATAATAATTGCTAATAAAATTCAGGTAATCATCACTCGCTTTTGGATGTAAATAAGCCCCACTTTCACCTGATAAAAGGAAATCATAACCTAACATATATGGACTTTCAAGAAGGGTATCAATGACCTCCAAATATTGTTTTTTACTCAAACCAGATTCAAAAACAATGTCTTTACCAACTTTTACCAAAGTCCCATTTTCCGCAATAAATGCCATTTTATCAGCATGCTCAGCAAACATTTTTTCCAAAGCCATAAGTGAACGTCCGCTTGCTGCGACAAATAGCATATTATTTTTTTCAAATTTTTCTAGAATATCATGGAGACGCTTACTATCAAAATAGCCATTACTTGTTAAAAACGTACCATCCATATCTGTTGCAACTAATTTTACCATTATTATACTCCTAAAGAATTACATAATTCTATTTTAGCAAAAAACACAGCAATTTTCTTGCTAATAACACATTCTTTTCAATCTTCTAAATAAAGCTGAAATTTTTTCCAGTTTTTAAAATTCTTTTTCGAATATATATAGTGAAGTTAAAAATAAAGGGGATTACAATGAAAAAAAGAACATCATACTTCCTAGTGTCCGGTTTGGTACTACTTGCGGTTGGTGGCGGTGTCATTACTCTAAAACACCATTCAAATCACAACCACGCTTCTACGGTTTCTAGCCAACATCATCACGCTCAGAAAAAACTTTCAAAATCAACACATTCTTCAACAAAAACACAGAACCACATTGCTAGCAAACGCGCAGATTTGCTGAAAGCACCTACTGAAAAACAAGTCACAGAGCAACTGATAAAAGACGGAGAAAATCTTATTAGCACCCGTCAAGTCAGTCAACAGACTAGTCAATTTGATTTCAATGCGCTAGCGCAATCAGATTTCTCAAGTCTTGCTGGCACATGGATGGACGCTAATGGTTACACTTTTGAATTTTCACCACAAGGTATTATTGACGACAAATTAATCTTGTCTGCTCTCGTCTATGATGAAAACGGTGAAGCTATTTCTAACGTTTATACTGAAAGTGGAGGTGGTTTCATTTTACATTATTACGCTGCTGGTAGCCAAATTCCTAGCTGGCATTTTGGCATAACAGAAACTGACCCGTCTGATTACGGTTGTGACCGCCTATTTGCAACACAAGGTAGCCGTTTTGATTATGAATCAACTAATCAATTTGTCAGCAATGTCTTTTACAAAGTTTCAGACCAATACAGCCAGAACACACAAACCGAATCTGACACAGCAGAACTCTCAGATAATCAAGAAGAAAGTGATGACACACTCACAACCTCTTCATCAGACAACCAAGCTGATGAAACAACAGAATCACAAACAGAAACTGCGATAACAAACTAAAACTTTTGAATACAACAAAATCTCCCAACTGATTCTAGTTGGGAGGTTGTTCGTTATTCCTGCTAAAACTTAAGAGTGGATTTTATCATTCCACTAGATTTTCGGCTTCTTTTAATTTAACAGAAACGATACGAGAAATACCTGATTCTTGCATGGTTACTCCGTAAATGCTATCAGCGGCAGCCATTGTTCCCTTACGGTGAGTAACGACGATGAACTGACTTGATTTATCAAAGCGATTGAGGTAGTCTCCAAAACGTTTCACATTAGCTTCGTCAAGCGCAGCTTCCACTTCGTCCAAAATGACGAATGGAATGGTTTTGACGCGGATAATGGCAAATAGTAGAGCTAAAGCCGAGAGGGCTTTTTCCCCACCGGACATGAGATTAAGTGATTGGATTTTCTTCCCTGGCGGTTGCACGGAAATCTCAACCCCAGCTGTTAACAAGTCTCCTTCTGTTAGAGATAAATCAGCTGAACCACCACCAAACATTTGAATAAAGGTTTGCTTAAATGAATCACGAATAGCATTGAAAGTCACTTGGAAACGTGTTTTCACTTCATCATCCATATCATTAATCGTATCAAGCAAAAGATTCTTAGAGTGAACCAAGTCCTCTTTTTGGGCATTAAGGAATGTCAAACGCTCGTTCACTTCATCGTATTGTGAAATGGCGTCTAAGTTAATTGGACCCAATGCCTTGATACGACGGCGCAATTCTTGTAAACGTTGACGTGCACTTTCCATATTATCAATTGGTTGACTAGCTTCCTTGGCTTCATCCAAAGTCAAGTGATAATCTTCTGTCAAATCATGTGAGAAGGTACGCAAGCGGTCAGAAACTTGATTGATTTGAGCTTCTAATTGTGCTTGCTGACGAATCAATTCCTCATTTTTCTGATTTTCTTTTGCAACTTGTTCTTCAAGTTCTTCTAAATTAGCTTCGCAATCTTCCAATTCAAAACGGAGGCTAACCAAGCGTTCTTCTTCACTAGTTTTTCTAGTAACAGCCTCATCATGCTGTTTTTGCAAGGTTGGCAGACTTTCAGTCTGATTATCGCTAGCATGGTAAGCTAACAAATCCTCGCATTTTGCAATTTCAGCTTTATTTGCAGCTAAACTCACTTCTAAGCGTGTTTTGTTAGCCGATTCAAATTTACGCTCACTCAACAACTCACGTTCCGCTAATTTTGTTTGTGATACTTGTTGACGTAAAGCGTCAACTTTTTGCGTAATGGTATTTTTGTTTTCTTTAATTTGCTCAATTTCAACTGTTAAAGCTTGTTTACGCGCAGCTATTTCTGCTAATTCTGCCTCAAGTGTTGTTTTTTGTGATTCCAAATCATGTGAACCACCATCTGTTTCTGATTCTTGCAGGCGTTCGCAAAGCTGATTAATGTCGTTCAAGCGTTCAGCCAATTGTTGGTATTCAAGCTCTGCTTTTTGTTCAGCAAAACGCGCTTCCTCTCCTTGCGCTTTGAGACTAGCTAAAGTTTCCTTATTAGCTCTCAAAGCATCTTGGAGTTCTTGCACACGTTTTTCTTGTTTGATTTGCTGAGCTTGCAAGTCTTGTAATTCAGCCACAAGATTATCTAGTTCAGGTTTGATAAATGTGGTATTATTTTGACGATTTGCCCCACCTGAGAAAGAACCACCAGGGCGAATTTCTGTACCATCAAGCGTTACAATACGCACTTGATAACGAAGCGCACGCGCAGCTTTATTAGCATTGTCAACCGTGTCAAAAACCGCAGTTACCCCAAGAAGATTTTGGAAGATATTTTCCAAACGATTATCAAATGAAACTAAATTACTTGCAACACCAAGAAAACCTTGACTTGAAGCTAAAATCGAATAATTTTGTTGCGATAAGTGACGTGGTTTTATAGTCGTTAAAGGCAAGAATGTCGCACGTCCTTGACGATTTTTCTTTAGAAAGGCAATCGAACGTTTAGCCGCTCCCTCATCTTCGACAATAACGTGCTGGCTTGACCCACCAAGTGCAATCTCAAGAGCAGTCTGATAATCTCGCTCAAATGTCAAATGCTCACTAACCGCACCAATAATACCACCTAGCTGACTTGAAGCCTGTAGAACCGACTTAACCCCAGCATAGAAATTGCTGTGATTTTTAAGAATAGATTCTAGACTAGCCTTGCGAGCCTCTTTTGATTTGATAACATCTAATTGGTCAAACAGTTTAGTTTGCTCTAGTTGGTAATCTTTTTCGGCTTGAACAATTTGCACGTGTAAGGTTTGGTAGTCATCAAGCAAGACTTTGACTTTTTCACGAGCTGCTTCAAAGTTTTCTAAAGTCTCTTTTGCCGTTAATTTGACTTCTGCTAGCGTTTCTTGTGTCTGTGCCAATTCTTCTGATTTTGATTCTGACAATTGTTTTTGATTGTCAATATCAGCAATCGTTGCTGTCAATTTATTCGATAAATCAGCTTCTTTTTGCATTAACCCAACAAACTCTTCACGAAGTTTTTCGATAACTTGGTCTGGGTCGGTTGAAAAACGGTCTAATTCAGCCTGCAATGCTTGAATATCAGCTGTTGTCTGGGCTAATTTGGCATCTAATTGTGAGAGTTGCTGCTCTTTTTGTGCCAATTCTTCTGTTAATCTCGCTTGATTTTCCTTCAAATCAGCCAATTGCGAGCTTGCAGCTTGTTTTTTCTCTTCTTTTTGACTTGATTCTAAGGCAATCAAATCCATTTGGCGCTCAAGGTCAGAAATGGCTCTGGTAATCTCAAGCAATCCTTCTTGTCTTCTTGATATTTCTTCAGACAATTGATGACGTTTTTCTTTCAAGTTTTGATTTTGTCTTTCAAATTGCTGGCGCTGTTCATAATAAGCTGTCAAATCAGCTTTAATAGCTGTTAAAGACTGATTTAATTCTGCTAAACGCTCCTGATTCTCCTGAATATCTTCAACCAGAATATTCAAATGAAGTTGCTTACGCTCATCTTCCAAGCCAAGGAATTCTTTAGCCACTTGTGCTTGACGCTCCAATGGCTTCACTTGTGTTTCCAACTCATAGATAATATCGTCCAGACGGTCCAAATTATCTTGTGTCTGATTAAGCTTGGTTTGGGTTTCTTTCTTACGTGTCTTGTATTTTAAAACACCTGCGGCTTCTTCAAAAATAGCACGACGTTCCTCAGGTTTACTGTTGAAAATTTCTTCGACACGCCCTTGTGAAATCACAGAAAACGAATCACGTCCCAAGCCTGTATCCATAAATAAATCATGAATATCACGCAAGCGCACCTTACGTCCGTCAATCAAATACTCGCTGTCGCCATTACGATAAATATGACGTTCTACACGAATCGTTTCTTTGGCGTCTTTAATAAAGCCATCAGAGTTATCCAAGGTCACAATAACCTGAGCATAGTTTAATGGCTTACGATTCTCAGTTCCTGTAAAAATAATATCTGGCATCTTGCCACCACGCAAATTTTTGGCAGAAGATTCACCGAGCGCCCAACGCAAACTTTCTGTAATATTGGACTTACCAGAGCCATTAGGACCTACAACAGCTGTAACTCCCTTATCAAAGGCAATGGTTGTCTTGTCTGCAAAGGACTTAAAGCCCTGCATTTCGATTTCTTTTAAATACATAAAATAAGAGATAAAGAGGCAAATTACCTTCCTGAAAAGAAGCTATTTAACTAGCCTTCTTTTCCTAGGGTTATCACATATCGCCTAGGACAGGTTGGACATTTGCCTCATCAATTTCCTTTCAAATGTCTTATTGAAGCAAGGCTAGAGCATTTTTAGCAGCATCTTGCTCAGCCAATTTCTTAGATTTTCCGATTCCTTGACTTTTGGCTTCATCATTAACGTACACAGTCACTTCAAAGACTTTAGCGTGTGCCGGTCCTGATTCGTTTGAAACACGATAATCAATCGTCACATCACCATGACCTTGTAACAACTCTTGAAGCGTTGTTTTGTAATCTTTCACGCGCTCAAAATTACCTTTTTCAACTTGTGGAATCATCACCTGGTTTAAGAATTTATTGACAGCTTCAACACCTTGATCCATCAACAAAGCTCCAAGAAATGCCTCAAATAAGTCACCTAAAATCGTATCACGATTACGACCACCAGATTTTTCTTCACCATTTCCTAATTTGATAAATTCATCAAATCCACAGTAACGTGAAAAACCTGCTAAAGACTCTTCACGTACAATGACGGAACGCATTTTTGACAAGTCTCCCTCTGGTTTTTTCGGATACTTTTTAAACAAATATTGCGAAATCAAAAGTTGAAGAACCGCGTCTCCTAAAAATTCCAAGCGTTCATTGTGTGAAATGTTTAGGAGGCGATGTTCATTAGCATAAGAAGTGTGGGTAAAAGCTGTTTCTAGCAAAGTTTTATCTTCAAAAACAATTCCGAAATCTCGCTGAAGTTTTGTATCTAAAGCTTGCATGATAAATCTCCCTTCAAAAAATAGTCTATATCCTTATCTTATTAAAGCGTTTCTTTTCAATCATTCATTGAGTGATTAAAACGCTTTTTCTATCATAGACCATTTTATTATACCAGAAAAGTCATAAAAAAGGGAATTTCTCCAAAAAATCCCCTTAATTTCTTTCTATTTAATGCAATTTATTTTGGTCTTGAATTTATAGCGTAAATACACAATAAAAACTGTCCAACGGACAGTTAGAATGTAATCAAACTTACTGTATAACCAAAAATAAGTTACAAATAATTATTGCCTTTGTTCAATTTTAGAACTCTTTGCAAGCTTTGCTCCCAACAAAACGATACTTCCCGCCGTGGTGAAAGTGGCTGAATCATCACTCAAAACAGCCGCACGGAAGTTTTGAAATGTCAAGCTCAAAACTTAGGCATGGAATTCCTTGGATTTCTTCGACAGTCCACACCACCTAAGGGAAGTGTCAAAAAACAATTTCACAAACCTAAACTTTTATAACTCTGTTAATGGTGTTGCTTCGTCTGGTGAGGTGTCAAAGATTTTCATGTCATAACCAACCCCAAAGTCAGCTTGAATCAGATTATTTTCCATGGTCATGTGAGCCAATTCTTTGATATTGTTTTCTTTACTCAAATGTCCAAGGTAAATTTTTTTCGTGCGATTTCCAATGGTTCGAATCATTGTCCCAGCACCATCTTCGTTTGACAAGTGTCCTTTATCAGATAGGATACGTTGTTTCAAACTCCACGGATAAGAGCCTGAACGTAAAATCTCAACATCATGATTCGATTCAATCAAATAACCGTCAGCATTTTCAATAATCCCTGCCATGCGATCACTAACATAACCTGTATCTGTTAAGACAACAAACGATTTATTATCTTTCATCAAACGATAAAATTGTGGCTCAACGGCATCGTGGCTAACACCAAAACTTTCAATATCAATGTCACCAAGTGTCAATGTTTTCCCACGTTCAAAAATATGTTTTTGAGCTAAATCAAGCTTTCCGACCATATTTCGCTCATCAATCATTTGCCACGTTTTTTCATTCGCATAAACATCAAGATTATAACGACGTGCTAACACCCCAACCCCTTTGATATGGTCAGAATGTTCGTGTGTGATAAAAATAGCATCTAAGTCTTCGGGTTTGCGGTCAATTTCAGCAAGAAGACTGGTAATTTTCTTACCAGTCAAACCCGCATCAATCAAAAAACGTTTTTGTGGGGTTTCCACATAAAAAGAATTTCCAGTTGAACCGGAGGCTAAAATACTATATTTAAAAGCATTTTCAGACATCTACTCTTCTTCATCCTCCCATTCATTAATATCAGGCTCTTTCTCGTAAGGAAGCACAATCGTAAAAGTTGCTCCTTTTCCGTAGGTACTTTGCGCCCAAATAAAGCCTTTATGTTGTTTAATAATTTCTTTTGCGATAGCTAAGCCAAGTCCTGAACCACCTTGGGCACGACTTCGAGCCTTATCCACACGGTAAAAGCGGTCGAAAATCAATGGCAAATCTTTCTTAGGAATACCAAGCCCTTCATCAGAGATTGAGATAATCAACTGTGTTTCTGTCGTTTTCATACTCACCGTAATTTTTCCACCATCTGGTGAATATTTAATGGCATTATTAAGAATGTTATCCAAGACCTGTGTCATTTTATCGGTATCAATCTCAAGCCAGATTGATTTAAGCGGATAATCTCTAACGATCTCATACTGTTTGCCACTGATGGTGTGCTGACTTTTGATTTGATCAAAACGATTAAGAATTGATGTCATAAATGCGGTAAAATTAGTCATTTCGACTTCAAGTTGAGAGACTTGATTGTCAATACGCGATAAATTAAGCAAGTCTGAAATCATACGAATCATGCGGTTTGTTTCATCTAAAGATACTTTGATAAAACTTGGGGCAAAGTCCTCTTTAAGCACACCTTCATCTAACGCTTCAAGATAGGACTTAACCGACGTCAATGGGGTTCGCAATTCATGACTAACGTTAGAAACGAAAAGACGACGCTCACGGTCTTCTTTTTCTTGTTTGGTTGTGTCATGCAAAACAGCAATCAACCCTGAAATAAAACCACTATCACGACGATTTAGAGCAAAGCGAATACGTAAAGTGATAAACTCACCTGTTTCGTCACGACGGTTCAAGACAATTTCAGGTGTTTTTGACACCAAATCATGATAACTATAAGTGCTATCAGAACCTAAAATATCAACAATATTCATCTGCAAAGCTTCTTCACGCTCTAAATTGAGTTGTTGTTGCGCGGTCTGATTAATCATTGTGATATTTCCAGCACGGTCAGTCGCCAAGACACCGTCTGTCATATAAGATAAGATACTCGCCAAACGATTCTTTTCTTGTGCCAAATTTTCCTGCGCTAAACGAAAGACTGTTGACAAATCATTTAATTGGTCAGCTAACTCAGCTAAGTCTCTATCTTTTTCAATAATAATATCTTCTGTGTATTTTCCTGTGATAAGCTCTCGCACTTTACCACTCAAGCGTCGAATATTAACAGAAGTTCGATAATCTCTTATCGCTAAATAAACAAAATAAACAGCAACAAATGCTAAAAGAAAGAGAATGGCTTGTTCAAAATAAGTTAAATTTTGTAACATTGTATCATTCATATGACTTCATGTAGTACCCAACACCACGACGTGTCAAAATATATTCTGGACGGCTTGGTGTGTCTTCGATTTTTTCACGTAAACGACGAATGGTTACGTCAACCGTACGCACATCACCAAAATAATCATAGCCCCAAACGGTTTCCAAAAGATACTCACGAGTCATGACTTGTCCCATATGTGTTGCCAAATGATGTAGCAATTCAAACTCACGGTGTGTCAATTCGATATCTTCACCACGTTTTTGTGCCACAAAGGCATCTGGTAAAATTTTCAAGTCGCCAATTGTGATTTCTGAATTTGAAGTAGCAGCATTTTCTTCAGCAACTGCTGTTTCAATATTTTCTGTACGACGAAGGTGCGCTTTAACACGCGCCAACAATTCACGATTCGAAAATGGTTTGGTTACATAGTCATCTGCACCGATTTCAAGTCCGATAACTTTATCAAACTCGCTATCCTTAGCAGACAACATAATGATTGGAATATGACTTGTCTTGCGAACTTCTTTAGCCACTTCAAGTCCGTCCAATTCTGGCAACATCAAATCCAAGATAATCAAATCTGGATCTTCTTCCTCAAACTTTGTAATAGCTTCACGACCATCAAAAGCCGTTACGGTTTCATAACCCTCCTTAGTTAAATTAAATTTAATAATATCCGAAATTGGTTTTTCATCATCAACGATAAGAATTTTTTTCATATGTCACCTCTTTATTCTTCGTAAGTTATTAAAAAATTCTCAAACAACGATTTCATGTTTCGTCACCAAAATGACTTCTACCTTAAATTATATCAAAATTCGACTTTAATTGGAAACATTGGACGTTTTTGACATCATAAAGTAACATTTGAAACAATAAGATTATTATTTTAAACAGTTAATTTGTTGAAATTTTCTGAATATATTTGACAATTAACCGCACATATGGTAATATAAACTAACCTACAATGTTGGATGTCATAAAATCTAACAAGGAATTCTTAATCTTTGAAAAGGAGACAAGTGTGGCACTAATTGAATTTAAAAATGTCGAAAAATACTATGGGCAATATCATGCCCTTAGAAATATTAACTTAGAAATTGAAAAAGGTCAGGTTGTTGTACTTCTAGGTCCTTCAGGGTCTGGTAAATCAACACTTATCCGTACAATGAATGCCCTTGAATCTATCGATACAGGGAGCTTAACCGTCAATGGGCATGAAGTTGCTGCCGCAACAACCAAGGATCTTGTCCAACTTCGAAAAGAAGTTGGTATGGTATTCCAACATTTTAACTTATACCCACACAAGACAGTGTTAGAAAATGTGACTTTAGCACCGATTAAAGTTCTTGGTAAATCAAAACAAGAAGCTGAAGCTATCGCTGAGCAATACTTGACTTATGTTAACATGTGGGATCGTAAAGATTCATTCCCAGGAATGCTTTCTGGTGGACAAAAACAACGTGTGGCAATCGCTCGTGGTTTGGCAATGCAACCAGAGTTATTGCTTTTTGATGAGCCTACTTCTGCTCTTGACCCTGAAACAATCGGTGATGTTCTTGCTGTTATGCAAAATCTTGCCAAAGAAGGAATGAACATGGTCGTTGTCACGCACGAAATGGGATTTGCCCGTGAAGTTGCTGATCGCATTATTTTTATGGCTGACGGAGAAATTTTAGTAGATACTACTGATGTCCAAGGTTTCTTTGACAACCCAACTGAACCACGTGCTAAACAATTCTTGAGCAAAGTCATTAATCACACCAGTGACACTGTCTCTCAGAAATAAGGAGATGCTTATGAAGAAAAAACTAGGTTTAGCCATTTTAGCCAGTCTATCACTTATTTTAGTGACACTTTTTACTGGCAAAACAACAGTTGCAGATAGCGTATCTGAGCAAATCAAAAAAATTCAAGATGCTGGTGTTCTAAAAGTCGGTGTTAAACAAGACGTTCCAAACTTTGGTTATTATTCAGCCGAAACTGGAAAATACGAAGGGATGGAAGTTGATTTAGCTAAAAAAATCGCTAAAAAATTAGGGGTTAAAGTTTCATTTACAGCAGTTACTGCTCAAACACGTGAAGCGCTTTTAGATAATGGACAAATTGACATCTTGATCGCAACTTATACCATTACTGAAGAACGTCAGGCTTCTTATGCAATTTCTGACCCTTATTATTATGACGAGATTGGTTTCTTGGTTAATAAATCAAAAGGTTATGATAGCATTGCTGATTTGGACGGCTTGACAATCGGTGTTGCCCAAGGTTCAACAACTAAAGCAGCTATTGAAGAATATGCTGATGCGCACAATCTAAGCTTTAAGTTTGTTCAACTCGGCTCATATCCAGAATTAGCCATTTCGCTTTATGCTAATCGCATCAGTGCTTTCTCTGTTGATAAATCTATCTTGACTGGCTATGTTAGCAAGAAAACTGAAATCATTGACGAAGGCTTCAACACTCAAGAATACGGTATCGCAGCCACAAAATCTAATCAGTCTGTGATTGATTACATCAATGACTTACTTGCTGATTGGAAAGCTGATGGTAGTTTGCAAAAACTTTATGACAAATACAATTTAACGCCTACAACGGCTGATACAAACTAAGAGAGGAGAAAGTGACATGTTTTTATTAACTTCTAGTCCATTTGCCCTCTCACGCTGGGCAGATTTCTTTGCTAATTTTGGTGAATTTGCAAAAGGCTTCTTATATACGTTGGGAATGTCTATTTGCGCCTTGATTTTAGCCTTTGTTTTAGGGGTTATCTTTGGTGCTATGTCATCATCTAAGAATAGAGTTCTAAAAGCAATTGCCCGTGTTTATGTCGAAGTTTTCCAGAATACACCTCTTCTAGTGCAATTCGTTTTCGTTTATTACGGTCTTGCTATCATGACTAACGGTATTATCATGATTTCAACCTTCTTTACAGCTGTTCTTTGTGTTGGAGTCTATCATGGAGCATATATCGCTGAAGTTATTCGTTCAGGGATTGAAGCTGTGCCAAAAGGGCAAACAGAAGCTGCTCTTTCACAAGGTTTCACTTATAGTCAAACCATGAGTTTAATTATCCTGCCACAAGCGGTACGTACAATCTTGCCACCACTCACTAACCAAGTGGTTAACTTGATTAAAAATACATCAACGGTCGCTATCATCTCAGGAGCAGATATCATGTTTACAGCGAAAGCTTGGGCGTATGAGACAACTAACTATGTTCCTGCCTTTGCTGGTGCAGCACTTCTTTACTTCATTATGTGTTTCCCTCTTGCAACATGGGCACGTCGTAAAGAAGAAGAAAACAAGAAATCATATTCACTTTAGGAGGAGAATAAATGTCAGTATTAACACCTACCAACATTAGCTTTATCCTCCAAGGATTGTGGCTAACGATTTATATTTCATTTATTTCAATTGTACTATCAACACTTATCGGAACAGTGCTTGCTGTCATGCGTAACGGAAAAAATCCAATTCTTCGTTGGATTTCAAGTGTCTATATTGAATTTGTCCGCAATGTTCCAAACTTGCTGTGGATTTTCATTATTTTCCTTGTTTTTCAAATGAAGTCAACACCAGCAGGCATTACTGCCTTCACTGTCTTTACGTCTGCTGCTCTGGCTGAAATCATCCGTGGCGGATTAAATGGTGTTGATAATGGACAGACTGAAGCTGGTCTATCACAAGGAATGACACACTTCCAGATTTTTATTTACATTATTTTCCCACAAGCATTCCGAAAAATGCTGCCAGCTATCATTTCACAATTCGTAACAGTTATCAAAGATACGTCATTGCTATATTCGGTTATTGCTATTCAAGAATTATTTGGTAAAAGCCAAATCTTGATGGGGCGTTACTTTGAAGCAGACCAAGTTTTTACACTCTATGCTTTGATTGCTGCCATTTACTTTGTGATTAATTTTACCATTTCAACAATTTCACGCCGATTGGCTAAAAAATGGGCAAAAGCTGCCGAATAATAAATCAAACAAACTCCCTTACTCAATGTGAGCAAGGGAGTTTTGCTGTCATATGTCAAAAAGAAGTTTTCGTTTATGTAATCAAATTCATCAATGGAATAGTGTTAATAAATAGTTCAACCCTTTATACGCCACAACGGTGTAAATATAAAGTGTCACTGGTTTGGTAATAAGGAAAATCGTGATAAATTTCTTCCAAGTCATTTTTGAAAGCCCAGATACCATGCAAAGGAAATCATCTGGAAAACCTGGTAGAGCAAAGGCTGCTCCTAAAAATTTAGCGTAACATTTGCCATCATTGCGGTCTAGATAACCGACATATTTATCATAAGTTTCTTGTGAGACAAAGGCTTTGGCAAAAGTCTCACCATAACGTCTAGAAAGCCCGAAAGCTAATAGAGAACCTGCAAAAATACCAGTAAAGTTATAAATAAATCCCCAGATAGGTCCAAATGCAATGTAACCAATAACACTTGTCATCCCACCAGGAATAATCGGATAAACGACTTGAATCACTTGCAAGAGCATAAAGATAAGCGGTGCAAAGAACCCAAGTTGTCCAAGGTAACTTTGAAAGATTCCTCCAACTTGGGAATATGTTGGGTGTTGTTTAAAGAAAATTAACAATCCAATAGAAATGATAAAACCAATTCCTGTTAAAATTTGAATATTTTTTCTCTGAGTTCCAGCTTCTACCATAGATTCCCCTCCCTTGTCTCAAAAATGAAAGCATCGCTTCAACGTCGCCAACTAATAATCTTCAGACCAAATAGTTCTAAAAGATAAACAATGAGTGCTAACGGTAAAACCAGTAAAAGCAATAGATAAAGCATTGATTTCTTAGATTCTTTCATCTTAGTCTCCTTATCACTTAGCCACTAGTAGCTAAACGGTCCTCTCTTTCATTCCATTGAAATAGCCACTTGAATGAAAAGGTCTTAGCAGTTGCTTGATAAAATTCCCCTTCCATGATGGAAATTGCTAGTATTAGTATCAATTGTTCTTTGCTATTTTAAGATAATACGACAGGCTAGCTTAAATCCTGAAGCAATTTAAAGAGGTTAAAAGTTGCTGCAATACCAATTTTGATGAGGAAAGGCAACAAGCTTTAGCTAAGGTGAAACTCTACTTATTCTAGAGCTAACAAGATTAGCCAGAGAACGAATGCCCCTTCAAACTAAGGCTAAACGTTTTTAAACTGTAGCTTTTCCTACTATTTCAATGTGATAATTCTATTATAACCGAGCTTGCCTAAAAAATCTCGGCTAAAATCTCAAAACACCCTAAAAGTTTAGATTTGTGTCTAACTTTTGGGGTGTCGTTTTAATTTTAGTGCCTTTTAGTTTATGTCATCGCAGTATTATTGGGCATCTGGACGTGATTTGCGGTTAATGTCAGCTAGGATATTGTCAACAAATTCATCGATTGCTTCTGTGTGAGTTTGTTTGCTTCCATAGCGACGAACGTTAACTGTCTTATCAGCCATTTCTTTGTCACCAACGATTAATTGGTAAGGGATTTTCTTAGTTTGGCTTTGACGGATTTTAAGTTGCATTTTTTCGTTACGTTCATCAACATCAACACGAACGCCTTTGTCGCGAAGAACTTTAGCAACTTCCCAAGCGTAGTCAACGTGAGCTTCGTTAGAAACTGGGATAACAGTTACTTGGTGTGGTGCAAGCCAGGTTGGGAAGGCACCTTTGTAGTTTTCAATCAAGATAGCTGTGAAACGTTCCATTGTTGAGATAACACCACGGTGAATCATAACTGGACGGTGTTCTTCACCATCAGCACCAATGTATGTCAAACCGAAACGTTCTGGAAGAAGGAAGTCAAGTTGGATAGTTGACAATGTTTCTTCGTTACCAAGAGCTGTTTTCACTTGAATATCAAGTTTTGGACCGTAAAAGGCTGCTTCACCTTCTGCTTCGAAGTAGTCAACACCCATTTCATCCAAGGCAGCTTTCAACATGGATTGTGCATTTTCCCACATTTCGTCGTCATCATAGTATTTGTGAGTGTCTTTAGGGTCACGTAGGGACAGACGGAAACGGTAGTCAGTTAAGTTGAAATCTTCGTAAACATCGATAATCAATTGAAGAGCTTTTTGGAACTCTTCTTGAATTTGTTCAGGTGTTACGAATAAGTGACCATCGTTAAGTGACATTTCACGAACACGTTGAAGACCTGACAAAGCACCAGATTTTTCGTAACGGTGCATCATACCGATTTCCGCAATACGGATTGGCAATTCACGGTATGAGTGGACATGGTGTTTGTAAACTTGGATGTGGTGTGGGCAGTTCATTGGACGAAGAACAAATTCTTCACCATCACCCATATCCATGGTTGGAAACATATCTTCACGGTAGTGGTCCCAGTGACCTGATGTTTTGTACAAATCAACTGAAGCCAAAGGTGGAGTATAAACGTGAAGGTAGCCTGAAGCTACTTCTTTATCAACGATGTAGCGTTCCAACGTACGACGAATGGTTGCACCGTCTGGCAACCAGAATGGAAGACCTTGACCAACTTCTTGAGAAATCATGAACAAATCAAGTTCTTTACCAAGTTTACGGTGGTCACGTTCTTTAGCTTCTTGACGCTGTTTAAGATAAGCTTTAAGGTCTTTTTTGTCGAACCAAGCAGTACCGTAAACACGTTGCATCATCGCATTGTCGCTATTTCCACGCCAGTAAGCACCAGCGACGTTCAATAGGTGGAAAACTTGGATACGACCTGTTGAAGGCACGTGTGGACCACGGCAAAGGTCAGTGAATTCACCTTGTGAATAAACAGTAAGACCGCCTTCGTCTGCACCATGTTCTTCAATCAATTCAAGTTTGTAAGGGTCGTTTTTGAACAATTCACGCGCTTCATCAATTGTGATTTCTTTACGGATACATGGAAAGTTTTCTTTAACGATTTTTTTCATTTCTTCTTCGATACGAGGAAGATCTTCATCAGAGATTTGACCAGCTTTGTTATCCGTATCGTAGTAGAAACCATCTTCAATAGCAGGACCTACACCAAGGCAAAGATCTGGGAAAAGACGTTTTGCTGCTTGTGCAAAAAGGTGAGCAGCTGAGTGACGTAAGATACCAAGAGCATCTTCGTGGTCAGGTGTCACGATTTCAATGCTACCGTCTTCAGTAATTTCACGGGTTGTATCAATCAATTGACCATTAAATTTACCAGCTAAGGCTTTTTTAGCTAGTGAATTGCTAATACTTTGAGCAATTTCAAAGGGTGTTACACCAGATTCAAATTCGCGCACAGCGCCATCTGGAAAAGTGATTTTAACCATACTATTCTCCTTTTAATAATTTACAATGTTGACAATTCCTTTTTGGGGAACCAAGCAAAAGGAATGTTATCAGCCTATGAGACTTTTCCTCGAGATAAAAGAAAAACGACGTCCCAAAAGGACGTCGTAACGTGGTTCCACCTTCATTTATCTACGACAAAAAAGAGTCGTAAACCTCAAATTAGCTATATCGTAGCTACCGTTTTATGTTTGCATAAAAGCAAGGAAGTAGTATTGAATCAGCCAACCCTGCGCCCTTCTCACCAACCGGCACTCGCTCTAAAGGTTTAACCCTGTTCAACTTGTCTTCGTAAGTTATTATAGCACGAATAATTTATTTTTCAAGAACTTAATCAATGAAATCTCGAATTGAATTAATTAATCGTTTTGGAGCCTTGACAACTTTGGCTGATGTTTTAGCCGTCGCCTTAATAGCTTTGGCTGGTATTTTGACAGCTGATTGAGCAAAATTAATGGTTGTTTTTTTATCTTGGCTTCGCACTGTCAATGATAATTTTGATTTTTTCTTATTTTTGGCTGAAATCAAGACATCTAAATAAAAGGCATAGACTGATTTTCCAAAATGCTCTGCTGAAATAGCGTACATTTTTTCTTTGTATGCCCTTTCATCCATTGCTGGTGTATCGGCAATCGCATCTAAAATTGCATCTGCTATATCTCTTTCATGATAAAAGAGTGTCCCGAACATCTTTTGGTCAATAATATCATCCAAGTAAGGATTACCATGAGCAATGACAGGTGTTCCGCTGGCAAGGCTTTCTGTGTAGGTCAATCCTTGTGTCTCACTAGTAGAAGCTGAAATAAAGAAATCACTTGCCTTATAATACAAAGCTGTCTCGTCATGTGGAACCATTCCTGTAAAAATCACAGCTTCTTCAATGCCCAACTCTGCTACCAAATCTTTCAAATCTTGAAGATAAGGACCATCACCAACAACAACTAACTTAGCACGTCTATTTTCCGACAAAACTTCTGGAAATTGTTTTAGGATAGCTTGGATATTTTTTTCATAAGAAACACGTGACAAGCTAAGCAGCATGGTTTCGTCAGCAGCAATACCTAATTTATCGCGGAGAGCTTTAGCATCTTCTGCTGTAATATCCTTGCGTTCATATTCTTCCACACGAATACCTGTCGGGATAACACGTTTAGGAATTTTAATATCGTAACCGTCTAATAGATTTAAAACAATACGTGATGGGCAAATAACACCGTCTAAATCGTTCAAATAACCGCGAATAATGTACTTAACCATGCCAGGTTTGATGATTTTCCCTTTGGCAATGTAACCAACATAATCCTCATACTGAGTATGATAAGTGTGTACCGCAGGAATGCGGAGTGCAGCAGCAATCATTTTCCCTAAAACACCAACACTAAATTCAGTCTGGGTGTGAATAATATCCAACTGATACTGCTTTGCTATTTTATAAGACGAAATTAACCCACGATAAACCACACGGCGGTCAGTAAACGACACAAAAGGAACACTAGGCAGACGAATAATCGTTGGATCCTCATAGCGTTTAACGGCTTTATCAGTGGTAGTAAATATATAAACCTCGTGTCCCTCTTTTTCCAATTCTTCTTTTAGGGTGCAAATGCTTGTTGAAACCCCTGAAACTTGAGGGAAATAGGTATCTGTAAAAAGACCTATTCTCATTTTACAACTCCATTACTTTTTCATAGACGTCAACTAATTCATGAGCAACTTTATTGATACTACGGCTTGCAGCCACTTTGTAGCCTGCTTCTTGTTTTTGACTTTTTCCTGCTAAGACTTTTTGGAGCGCTCCTACAAATCCGTCAACGTCAGTCGCTAATTCTGCACAACTTTCATCTACCCAGCCGTGATAAACAGGAATATCACGTAGCACGACGTGTTGGTGGCTAGCAAGAGCTTCCAAGACAACAATTCCTTCGGTTTCCTCACGACTTGGGAAGAAAAAGGCATCTGCTCCGCTCATTGCTCCCTCAAACACATCACCTTTAATGTAACCAGCAAAGGTCACATTTGACGGATGTTTACGAGTCACAATGCTTCTGACTTTATGTGGAATAACCCATTTATTTGTTTCACCGAACCAGATAAAACGGACGTCTGGCATTTGTTCTGCGACTTTTACAAATTCATCAATGCCCTTGCGCATGAAATAAAGCCCAGCACAAACAACAACTTTTTCATCTAGTTTAATATCAAAATAACGACGGAAAGCTTCTTCTTTGGTAGAATCTGGAACATAGCGTGACAAATCAATGCCATTTGAAACAGCGTAAATTGGGTGTTTAATGCCATAACCTGCAATCAAAGATTTTGAGTATTCCGTAGGTGTAATAATCGCATCCGCTTTTTGATAAAAACGGCAAAGATACCATCTAAAAATCGGTGATACTAAATTTGAACCAATGAATGAATCACGAAAGTCTTCTTCGGTTGAATGACCGTGCATAAGCACTTTTTTACCAGCTCTTTTAGATTTCATCAACAGATGCCAGCTTTTAAGCCCATAAGTATTAATGTGTACTAAATCATAATCGTCTTTCGGATTAGTTGTATAGTCTTGCCCTACCATTGTAAGGGCACGCTCTTGATGCTTAATCGCACGTCCGATGCCAGATTTTCTTAAAAAATTTTCGGCTTCCAAATACAATAAAACTTTCATAACACCTATTATAGCTTATTTTGTCTTTTTTTTCACCAAGAGTCAAAAAATCAGTCCGAGGACTGATTTTTAATTTGATATAACTAGTCAACTATTAACGTGTTGTACCACGTGTTGTAAGACCGTGGTTAAGAAGAATTTCTTTTTCTTCGAGTTCCTCTTTGTTCATGATTTTAGTCAACATACGCATGCTGACAGCACCAAGGTCATAAACTGGTTGGCTGATTGAGCTAAGGTTTGGACGTGTGTATGATGTGATTGGTGAATCATTGCTTGTGATGATTTCAAAGTCTTCTGGAACTTTTCTGCCAGCTTCGAACAAGCCATTCAACAATCCTGCTGCCAATTCGTCTTCGGCAACAAAGGCTGCTGTTGCGCCAGAATTAATCACACGTTGTGCAAGTTCAAATCCGTCCTTATAGTTGTAATTAGCTTCAAAGACAAAGCCTTCTTTGAACGATAAGCCATTTTTTTCAAGACCTTCTTTGTAACCAGCTAAACGCACTTTACCATTGATATCATCGATAAGTGGACCAGAAACAAAGGCGATTTCTTTATTGTTTTTAGCCAAAATATCAACAACATCAGCAACGGCTGCTTTGTAGTCAATATTAACACTTGGGAGTTGGTGTTCTAAGTCAACTGTACCCGCAAGTACAACTGGTGTGCGTGAGCGAGAGAACTCTGCACGAATTTTTTCAGTCAAATGATGTCCCATGAAGATAATACCGTCAACTTGTTTAGCAAACAAGGTGTTAACAACGTTAACTTCCTTATCATCATCTTCATCACTTGAAGCAAGTACGATATTGTACTTGTACATAGCGGCAATATCATCAATCCCTTTAGCAAGAATTGAGAAATAGCTGTTAGCAATATTAGGGATAACAACACCTACTGTTGTTGTCTTTTTACTTGCTAAACCGCGGGCAACGGCATTTGGACGATAATCCAAACGATCAATAACTTCAAGGACTTTTTTACGTGTGTTTTCCTTTACGTTTTTATTGCCATTTACAACACGACTAACTGTTGCCATAGAGACGCCTGCTTCTCGGGCAACGTCATAAATTGTAATCGTATCATCAGTGTTCATTATTAGACTTCCTTTCTATTTGAAAATTTCGCTTTCACGAATATTTTATCATCTTTTGGAAACACTTTCAAGGGGTAAGTGGTCTTTTTTGAAAACTTTTCATATATTGTAAGCGTTTAATTGGTTGATTTCTGTGTCAAACTACTTGAAAAGTCAAATTTTGAGGCTTTTCAAAATAATTTGTGAAATTTTTCGTTAGAATTATAGAAAAACTTCTTTTTATCTCATTTGCTATTTTTTTGTCTGTAAGTTCACTTTTTTTGACTCAAGTCTTGATTTTTTCTACTTTTTTTGAAAAAATGGGGTTAATTAGAAAGAAGGTTTTTCATGTCAAAATTAAATCAAATCCGCTCATATCTTAGTCAAGAAAAAGCTAAGATTGCTGTTTTTTCTGACCCTGTTACTGTAAATTATTTAACGGGATTTTACTGTGACCCACACGAACGCCAAATGTTCCTTTTTGTGTATAGCGACCGTGAACCCGTGCTTTTCGTTCCTGCGCTTGAAGTGGCACGCGCAAGCCAAATCGTCGCTTTCCCTGTTTTTGGTTACATGGATTCTGAAAATCCTTGGCAAAAAATCAAATCAAGTCTGCCTTCAACTGGCAGCGCGAAAGTTTTTGCTGAATTTGACAACCTCAATGTGACAAAATTCCAAGGTTTGCAAACTGTTTTTGACGGACGTTTTGAAGACTTGACACCATTTATTCAAAAAATGCGTCTCATCAAATCACAAGATGAAATCGAAAAAATGCTAATCGCTGGTCAGTTTGCTGATAAAGCGGTTCAAGTTGGTTTTGATAATATTTCATTAGACAATACAGAGACTGACGTTATTGCCATGATTGAATTTGAAATGAAAAAACAAGGTGTTGAAAAAATGAGTTTTGACACTATGGTCTTAACTGGAAATAATGCTGCTAATCCACATGGTATCCCTGGTACTAACAAAATTGAAAATAACTCACTACTCTTATTTGACCTTGGAACAGATATGCATGGCTACGCTAGTGATATGACGCGTACTGTTGCCGTTGGTAAACCTGACCAATTCAAAAAAGATATTTACGAACTTTGCTTAGAAGCCCAATTAACAGCTCAAGAATTCATCAAACCTGGTGTTCTTGCTAGCGAAGTTGATGCTGCTGCACGTAATGTCATTGAAAAAGCAGGCTACGGTGACTACTTCAACCACCGTCTTGGACATGGTATCGGCATGACTTGCCACGAATTTCCTTCAATCATGGAAGGTAACGATATGGAAATTCAAGAAGGCATGTGCTTCTCTGTCGAACCTGGCATTTACATCCCCGGAAAAGTTGGCGTACGTATCGAAGATTGCGGACACGTCACAAAATCTGGCTTTGAAGTCTTTACACACACACCAAAAGAATTGCTTTATTTTGAAGGATAATACACAAAAACCAAGCCAAATGGCTTGGTTCAGACTGAAGACAAACCCTATTTCTGAGGTTTGTCTTCAATCTGAGTCTCCACTGGAGACTTTATTTGTCTCACTCCCTTTTATTATTAACGACCGCCTTGGTAGCCTTCGTTAATAAAGGTTTGCCATGGCCATCTCAAGTGTTCTTCCCAAGTGTCACCGAGAATGAAGCCAGATTTAACTGTCATATTGGTAACATCTTTTGGAGCTTTAATAGCTGATTCAGCTTGTGAATAAACTTTGGTGAAAGTCACATCTTGTCCGTTTATACTTTTGACTTCTGTCTGATTATACTGACGTGTTAAATAGATAGTGTTATCAAGCAATTGAAGATTTGTATCAGTTGAGGCATCGTAGCTTGTCGCTGACGCTTCATCAACTAAGCTGCCACCATTTGCTTCTGAATAATAGCGTGTTTCACCGTCTATCTCAGTAGATAAAGTATAAGTTGGGGTATTAAAAATCTGTTGCCAATTTTCTAGCCCATCTAAGCCATAGATTGTCCATGTTTGTGTGCCTGTCTGACCACCTGCCATAACATTATAAACATAAACACTAGCAATGCTGTAATCATGCGAAATAGCGTCAACTTTGTATTCATCCTCATCCCATATCAAATGCTTCTTGGCAACTTCAACCGTCAGCGTTTGGTAAACCGGGGTATATGCCCAATAAGTATAATTAACATGAATCGTTGTTCGATTTTTCTTGGTTTCAATCGTAAAATCATCACCAGCCGTTAGAGTCAAGGTGTCACCATATTGACTTTTCATCGTTAAAGTAAGGTCTTTAACTTTCAGCTTAGAGGCATCAAAACCATTTGCCCAATCAATAATGAGATCATCTGTGTAATCATCACAAAGAACTGAAGTATTATTTTCAGCTGTTGTTGACCATTTAGCCACATCATTAGCGTAAATACTTCCGTCATCAACCTCAAAGGTTCTACCGTAACAATAAACATCCGCCGTAAATGTTTCAATACTTACAGGCAAACCGTTGTATTCTAAACCTGATAATTTAAAATTTAAATGGTAATTACCATTACCGTCGCCACCGATTTCTGACCAGTTGCGACCACCTCCGTTTTCGCCAAGTTCGTATCCTGAATTGGTTATTTGCAAATCATCTGGTTCAATGGTGTAGCTGATACTTCCATTTTTCATTTTAGTTGATAAACCTTGGTCGCTATAGGTGTAATCACTAGTGTAGTAACCGTCTCCTTCTGCCAATACAATTTTAGCAGCCTCGGTATTCATTAAGCTACTGTCTGCTTCGTCACCATCAACTGTGAATTGGAAAGTTATTTGATTTTCTGTAAAGGTTAGACCGTCTTCTTGTGTTACTTCTCCCTCAATAGTGCCGTTAACACTTACTTTTGGAATAACGTATTTCCCAATTTTAGCACTTGTTTCACTATAATGTGCGTGATTGTCGCCAGTTCCTACAATGCTACTGGAGTCTGGCATAATATAAAGACTTGCTCCACCATTGCTTGAAAATCCTGTGATTTTACTACTATCAATAGTAATGGTAATAGCTGAAGAATCACTATCAACAGCCGTTATTTGAGCAACTCCAGAGGTATCTGTTAAAGCTTGCTTGTCTGATTTCAAAACAAGCCAGTCGGTAACGTCTTGACCTTCTTGAACACTGAATCCCCACGTATCTGTTGCGTTCAATGTTACTTCATATTGATTGTCTGTAGTGATTTCTATCGGATTTGAGGTCACTTCAAAATAGGTACTAGCACTTTTAGAGCTACTCGAACTTGAAGAATTTGTTTGAGTTTGACAAGCTGCTAATACTACTAGCCCTAAAAGAGATAAAATCATCACTTTCTTCATCTTATTCTCCTTGTAAAAAGAAGAGTTAGCGTAGCGTCTCCAACTCTTTTTTGGTTTTATTTTAACTTAATAGAGAGTAATGGAGTCGTTGTGTCAACTGTTCCTTGTGTTAATGGTGTTACGGTATCTAGTTGTTCAGTCTTGGTAACAACAACCATAACTGTTGGGTCATAACCTGCTTTTTTAATGCCATCAAGGTCAAATTCAACAAGAAGATCACCTTTTTTCACTTTCATCCCTTGTTCAACATGACTAGTGAAGTATTGTCCGTTTAAGTTAACTGTATCAACACCAATATGAATGAGAAGTTCGTCACCTGCAGTACCTGCTAATCCTACCGCGTGACCTGTAGGATAGGCAACACGGACGATCGCATCTTCTGGTGCATAGACCTTGCCATCACTCGGAATAACTGCAATACCGTCACCTAAGAGTAGTTGTGAAAAGACTTGATCGCTAACACCTGTCAAATCAACAGCTTGACCATTTACAGGAGAAACAATTGTCACTTCTTTTGCTTTAGCAGGTACTTTTTCTTCTGCTTTTTTTGCTAGTAACGCTGCGCTGTCTTGTTTATCACCAATAACTAAGGCTGATACCAAGGCAATCGCAAAGGCAACAACACCTGAGATACAAAGCGCAATAAAGCCGCCATCAATACCAGAAGGATTGATAAATGTTGGGAAACCAAGGAGTCCGTGAGCTCCGAATGTGTAAAGTTTAGCACCGCCAAGTCCAGCAATGGTACCACCGACACCAGCTGCAGCAAGACCAGTAACCAAAATCATTTTACGAGGAATCATAACACCGTAAAGTGCTGGTTCACTAACACCAAAGAATGATGAAACGGCTGCCGCAAATGACATTGAGCGTGTATCTTTATTTTTAGTACGAAGAGCAACGCCAAGTGCAGAACCAAGAACGGCTGGAGCACCTGAGAAAATCAATGGGTTGATGATATCATAACCATATTCAGAAACATTGATTTGGAAGAATGGTAGGATTGCCCAGTGAAGCCCGAACATAACCAAGATAGACCAGAGAGACCCAATCAAGAAACCTGCAATACCAATGTTGAGATTAAGGAGCCACATCACAGCGCTACTCAATAAGTTTTGAAGGACAATTGAAATTGGACCAATGACAATCAAGCTAGCTGCGCCAGCAACAATCAAGGTACAAAATGGAACAAAGACCATTTTCAAAACATCTGGAATGTGTTTGTTAAAGAATTTGTAAACATAACTAGCAAACCATGTTACCGCAATAATCGGAATAACGGTACTAGCATAACTTTGAAGAGCAACTGGAATGCCAAGAAATGTTAATTGATAATCCATTTCAAAAACGGTTCCAGAAAATAGCGTATTAATAGCATCGCCACTAGCAGCCGATACTAAAGTTGGATAGACAAGGAAAGCCCCTAGTGTCATACCATAGATTTCTTTTAACCCAAAGCGTTTAGCAGCACTCCAACCTAATACAACAGGGAAGAAATAAAATAGTGCATCTGATAAAGCGCTTAGGATAATGTAAGTCCCACCCTCGGTTGACATCCAACCAAAAGCACTAAGAAGAGCCAGAACAGCCTTAATCATCCCTGAACCAGACAACATACCCAATACTGGAATGAAAATAGAACTAATAAGACCTAAGGCTTTGTTAATGAAACCTTTATCATCTTCTGTATTTGCTGCTGTGCTATCACCCTCGTTCGTTGCAATATCACCATCTTCGATAATAGCATTGTAAACTTTTTCAACGCTCGGTCCGACAACGACTTGGTATTGACCACCTTGTTTGACAACATCGAGGACTCCAGACATATTTTTAATAACGTCGTCATCAGCTTTGGCTTCGTCTTTTAAAATAAAGCGAACACGTGTGATACAGTGACTAACACTGCTAACATTTTCTTTGCCCCCCACCTGAGTGAGAATATCTTTTCCTAATTTATTGTAGTCCATAACTAGAACTCCTATCTAAAATCTTCAATCGACTTCACACAGCCCCGATTACGGCTCGTTAGTTATCTAGCAAGTGACTTGCACGACTAAATTTTTCAATAATAGTTTCAAAAGTTCCTGCTGGAACAGGGTTACCAATCGTTTCAAAACTTAGCCCATAATCCTTAGCTTCTAAGAAATAATGGTGGAAACCATTGCTATATCCAGCAATCAACACCGTTTTATCCGTTGCATTTCTCAATAATTCTCCGCCAGCGGATGCTAACTCCCCAGGGAAGATGAAGAATCTTAAATTTCCAATATCCAAAATTCCAAGTTGTAAGATGTCATAAAATTGTGGCATTGTTAGCTGCTCTTCACACTTTTCAATCAAATGTTCGACTGGCTGAGCGCCAACGGTCTTAATAGTCCCATTTTTCATGCCAGCAATTCGCAAACAAAGCTCTTTATCATAAGCTTTTTTGTCATTGATGACCTCGTGACTAAGCTCCAAAACGTTAATGCTTTCTGTTCCAAGAGAAAGTTCAGTTGTTTTTATAGGAGCGATAAGCTCAGCTAATCCAGTTGTCACACGTTCTAATTCTGCAAAATCACGCCCCAGTCGGTCGTAATGATTACTAGAATCACCTGCACAGCCTATTAACATCAATGGGTAAAATCCCCATTTTTCTTTTAATTTTGTTGACAGATTTCCTGCTAAATCCGCAGTCAATTCCATATTCTCGCCACTCAAAACCGTTGAGTGGACAGCGATATTGACAATCCCTGCAATAGCTTTGCCATCGTGAATAAATTTTGTCACTGAGACAATATTATCTGATTGGCTTCCTTTATGATTGCGATTACTATAATAACCAAGCACTAAATCTTGCCCGTATTCCACACTAGCTTCGACAAGATTCTGCCGACATTGTGCGACAACATCAAGAAAACATTGCACAAAGAAATCATAATACGCTTGATTGTAGTGTCCAAATTCCCAAGTTTTATGAAAATCACGTACCGAATGGTGGTCATGTGTGACACCGATAATAATATTTTCAAAAGGAATCTGATAGGTTTGACTGATTTCACGTCGAATATCTGCGGCAACAATATCCTCTATTTCAAGAAGGTCTCCTGTTGCCAGAAAAACTTCTTGACCTTCATTGTTATGAAATAAAATACCGTTAATGTAAATATGGTCATGAATGCCTTTAGCGGGTTGATTTCGTTTGGGAGTTTTATATCCTAATAAGTAAAATGGGGCTGTCGGTGTGATGTCTGCACGACCGTATCCAACCTTCATAAGCTCACTTCCTCTCTTTTAATGCCTTAATAATAGCCTTACTAACTTTTTCAGCACTACCACGCGCAAACATGGAATTCATTGCTTCATAAGTATAATTATCGTAACTTTTCTCATCCACCATGTATTTTTGACCACCGTTAATCATCGTGGCAATCATTGTTACGGAAAAAGGAGATTGTTCTCTAATAACCTTGCCTGTAATGCTTGCTAATTCAGGCTTTAACATGACTAATCCAAAATCTCCAATGGTTAAAATTGCTAACTCAACTTGCTTTTTACCTTGCCATTCAAAGT
The DNA here is from genome assembly GCF_003337175.1 of Streptococcus gallolyticus. Taxonomy (GTDB): domain Bacteria; phylum Bacillota; class Bacilli; order Lactobacillales; family Streptococcaceae; genus Streptococcus; species Streptococcus gallolyticus_B. Next base: position 39,805 of record NZ_NETH01000005.1, read on the forward strand.
GATACTCCCTCGTTGGTTTTACGCTTTTCATATCAGGAATGGCTTGTCCGTCAAGCTCAACGCTGATTTGGGTTAAGCTAAAATCACCCTCGAAATGTTCATTTTCTATCATTTGTGATAGTATTGCCGAAGCTAATTCATCTGAACAGCCCTCTAGGCTGTCAAAACTTTCTTGGCTGACGTTAGGTGTTTGGTCAGCAGCTGCTCCAAGCATAAATAAAGCAACACAGTTAAGCTTATCTTCGATTTTTTGTGTGGTTAAACCGATAAAATCACTGCTAATAGCCCCGTCACCTATTTTTTCAACGATAGACGACTGAACATCCACACTATAAATCATGGCTATTAACGCTCCTTGCGTCGAGGAGATTGTCAACATCGGAATCATATGATTAGAATAACCGTGCGGATTTTTTCCTAACCAATACCCATCTATTAGCTCTATATCGCGGTTTACTTGAGCTTGTGCCGTGACATTTTGGCAAGAGAGGGAAACTGGCTGTAAATTGTTTTTGGCTAAAAGCAAAGCTTCTTCAACAGCTTGAAGCAAAAGGTCTAAATAGTATTGATTTTTTTGCTTGGTTTTTGTGTCTGCTTTTTCCAATGCCTTTAAAGAACGCGTGTGAGGCGCCGAAAAAGTATGTGTGACACTAATAAAAATATGACTATCTAAAACCTCACAACTTGCCTTAACCTTGTCTTTTATGGCTCTAATCGCGTAATTTTGTAAAGACGTCACATCAAGTGATATAAAGACAAAATCCTCTAAAATAATAGCTCGGCAGTACAAGTCATCATGACAATAGGTAAATTTTTCAAGTGGCAATAAGTGCTCTGTCAGCTGAATGCGAGTTTTCCCTGCACCTGCTTGTAACATAGCTACCTCCATTAATCGTTAATATGGTAAAGTCTTTGCGCATTACCTCCTAAAATCAAGTCTTTTTCTTCTGCTGTCAAATCCAAATGATTAACAAAGTCAGCACCTTTTGTTAGCCATTCTTGGCGGACAGGATATGATGAGCCAAAGATAATATGGTCAGCACCTAAAACTTGCACGGCATACTCTAGCGCATCTTTTCCCCAAGGTTGCGCATGTGACATTTCAAAATAAATATTTTCAGCAAAATGTTCCTCGATATGCTTATCATCCCCAGCAAAACGTTTAACAGTATCAGCTTTGCTTGGTTTGTGTGGCATTAAGACATTTTTCAACCCAAAGAATGCTCCTCCGAGCATTGAATGTACAAAAGTCAATTGAGGGTATTTTTCAAAGAAACCACTATACAACTCACGACAAATTGCCGTTGTTTGGTCAACACAACGTCCATAAGAACGGCGGACATTTGTGTATTCATAAAGCGCATCATACTGTGTAGGAACTGGTGTATGGTGAACGTAAACTGTTGCTTGATACTTATTGAGCTCTTCAAAGAATGTTGCAAATAAATCATTATCAAGGTAGTAATTGCCATAGTGAGCAACCAATTGAACACCTGTAAACCCAAGTTCTTCAAAGCAACGTTTCATTTCTGCAAAAACAGCCTTAGAGCCATATGGTGGTAAAACAGCTAAAGGAACCAAACGCCCCTGACTACGCTTCATGTAATCATACATACCGTCATTGAAAGCTTTACATTGCTCCAAAGTCAACCATTCTTGACAACCTGGAATTTTCAAAACAGCCTTATCAACACCAGCCAAGTCCATATCAGCCAACATCATCTCAAGCTTATATTCCCCTTGAACATAATTCAAATTTTCAAATCCTTTAGGACGTTCAATGATAATTTGCTGACGTCCGTCTGGTAAAGTTCCAGCATGAACTTTGGTATCATACTGCTTAGGAACACTCGCTAGAAAAGCTTCCATTTTTTCTTCAGACTCAAAAATATCTTCATCAAACCAGTATAAATTACTATCAATAATCATTTTTACACCTACTTTCTTAAACAATCTTTATGCTGCTATCTTAAAACATTTTGTTGTCGCTTACAATTCTATTTCAACTACTTTTTATTCTTGTTTAGAATAAATAAACCAACTGTCCAATAGACAGCTGGTTTACAAGCAAATGACATTGAAAAGCAGATTATAGCCAACAAAGACTTATTTACAAATCTCGGTAATCAATGAGTTCAACATCTTGCTTTCTGAGCCATTGTTTGACATCAGGATTAATTAACATAGCAACTTCTTGTGTTCGAGGAATGGTTAGGCTAGAGTGCGTTAGAATGTCATCATCAAGATAACCAGGGTGAAAAACAGCCAACTGTACCACATGGTCATCGGCTTTTACTACCATGCGTTTTAGCATGTCAAAAGGCTCATAATGCGGCGCCATTGATTCCATATTAAATTGCACAAGAGAGTTCCCAATTGTCAATGGTGCGCCACCTGTTGAAAATCCTGAGTATTTCAAGCCGTGTTTTTCTGCAACAGTTTCTAATCCCTTAACGAAATGGCTTGACGCTACCGCATGCCCTTCAAAATAATCTGGCTGACGCCCAAATAAGGCTAAAAATTTCTGGTACTGCGCTTCAATTTCCAAGACAACTTCCTCAAAAACGACAAAATCCTCTGTTGCCGCCCGAAATTGTTTAGACGATTTGAAATGACCATTCTCATCCACCAAGCTCGGAATAAGCTTAGGATTTGTCAAAGGCTTGCCAGCACAAATGTTGGTATGTACCCCAAGAGCCAAAGGACAATCTTTGATTAAATCAACGCCATGCTGCGTAGCAGGCATATTGACCATAACACCAAGGCTTGAAATCAGCCCTTCCTTGACCGACTTTTCAATACCATAATTAACAGCCTCAGAATAACCTAAATCATCAGCACGCAAAAGAATTTTTTTCATAAAAACCACCTAATTTCTTTGCAAAACACTTTCTGTTTTGTTAAAACCGAAAAGATACGTTAAAACAGCAGTTACAGCAAAAGCAATCGCTGCCGCAATACAGCCATTTATCATGTTCACTGTTCCACCACCAACATAGCCAAGAACAGCTAGAAAATTCGTAGCTCCCATAACATAAGTTCCAACATGGGTTAACCCTGCGTAAAGTCCACCACAGAAGCCACCTGCTGCAAGGGCAAGAAAAGGACGTTTATAGCGAAGTCCAATACCGTAAAGCACTGGTTCGGTTACTCCACCTATAATCGCTGAAACAAAATAACCAAACGCCAAAGCCTTAGCATCTTTTTCACGAAAACGCAGAAATGCTCCAAAAGCCATGCCAAATGCTGCCCAAGTTGCATAACCACCTGCTGTCAAAACAAAACTATCATAACCATTTTGCATCATCGCAGTAATCCCAAAAACACCCACAACTTGGTGCATTCCTGACATAACAAGGAATTCCCACAAGGCTGCAACGACAGCAATCGCAAGAAAGCCACCAACATTACCAAAAGCAATCAAACCATTCCCAATTAATTCACCACCAAGATTACCAATTGGAGCCAAAACAACAAAGGTAATAGAAACCATAACAAAAATCGTTAAAAATGGCACGAAAATCGTTGATAAAACATCAGGAATTATTTTTTTGAAAAAACGTTCAACATAACTCATTACCCAAATAGAAATAATAACAGGTAAAACCGTTTGCGAATAATCATGAACAGTTGTTGTTAGAAAACCATAAATGGTAAATTTTTGACCGTCCAAAGCAATAAAGTCAGGCACTAGCAACATCGCCCCTAACATTATCCCCATGACCTGACTCACACCAAGTTTTTTAGCAGCAGTAAAACCAAGAAAAATTGGTAAGAAGTAGAAAAAAGCACTATACATCATATCACATAAAACATACATATCGCTCTTTTCAGAAACCAATCCAAGTAAATCTGGTCCAATAACGACTTGAATCGTTTTAAACATTGCTGCAGCAATCATAGCTGGGATTAAAGGTGTCATTGAGCCTGACATATAATTAAGGATTGCCATTCCCACACCTTTTACTGTTAATTTTTCTTTTGGTTTATCTAGGTTCTCGTCAACTTGTTTTTCCAATGTGACCCCTGCTAATTTAGCAAACTCAGGGTAAACTTTTGCGACATTTTGCCCAATGACAACTTGATACTGTCCACCAGACTCAACAACAGCAAGAACACCTGGGATACTGGTTACCTCGTCTTTTTTAGGAACGGAAGTATCCTTTAAATTCAAACGCAAACGTGTCATGCAATGTGTGGCACTCATCACATTGTCCTTACCACCAACCGCAGCAAGCACTTTTTCTGCGATAACTTTGTTATTATCGACCATAACTTTCTCCTTTGCGGAGCTTTGCTATTTTTCTCCGCTATTTTTTTCATACAACCTGTTGATGTGAATCATCAGGTAGAGTAACTCGTCATCAGATTGACTATATCCCATACTTTGATGAATATAATCCATGATAACGACTGCAACTTGATAGATATGAGGTTGATTTTCTTTGAGACTTTGTAAAATAGTCTCATTCCCATTAATAAAGGATTCATTTTCACGTAGTCGCTTCAGATAATAACGAACATGTGCTTGAAACCTTTGGTAATTAAATTCTTCACGCTCAATACGAATGGCTAATTGATTTTCAATCATCTGTGTCATAATCTCAATCAATTCTTCGATAGCTCGACTGTCGTTGTCAATGTCACATTCGGCTTTGCTATTGATAAAATGCATGGCAATACTGGTCACTTCACTGTGTGGGAGATTAACACCTAATGAAGTATTTATCAAAACCAAGGCATCTTCTGCTAATTTCGTTTCCTTAGGATAGAGCTGGGCAACATCCTGTGAAAAAAGAATTTTCATTTCCTTAAATTCTTTCAAGCGACGAATAGCAAATTGGATATGGTCTGCCAAGCTAAATATCAAAGTCGGATTGAGCTTTCCAGACAGCTCTTTTTGCGCATTTTGCACGATTTCCACGCTAAGCAACATCAAATCTTCTGGAATTTCATCCAAAAGTAATTGAAAATGAGGATTTAATTTATAAAATGTCATCTCAATTTTTGAAAGATCCTCTAGCTCATAAGGCGTCTTTGGAAAACCAATACCACGTCCAAAGGCAACCAACGATTTACCATTATTGTCAAGACATTCTGCCACATTATTATTGATTTTCTTCACAACTCTCATCATATCTACCTCTTCTCTTTATGCTAGTTGTTCTGCACAAAAAACTCTTCGAAGACATACCACACCCCTTTACTTGATGAACGGTAATGCCTCCCGAAGAGTAACAATCCTTGTTTAATTATAGTTTTATTGTAGTTGATTTTGTAAGCGTTGTCAAGTATTTTTTAAATTTTTTAAAATATTTGGTGATTGGCTTTTCACTGAAATGGATTACAAGGAGTTTCACTTTTTTGAGTTGTATTTATCTAGACTCGTTTATGATTGGGGATTTTTCACTTTTAACCATGCTATAAGCTTGCTAGCCTGTTCTTTGGTTCTTCTTAACGATTCCCTATTAAAAATGTAACCCTTCAATCACCGATAAACAAGTCAAATTAGGCGTTTCTGACTCCTCTTTGAAATGCTTCCTTGCCTTGTATAGCCTTGTTCTGCCATTTTAGTGTCATTTAAGGTTTCACACGAGCTAAGAAAGACTTGACGTTTTTGGAACTTCATGTCCTGCTCCTATTCTATTTTGGAATAGGAGATCACAAAAGCTGACTTGCTTTTAAAAAAAGGTGTGCTAAAATGTAACAGAAAGAATTCACAATAATAGAACACGGTCTAGCAGTCAACACTAATGTTTATAAGCGATTGATGACCTTGTTTTTCTGAAGGAGGAAAATTGTATGCCTACTGGCGTCATCATTAATGCCCTATCAGTCGTTTTTGGAGGGCTACTAGGTGGTCTTGTTGGAAACAAATTATCAGAAGACTTCAAGACACAAATCAATATGATTTTTGGGGTCTGCTCAATGGGAATGGGGATTTCATCTATCGGATTGATGACATACATGCCTGCGGTTATCTTTGCCATCGTTATCGGAACAGGGATTGGACTTGCACTTCATCTCGGTGATTGGATTAACAAGGGTGGTATCATCATGCAACGTAGCATGGCAAAAATCGTGCCAAACGACCAGTCATCACTATCTCATGAAGACTACCTTGCTACCTTGTTAACTGTGATCGTACTTTTCTGCGCAAGCGGTACTGGTATTTATGGTAGTCTAGATGCGGGGATGACTGGTGATTCAACAATCTTGATTTCAAAATCAATTTTGGACTTCTTTACAGCAGCTATTTTTGCTTGTAATCTAGGTTATGTGGTATCACTGGTTGCCATTCCACAATTTATCATTTTATGTTGCCTTTTCTTCTTGTCAGCCTTCATCGTGCCACTTACAACACCTGATATGATTGCTGATTTCAAAGCCTGCGGTGGTTTTTTGATGCTTGCCACAGGTCTTCGTATGCTTAACTTAAAAATGTTCCCAATTGCCGATATGATACCAGCCATGATTCTCGTCATGCCACTTTCTTGGTTCTGGGTTAATGTCATTCTACCATTGCTGTAATAACTATCATTTTTAAACATTCAATATGTCACATAAAAAATCACACCTATTTAAGTTATTGAAAATTTTTTGCTATTTCATTTTTTTAACTTATCATAGAAAAAATGATTTGTAAGTTTTCTAAGTTTATTAGAATACTTTTAATAGAAAATAACCATCTCTCCCAATGCTTTAATACTATATCTTAGCCTCTGTTATATTAATTGTCCCACATCGCTTTTGAAAAGCTACCTCATTTGTATTCTTCATTTAAGTGTGTTATCATATTTTCTATAAAACTTATATTAAGGAGAATGTCATGTCAAAAAATATCCAAGAATCACTTGACTCTTGCCTATTTTTTACTGTAAAAAAGATGGATCGTGCCCTCAACAAATTGGCGGAGGAATCTTTCCAAAAAGTTGGAATGACTCCAACTTATGCCTTTATTCTTCTTATTCTTGCGGAAGAAGATGGCAGATTGCAAAAGGATATTGCACAAATACTTTATATCGCACCTTCTACCTTGACACGCCTTGTTGAGAAATTGGTCTATAAAGGTTATGTCACAACACTAACTGAAGGACGTACTCGAAAAGTTTATCTTACAGTCAATGGCAGAGAACTTTTACCATATATCCGAGAAGCTTGGGATAATTTGCATGCCCGTTATAAAGCTATTCTTGGTGATGATTACGCTGATGACTTGGCTTCTATCATCAATATCAATTCAGAAAAATTGAGATAATCGGAGAGCACGAAACTCCGATTTTTATATTTTTTGATATTTTTGAACCATGTTAGTTGTATGTGCAACCAATGTATGTTGTACTATCTCCATTAACAAATGAAAGAGGGATATTTTATGTTATCTATTAATTTTCCAGAAAAATTCACACCAGGTTTGACTGATAACTTTGTTTCAAACGAAGTTGTCTTTAAAGACCTTGACTTTGACAAAATCCTTGACGGTCTACTTGACACTGGTAAATGGGAAACTTATTACGAAAATTCATCAGACGTGCACATGTATAACCAAGACGCTACTGTTCTTAAAAACGACACACGCTTCCGCTTTAAAACATTTGGTTTTGACCTTGAAGCTCAGATTTAGATGCTGAAGATGGCGTTTTACACTTAGCATGGCATGGTTGGAACGAAGCTGAAGGCGATGAATTTCTTGACCTTTACCATGCTTGGTTAGTTCAAAAATTGAACCGTAACCGTGTTCGTATCGTGACACAAGAATCCCAAATTGGTATACCTGCCAAAGAGTTAGCAAAATCTGTTCCTAATACAATGATGCTTGGTCATCAAGCTTGGTTAGACGGACTCGTTACCTTTAGTAAACACTAGAAAAAATAGCTTCTAAGTGTTATCATAGAAAGAAAACTGGAGAAAGCTATGTCAAAAGAAACTATCAAAAAACACATTCGCGCTGCCTTTGACCATCGTGTTGCCGTCCGTGTCTATAACGACCAAGACATTTCCCGTGATGATATGGAGTTTATCCTTGATACAGCTTGGTTGAGCCCATCTTCTATTGGTTTGGAAGCTTGGCGCTTCGTTGTTCTTGACCGCAAACAAATTGAAAAACTTCGTGGTAAACTCAGACCCCTTGCTTGGGGGGCTCAATCCCAATTAGATACAGCTAGTCATTTTGTTCTCCTCATTGCTGAAAAAAAGGCACGCTATGATTCTGAATCGGTCAAAAATAGCCTTATTCGACGTGGTCTCAGTGACAGTGATGCTCTTAACAGCCGTTTAGCAACCTACGAATCTTTCCAAAAAAATGATATGAAAATGGCTGATAATCCACGCGCTTTGTTTGACTGGACTGCCAAACAAACTTATATCGCACTTGGAAATATGATGACCACAGCCAGCATGCTTGGCATTGACTCTTGCCCAATCGAAGGCTTTAATTACGAAAAAGTCAATAGCATTTTAGCTAATGCAGACATCATTAAGCCTGACAAGGAAGGGATTGCCTGTATGGTATCATTTGGTTATCGCCTACATGAGCCTAAACACCCACGCTCACGTAAACCTCGTGAAGAAGTCATTACATGGATCGGATAAACGTTTAGGTAGGCAAATAGCTATCGATAAGGGATTTGGCAACATTTTGGAAACAATTTAGGGATAAAGAGTTACTCATCTTTATCCCTAGTACTGACTAAACATTAATAATAACCATATCTAACCATTTTATAAATGTCTTAAGTCTTTAAGTAATTTAGATTGCTCTTCAGTTAATCTAATTTCATTTTGCATGAATATCCTTGAGAGTTCACTATTCATACGACTTAAAATAACTGATGTTGATTTTCTACTGTTTTCTAATTCATTCTTATACTTTAAGAATAAATCTGTCAAAGGCTGTACACCATAATTATGATAAAAACTGGCTATTAATTTATCCAGAATACTAAGAGCCTCATCTCTTCTTTTGTTACCGATAGCAAACCATTTTAATCTCATTAAAAATCTCCTTTTATTATCATATTGTGTAAGCTCTCAACTGAATTAAAACATAGGTGGAAAATAGATACCAAAATTTTTCTTAAATTGACCGACTGAATTTATCTTTATGTAAAATTCGTTAACTTTTTTACTCATTGTTCTATGTTTCGATACATTATCTAAACCTATTAAACGTAAGTGGTCGGCTAATTTCATTAAAGCATTATCAAAGTCTAAACCTTTTTCAACCTCATCTTTAAAAATAACCAGTTCTGTTCTTTCTATATCGGTTGTTTCACTATCAAGAATAAGATTATAGACTTCAACTAGTATGTTTTCTTTATTGAACTTTGGTACTGATGTTATCCTCTATAACCTGGAATAAAATAAGATTGTCCCATAGACTTTATCCAACCATTCGCAATAACTTCTGTTATAGCTTGAAAGACACCTTTAGTTACTTTATAATCCCACTGCCCGTTACGATAACGACAGGCATAACCATTTGCACCTTCCATGACTGGTTTACAATAACCTAAAACACCACTAACAGAAGCAAGCCCTATATCTGTCAATGTTTGAAACTCTTATAATATTTTTGTACTCATAACAAATACCTCCTTATCATTTGCAGTGAGAGCTTAACACGCCTTTAGTATAACACATTTATAAGAAAATAATTACACAAGTCATAAACAGTTAGATTTTAGTCGTAAACTGTTACTATAAATTTTACATACACAATAACACAACTATAGGCTATACTATTTAGGCAATGCTTACCCTTGAGCAATTTTATGCTAGGAGGGAGGTGTTGGCTAATGGACAAACTCTCAGACGTCTGACTTACTATCATAGCTGGTATTATATCTGGCATGCTGCTCTATTTTATCAGCAAACGGCTGGATAGTAAGGACAAATAGTATTGCCAGCCTAGAAAGTACCCGTTAAACTGAGAAGAACTTAAAAAAGCCCGTTGGTAATGGGATACCTTCGGGCTTTGGTGTTGTAATAGACAACTCTCAGTAACTTAATTGTACACACTAAGATAATATTTGTCAACTACTTAAGGTTAATAGCCCCATTTAGCTTGGTAGCGACATTTTTGATAGCGCTAGGGCGTAGGTGAGAATAATTAGCAAGTGTTGTTTTAATACTAGCATGCCCTAACCTATTTTGAAGCTCTAGGTCGTTAGCTCCTAGGGATAATAAACTAGCATGAGAGTGTCGTAAATCATGTATACGAATTCTTTTAACTTTGGCAATCTGGCTATGTATAGTTATTGCATGCTTAATTAAGGCTGTAGTAACTGGAGTAGTATCATAAGAAAACATAATGTCCATATTGCCAATTTCTTTTTGGTGGTTACGCCATACTAAAATTTCTGTAAACGTAGTATCATCGAGATAAATCAATCGATTACTTGATACGTTTTAGTCTCTTTAAATTGCCATGTTTGCTTATTCTTATACAACATGGCTCGATTAAAAATATAGAAACACACTTCCTTATCCTCGATGAAAAGGAGATTTAGTCAACTACTACATATCCTTTTCAAAGAGAAAATTAGCCTTTCATTAACACCGTATAGCCAAAAACCAGTTCTGAATGTTGACATTCAGGACTGGTTTTGTTTATAAAATCAATGACAAGAGGAGATTACACTCATTATTGATTGCATTTTTCTTTCTAAATTTCAGATAACTTAGCACCATTTGAGGCGATAATTTCTTTCATCCAAGCATAGGATTTTTTAGGAGTACGTTTCAAGCTGCCATTACCTTTATCATCCATATCCACGTAAATAAAGCCATAACGTTTTTTCATTTCTCCTGTTGAAAGTGAGACTAAATCAACAGGTCCCCACATGGTGTAACCTAAACATTCTACACCATCAATGATAATAGCGTCAGCCATTGCTTGAAGATGATCACGTAAATAATCAATACGATAATCATCCTGAACCATACCATTTTCATCAAGCTCATCAATGGCACCCATACCATTCTCAACAATAAAAATTGGTTTTTGTATGCGATCATAAATCTCATTCATGACGTGACGAAGTCCCAAGGGGTCAACTGGCCATCCCCACGGCGTCTCTTTAAGATATGGATTCGTAGAGCCACCAACATTAAACCAGTCATCTCCAGCTTTAGTGGTATTAGAGCGGTAATAAGAAAAAGAAATAAAATCAAGTTGACCTTCTCTAAGGATTTCTTCATCACCATCAGCAAAAACAATTTCTTTCACGCCTCGACGACGCCAGATTGCTTTTGCATAACGTGGGTAATAACCACGCCCCATAATATCAATAAAATACCAATTTTCACGACGCTCCTGCAAGCGATGAAAAACATCTTCGGGTTTACAAGTTGCTGGATATAGTTCACTCATAGCATACATTGCACCAAATTGGCTATTTGGCATCATTTCATGTCCGAGTTTAACAGCATGCGCACTAGCTACAAACATATGGTGGGCAGCTTGATAACGGTCTTGCCCTTCTGATTGTCGTATCCCACATGGACCAAATCCTCGCACAGCATTGATTTCATTAAAAGTCAACCAATAGCGGCAACGGTCGCCGTAACGTTCAAAGAGAGTTTTGCAATAGTTTACATAACAATCAATGACATGGCGTGATGACCAACCATCATATTTCAACGCTAAATGCATGGGCAACTCATCATGACAAATCGTAATTAAAGGTTCCATGCCATATTTTGCCATTTCATTAATCACATCATCGTAAAATGCTAACCCCTCTTCGTTAGGCGTTTCTTCCTCACCTGTTGGAAAAATACGTGACCAACAAATTGAAAATCTAAAAACATTAAATCCCATGCCAGCCATCAAAGCAATATCTTCCTTATAGTGATGATAAAAATCAACTGCACGATGACTAGGATAATATTCATCTTCTAAAAAGACAGGCTGTGCTTCTTTCGGAACAGGATCTGCATAGAAAAATGAGCTACGCGGATTGATAATGCTACCATCTGGCATCTGCATGGTATGATGACGTGGATTTTCTTGTGAGCCATCTGTTTCATAATCATGGGAAAGTAAACCACGTCCTCCTTCGTCAAAGCCACCCTCATATTGAAAATCTGCTGTGGCTCCTCCCCAGAGAAACCCTTTTGGTAATTCGTATGACATTAGTTTTCCTCCTTATCCAAACGTTGCCCTTGCTTCACATCACCCATTTGAGGTAGTTCAATCGTTTTTCCATTAGCATTTGTAATAATTAACATAGTTGTTGTATCATAACCTTTTTGATTAATCCTGTCTTGATCAATTCTCACAATCGGTTGACCCGCGCGAATACTATCACCAGCTCTTGCCAAAACATCAAAGCCTTCTCCGTTTAGCTCAACGGTATTAATGCCAATATGAACCAATAGTTCAACGCCATCAGGACGTGTTAGGCCAAACGCATGCCCTGTTGGAAAGACAGTTGTTAATTCACCATTGACAGGCGCTGTGATAAAATTACTTGTTGATTTGAAAGCAATACCATCTCCCATTAATTTTTGAACAAATACGTCATCATTCACCTTTTCTAATGGCACCAACTCACCATCAGCAATCGCAAGGATAGCATCATCTGGTACAACCTGACGAACAGGCTCTGTGACAGTCAACTTAGCATCTTCTTTGCTAGTATCAATTCCAAGTAGATAAGTTACAACCGCTGCAACAACAATAGCTACAATAATTCCAGCAACAGCTGCTAAAACAGTTTTGCCAAAGATTGGTAGAGCAAGAATATTTGAATACCCCATTTCATAGGCTTTAGCACCAAGAATACCAGCAACGATACCACCAACAAAGCCACCAGCCATAACACCATACATTGGTTTCTTGTACTTCAAGTTAACCCCATAAATTGCAGGTTCTGTGACACCTGCCACGATACAACCAATAGCAAGCGATAGAAGCTCACCTCGTTTAGCTTTGTCCTTAGTACGTGCCGTAACACCAATAACAGCACCACCTTCAGCCATATTATGTAAAAGAAAGGCAGGACGAATCATGGCATCGTATCCAGGATTAGTCAGTAACTGTGTCATAAATGGTGCTAATGCGGTATGCATTCCAGCCATAACCATCCAAGGAAGAGCAGCAGCCAAAAGCCCCACAGCAATCGGTCCTAGAGTTCCTTCCAAGAACATAAACAAGCTTGCAATACCTTGTCCAATCATATTTCCAAGTGGACCTAAGATAATAAACCCTAAACTTCCCGCTACACAGATAGTTCCCATTCCGACAAAAATTGCCTTAAAAATATTTGGGATAATCTTATTAAGAAATTTTTCGATATAATAAGCAAGAATAGCAATTAGTAGAGCAGGTAAAAGCGATGTTCCATACGAAAGCAAACGAACACTTATACCAAATAACGTAATGGGGTCACCTGCTGTTACTAAACCTGTAAAATTCCCATGCAATAATGCTGCTGCCGAAGCCATTGCATAAATTGGTGTGGCACCTAATTTATTAGCCGCACCGTAAGCAACAAAAATTGGCATGAAATAAAATGGGGCATCTGCAATAGCTGATAATAGCAAATAACTTGATGAAGTAGCAAAATTACTATCAATAAAGGTCACAATCAATAATAAGACAACCTTTAACATCCCTCCAGCAATCAGACCAGGAATCATTGGGGTAACTGAACTTGATACAAAACCAATAATTTTACTACCTGCATTCTTCCACGTCCATGGTTCTTTAGGAGTTAAATCACCATCCAAATTTTCATCGATACTACCACCCGATGTAATGTTAAAATCATTCATCATCACATCGTAAGTTTGCAATAAATGTTGCCCTAAGATAACCATATACTGACCACCAGCATAGACAACACCTAGGACTTCTTCTAGATTTTCTAAAGCCTCTTTATTAGCTTTTGAAGCATCTTTTAGTTGAAACCGCAACCTCGTCATACAATGAGACAAGGTTTGAATATTGTCAACATCACCGACATTTGTGACAATTTCTTGTGCTAACTTCTTATAATCCATAGCTAACCTCTTTTTGTAATTTTTGTCATTTTGTTTTGTAAAATTTTACACCCTCATTGTAGTTCTTTTTGAAAACGATGTCAATAATTTTTTGATATTTTTTATAATTATTTTTGACATTTTTGTCAAAAACACTTAAAATACTTGATTAGAAAGGTATTTTGATTATGAACATTTTACAAAAAATGCAACTCCACGAACAAGAATACTCAAAATCTGAAGCAAAAGTTTATCACTTTCTCAAGGAGAATTTTGAGAAATTAGAAACATTGACAATTACTAGAATTGCAACAAATTCACATACTTCTACATCTGCCGTCCTACGATTTTGCCAAATTTTGGGCTATAAAGGATTTAAAGATTTTCGCTACGATGCTATCAATTATATTCATCAAAAACCAAAAGAAGAAAACGAAGATATTCTTGACCAAATTGCGGATAATTATAGCGTTATTCTAAATCAAATGAAACATTTAGAACGTCAAGCAATTGACGAACTTGTTGATTGTATTTTAAAAAGACAGCATCTGCATATTCTTGGTATTTTTTTATCATCACTCCCTGCAAGGTACTTACATTTTGGTTTACAAGATTTAGGTATCGCTAGTCAATTAGCAAGTGATTTAAACAGCGGAAATCATCTTTCAAATATTATTGATGAAGAAGATACACTTATTATGTTTTCTATTTCAGGGTCGTCAGCCAATTTCAGTAACACATTAAGTGCTATCTCAAAAAATATGCCACAGAACTCCTATCTCATTACATTAAATGAGCATGCTGCTGCCGCGAAATACTTTGACCATGTCATTACTCTTCCTGGAAATTCCATTTCAAAACAATCTATTGTAGATACACAGGCTATCCCTATGATTTTTGTTGAGATTTTGCTCAATATGGTGCATCGAAAATTATAAAGAGGTTGGAACCTATTGTCCCAACCTCTTTTAACGATTATCACAGACTAAAAGTCTCTGTAAGTATTTCCTATTTACCTTGCATTGAAATGTTTCATTTGGCGTTTGATGTCGCGGTCTTGTTCACGACGTTTGATAGTCTCACGTTTATCATAATCATGTTTCCCTTTTGCCACACCAAGCAAAACTTTAGCGAAGCCATTTTTCAAATAAACTTTAAGTGGTACAAGGGTCATCCCTGTTCCTTTTAGGTCATTTGATAATTTTTCGATTTCGCGTTTTTTTAATAATAATTTACGAGTGCGCTCAGGGTCTTGATTCCAAATATTTCCTTGTTCAAAAGGTGAAATATGGACATTAATCAGCCAAGCTTCACCATTTTTGATTTGAGCATAGCCATCTTTGAGCTGAATACGTGCAGCACGAACGCTCTTGATTTCTGTTCCTGTCAGAACAATCCCTGCTTCAAATGTATCAACGATGTTATAGTCATGACGCGCTTTTTTATTTTGTGCAACGACATTTCCGTCACCTTTTGGCATATTAGATACCTCTCTTGAAAATTAGTGATTATCTTAATTAGCAGTTTTATTTTTTAGCTTTACGTGATTTTTTCTTAGCAACTTCTTTATAGAAAGGTTTCTTGCCTGACTTTTTAGAAGTTGAAGTGGAAGATTTACGATTTCGTGGTTTGCTTGATTTTGAACCTTTGTGGTTATCTGCTTTTGGACAACGTTTTTCTTTACCAGAACGGTCTTTACGTGATTTTTTAACTTTCTCTACCACATCATACTCACTTGGAATGTATTCAAAGTCAATATCGCCAGTTTCTTTATCAGCACGTGTTAATTTGATTTTAATCGGTTGACCAACACGGAAAACTTTTCCTGATTTTTCACCTTGAAGGGTCAATGTACGTTCGTTGTAATTGTAAAATTCTGGCAGAGTTGTGATGTGAACAAGTCCTTCAATTGTATTTGGCAATTCGATGAACATCCCAAATTTTACAACACTAGCAACCACACCGTCAAATTCCTGACCAATGTATTCTTCCATGTATTCGGCTTTTTTCATGGCTTCAACGACACGTTCAGCATCAATAGCGCGACGTTCAAGGGTTGAAGATGACGTTGCCAATTCTGGAATCACATTTCTAAAGTGTTCGATTTTCTCATCAGTGAGTTGTGTGTATTCGCGAATCATGCGGTGAACAAGCAAATCAGGATAACGACGAATTGGACTTGTGAAATGAGTATAGTACTCCGCAGCCAAACCATAGTGTCCGTGATTATGTTCAGAATAACGTGCTTGTTGCATTGAACGAAGAAGCATCATATTTAGCACTTCTGCACCCGGTTTACCTTCCACTTTTGCCATGAAATCTTGCAAAGCTTCTTGAGTGATTTTGTTAGCTGTACCATGGACTTGAACGCCAAAAATGCTAGCATAATCAAGGAATTTTTGTAATTTTTCAGCTTTTGGTTCTTCATGGATACGGTAAATAAATGGCAATTTACGTTTTGCAAAATGCTCTGCAACTGTTTCATTAGCTGCCAACATGAAAGATTCAATCATGCGTTCAGCAATACCACGTTGACGAAGCACAATATCAACTGGCATTCCTTTATCATTAACAACAATCTTGGCTTCACTCGTATCAAAGTTAAGAGCACCGCGACGCACGCGCATGATTTCAAGAATATTGTGAAGAGCAGTCATATGATGAATAGAGTCAACGATTGGTTGGTATTGCTCAATCAATTCTTCATCACCAGCAATAATGTCATTGACATCGCTGTAAGTCATACGGAAAGTTGTCTTAATGACTGATTGACAAATTTGGTGATTAACAACGTGACCATTGCGGTCAATTTCCATTAAACATGATTGTGTCAAACGGTCAACATTAGGATTTAACGAACAAATACCATTTGACAAACGTTCAGGTAGCATTGGAACTACACGGTCAGTCACATAAACTGATGTCCCACGAGCAACGGCTTCACGATTAAGCGCAGAGCCTTCTGTAACATAGTATGAAACGTCCGCAATATGAACACCGAGCTCAAAATTACCATTGTTGAGCAATTTAATATGGACAGCATCATCCAAGTCTTTGGCATCCGCACCATCAATGGTAAAGGTGATTTCATTACGCAAATCAACACGCCCAATCATGTCTTTTTCAGACGGCGCAGCTGGAACCGCATTGGCTTCAGCCATAACATCTTCTGGGAATTCTGATTTGATGTCCATTGATTCAAGGACTTCAAGCACATCAATACCAACATCACCTTGGTGTCCAATGATATCACGTACATGACCAACAAAATAATCATGGCCTCGTATTGGGTATTTATCAATGTCAACCTTGATAATCTCAGTGCCGTCAAGTAAAACAGGCTCTTTCTTGATATAAATCTTTTGTTGAATTTTTTGATTTTTGGATTTGATGTAACCAGCGTATTTTGGTTTTTCGTCATCGAGAATAAATTTCCCAACAACTGTCTTTAAGCTACGCTCAACAATGCCGACAATGCGAACCTCAGCTGCTGTACCTTTCAAGCGATTAGCTGGCTTTCTAACAACCGCTTCAACCGTATCTCCGTCAACCGCATAACCAACGTCATTACGTCCGACAAACATGTCATCTTCATTTTCGTCAACCGCTAAAAAACCAAAACCAGCTTTGTTAGCACGAAAGACACCTGTAACAGTGATTTCTTTTTTCTTCTCTATTTTTTTACGAAGAGCAAGGTTCCCATGGTCATCAAAACGCAGTTTTCCTTGACTTTCCAATTTTGAAATCTCTTTGATAAGCTTTGGAAATTTTTCAGCGCCAGCCATGTCTAGCCCAGCAGCCAATTCATTAATATTGACTTTTCCATGCTCCTCTAAATAAGCAATAATGTTTTCGTTCATAATTTGTGATTGTAAGTATTCCTAGTAAAAATCAGACATAAAATGCCCAGCTAGGTTTAACTCAATAATTTTCCTCTCGTATTCAACTTCATTCTAATAGGTCGTAAACAAGACTTTTACGACTTCATAATAAAAAATGAGCTGAGTGACCAGCCCATGAATTTTCGTACAAAATTCAAAACGCACAGCCAACGTAAGCCACTATTTAGCCTCGTTAGTTGCTATCTATTTACTTGATAAAATCGCTAGCGCCAAAGCAATTGCTAGCCACAAGAAAACTAGAACTGCTGTAAAACGTTGCATAAACGCTTCGAAGCCACGCGCTTTAGTACGTTCAAACAAAGCTTCTGAACCGCTGTTATCAAATACATTGCTACTTGGATTTTTTTGTGGTTGCAAGAAAATAGCAATCACAATAATAACAGATAATACCAGCAAAGTTGTCAGTAGTATATTGTACATCTTTTTCACTAAGAACGCGTCAGAAAGTTATTTTCAAATCAATTGAATTAGTCATGACTTGACACTTTCAGTCTGAGTTCTATTCCTTTCCTAAACTATAATCTTAACCATTCTAACATAAAACTCCCTAAGATTCAATATGTAAGGTCACTTTTCGCTCTTTCGGACAATATTTTAAGACCTGGATACGTTCTGGATGGCTTGTTTTATTTTTACTTGTCAAATAATTCTTACTGCCACAACTGCTGCATTTTAAATTAATCTTTATTCTCACACGATTTCCTTAACTTTCAAGTATTTTCTAAAATTAATAAGGCTCCAGACAAAGTTTACAAAAACAATAAGACTAGTCACGTAAAAAACTGATCGGTAGCCCAAGTCAGTTGCGACTGCTGACCCAATAAAAGGTCCAATAACTTGTCCCATATTCGTAAACATTTGATTATAGCTAAAAATACGTGAAATTCCCTCGCGTGGTGTGATTTTAGTCAACAATGAATTGATACTCGGCATCAACGCACCCGTACCAAAACCATACAAGAAGCGGACAATACCTAATTGCAATGAATTCTGAGCAAGGGCGCAAAGCACATACATACTAAAGCTATAAAATAGAGCAATCAAAAGTAATCTATGATTACCTATTCTATCACCAATTTTCCCAAGAGTCGAGCTTGAGAGCATGCTTGAAAATCCTAGTGCTGATACAATCAAACCAGAGACAAACATCAAGTTCTCTGTTTGACCAAGATGACGAATATACAAGGTCAAAATTGGGGCAATAGATTGTGCTGATACTTGGATAATCATGCTAGTCACAAAAAGACCAATTAAAATTTGCTTATCCTTAATTGATGAGAATAGCTCACGTGTCGATAGTGCTTCGGCCTTAGTAACTGGTTGAAAATCTTCCTTTACAAGAAAAACAGTTAGCAGATTACAAATCAATAACATAAAGCCGACCAAAAGAAAAACTTGACGAATACCTAGGAGCTCAGCAAGCACACCACCTAGTAATGGGCCTACCAAACTACCACCGATAACACCAGTTGCTAGCGTTCCAAGCGCATATCCTGAACGGCTTTTAGGAACTTGACTAGCAATCAAAGCCGTTGAATTAGGGACATAGCCAGAAAATAAGCCATTCAAAATACGTAAAACTAATAACCAAAACACATTAGGAACAAAGGCTAGGCCACCCATAGTAAAAGTCATCACCAAGCTTGCCCTTACCATCATTGGTTTACGCCCGTAACGGTCAGCCAATCGTCCCCATACTGGAGCAATAAGAGCCGAAGCCAAAGCGGATAATGACACTGCTAAACCAGCATACCATTCTACCTTATTTTTAGGTGCTCCAAGTTGTTCAACATATAAAGCCATAAAAGGCATGACAAGTGAAAAGCTTGCCCCAGTAAAAAAGTTACCAAGCCAAGCTACCCGCAAGTTCTGTTTCCAATTAATTTCGCTGTTAATGATTGTTCACCCTCTTTTCTAAAAATATCAACTACCATTATAGCACACTATTAGTTAAATGAAAAAGAGAGCTTGCTTATACAAGTATCGTTTTCAGACAACGGTTTTTGATATTTTCTTGGTTCTTCAAACCTCAAACCATCTATCTGGAAGCTTTAAGCTGTTGGGAAGCTATAAACAATCTCCAAAATCAAAGAAGAATTTGGAGCGCAATCCTTTTCAATAATAGCCTCCTAAATCTTCAAAAATAAAGCTAAAAATCAGTCCGATAATGTGTGTAAGAATCGGTCAACCTGCTCTTTTAGCGCTTGTAGATGACCACGATTGTCTAGTAATTTATCAGCGTAAGCTTTTTTAGCTTCTGTTGACATCTGACTCGCAATGCGCTTTTGTGCTTCAGAACGCGTGTAATGATTTCGCATCACTAAACGGTCTAACTGCGTCTTTTCATCAACATAAACTAACCAGACCTCATCAAACCAATCCATATAATCAAGTTCAATCAACAGCGGAATATCCATAAAAAAAACTTCCTCTGTCTGGGCTAATTGATTCCGACGATTAGCTAATTCTTGACGAATAACCTCATTTTGCAGCCTTGATGATTTTGCCATCATCTCTTTATTTCCAAAAATAACTTGTCCTAATTTTTTACGGTCAAGTTCTCCATTTTCTTGCAGGATGTTATTTCCAAGCCATTCAACTAAAGTTTGATACAGCTTGCCACCTTTTTCTTGCAATTCATGCACAACCTGGTCCGCATCAATAACCTGATAGCCCTGCTTTCGAATTTCAGCCACAACTGTTGATTTTCCTGAAGCAATTCCGCCCGTGATTCCAATAATTTTTGTCATCGTTTTTGACATGCAGGACAAAGATGTGTCCCACGACCTCCTACTTTGATTTTTTCAATCGGCGTGGCACAACGTGGGCAAGGTTCGCCCGTCTTACCGTAAACTTGCAAAAACTGCTGCATATTGCCATCCTCACCAAAGGCATTATGATAGGTTCTAATTGTCGTTCCACCTTTAGCAATTCCTAGCTGCAAAATCCGAATAATCTCGTCGTGCAACAAAGCTATTTCCGAATCTGTCAAACTTAAACTAACACGCTCTGGGTGAATTTTCGCTGCCCAAAGCGCCTCATCAACGTAAATATTTCCAAGCCCCACAACCAAGGTTTGGTCTAAAAGATAAGGCTTGATAATCTTCTTGGAAGCCTTCAATTTTCTAGTAAACTCTGATAAGTCAAACGTTTCCTTTGTCGGTTCAGGACCGAGCTTTCTCTTTTGAAAATAAGCTTCTATCTGATTTGGATACAACAATTCCATTGTCCCAAACTTACGAACATCTTGATAAACCAACGTTGACCCATCATCAAGTTGAAAAAGAACATGAAAATGTTTGTTATCAGGCACTTGTTCTGGAAAAAGCAAATACTTACCTTCCATTCGCAAATGAGAAATAATCACCTGCTTATTCAACATTAATAGTAAATATTTTCCACGCCTTCCAATATTCTGAAACGTTTGCCCCAAAATCTCAGTCTCAAACGCCACCAAATCTGTTTTGACAATCTTAGGCACACGAACATCAACAGCTACAATTTTTCGACCAACAATCAGACTCTCCAAACCATGTCTAACCGTCTCAACCTCAGGTAATTCAGGCATAACAATACGATACCAAGCCGTTAAGCGACTCAAAGAAAAATAGGAATCTTGACGAAGGTGATAACACCTAGGAAAGATTATCTTTTTTCAAAGAGTCGTAGGCGGGTTCTAGTCAACCAACCGCTTGGTGCTCCTTTCTAAAATTCATTTAATTCTTGATTGAGCATTTCTAAGCTTATTATAAAACAGAGTGCTGCTTTTAAGCAAACACTCTGCTTTAGTGTTATTTTTGACAAAGCTACCTAGGCTACGCTTAATATTCTTTCTCGTTGTAACCAAAATCAGCAAGGTCAAGTTTTTTATCACGCCAATTTTTCTTAACTTTAACCCATGTTTCAAGGTAAACTTTGTCACCAAGCATGATTTCAATATCACGACGTGCCATTTTACCGATTTTCTTGAGCATTGTTCCTTGCTTACCGATAATAATCCCTTTTTGGCTATCACGTTCAACCATAATTGTCGCACGGATATGCACTTTATCCGTTTCAGGATCACGTTTCATAGACTCAACGATAACCGCAACAGAATGTGGCACTTCTTGTTCAGTCAATTTCAAGATTTTTTCACGAATCATTTCTGACACCAAGAAACGTTCTGGGTGGTCAGTAATTTGGTCCTCAGGGAAATATTGGAACCCTTCCTCCAAATTATCTTTCAAAATGTTCATCAATGTTTCAACATTGTTCCCTTGAAGAGCTGAAATTGGCACAATTTCTTTGAAATCCATTTGACTACGGAAATCATCAATTTGTTCCAAAAGTTGGTCTGGGTGCACTTTGTCAATCTTATTAATGACTAAGATGACAGGAATTTTAGCAGCCTTCAAGCGCTCGATAATCATATCATCACCCTTACCACGCTTTTCATCAGCAGGCACCATAAAAAGGACTGTTTCAACTTCACGAAGAGTGCTATAAGCAGATTCCACCATGAAATCGCCAAGGGCATTTTTGGGCTTATGAATCCCTGGTGTGTCAATAAAGACAATCTGTTCCGTATCCGTCGTGTAAATTCCCATAATTTTATTACGAGTTGTTTGCGCTTTATCACTCATGATAGCAATTTTTTGCCCCATAACATGATTTAAAAATGTTGATTTTCCAACATTTGGGCGACCTAAAATCGCTACAAAACCTGATTTAAACATAAGATATAAAGGACGTTAAACGCCCTACTCCTTTCAATTCTCTCTAACTAAGTTTTGGCTATTCACCAAAAATCAAGGCAATAATTTTCGGTACAAAAATAATCAATCCTGTTAAAACAGCATAGCCTGAAATAACTAAAACCGCGCCTGCTGCCATATCCTTAGCATTTTTAGCCAACATTGAAAAATGATAATTGCTAGCAAGGTCGACCACATTTTCAATCGCCGAATTAATGATTTCAAACGTGATGACTAAAAAGATTGCCAGTAACAAAAAGAGCCACTCAATCGCCGAAATTCGAAAAACAGCGCCAGCTATGATTGCCAAAATAGCTGAAACCATGTGCTTGCGCATGTTTCTCTCTTCTTTGAAGGCTGTGATAATACCTGTAATGGCAAATTCCATACTCGCTACTAACGTGCGATTTTTCCACTTTTTAGGTGAATTATTATCTCTTAAGTCCATAGGCAGTTAAAATCTCTTCCTGTAAAGTAAACATTTCTTTTTCTTCTTCAGGGGTGTAATGATCATAACCATTGATATGTAAAAAGCCATGTACTGCAAGGAAGCCCATTTCACGTTCAAATGAATGCCCATATGCTTCTGCTTGTTCACGTGCTTTATCAACCGAAATGAACAACTCACCGATGTAAGCGTCAAATTCATCTAGCATTTCAGCCAGTTCAGGATTTTCTTCTAAGTCTTCTTCTGAAAATGACAGACTTGATTCTGGTTTGTATTCTAAGCTGATCACATCTGTTGGACGGTCTGTGTCACGGTATTCCAAGTTCAACTCATGACTACGTTCATTTGTCACAAAAGTCACGGCCATTTCTTTATTGTCTTTACCTGTCTTTTCAGCTGCAAATTGTAATAAATCAAGGGTTTGTTTTTTTATTGCTTCTGAAACTTGACCAGTTTCATCTATCATTTCAACATACATATAAATCTTCTTTCAAACTAATTATATCAAGGCTATTATACCATAATAAAATAAAGCCCGCTACTGTACGCTTTACAACACTCATCCCTGCTATCTCAAGAATTTAGCAGGTCAACTTTTGTCATTTTTTATTTTTTAACTGACAGCAAGATTGATTTTCTCATAAAAAAGAAGTAGCTCGGGGTAAAGCTACTTCTTCAAGGAGGAGCGTTAAGGACTAGTTTTCATCAGAAGTCCTACCATCATTTCAAACCATCTTTGTTATAATTGCCTGATTTTACCAAATCAAAGCCGATACTAGTTGGGAATTAGTTACTAGTACCAGGTTGGCTAAAGATGATTTTAACGTTTAAATCAAGATATTCCTCTGGGAGATTAATATAGAAATTACCTTGAGCATCTTTTGTCATGGATTGATCAGGCCACGCACCAAGTGGCATTGGGACTGGACTACCATAATAAGCATAGAGATTTGCGCTTTCCCAGCCACCAGGATTATCAAATGAAATACGTGTCATTCCTTCAGAAACATCTGCAACTAAACCGTCTTTAGAATAAACACCTTCTGCTTTAAAATCAAATCCTGTATTTTGTGGATATTGTGCACCACTATTGTTTGTAAAGAGGACTTTGACACCTTCTGTCTCATATAATGCTTTGACCGTTTAATATCTTATTATTTGGTATGTGTTCGAGCTCTGTTATGCCAAGTTTTTCGAGAACATGCGCTGAGGCTGGGTTATTGAGAGCGCAATAGCCATGCACTTCTTCTAATCCTAATTTTTCAAAGCACAGCGCTATGAGCTTCCGACTAGCTTCGTCGCTAACCCTTGAGTCCAATACTTTTTATTGATAATATAGCCAGCTCTGCCATTTTTTCATCTGAAAAATTCATCAATCAATAAATCAATAGTACCTATGAAAGCATTCGTACTTTTTAAGACCATGCCATAGCGACCTAAAGGCATTTTAAGGTAAATGTTTTTAATAGCAGCCTTTGTTTCTTCAAGTGTTTTATTGGCTGGAAAATTCCAGCGCGTATTTTCCTCGTCTGAAACGTAAGCAAACATCACCTCCGCATCTGCCAACGTCACAGGGCGCAAGATTAAGCACTCTGTTTCAAGGATTTGATATTGGCGCACTCTCTCTGTTATCACTTTTTGATTTTCTCCGTTTCATGCGCTATAATTTTTGAACACTATTAGCTAAATAATTGGCATTTTCTCCCATTTTTGAGAGCATTTCAGCTTCAGCAACAATTTCTTGAGACGACACAGCGACTTTTTCACAGCTTCTAGTGTCATCTCGAGGTCATTAGCTTGTTGTGATAGATAATTAACCAGTTTACGCAACTCTTCTGCTGACAATTCACGAGAGCTCATGACTACCTCCCGTAATCCTGCTATCTGCAGATGATGTTAACTTTATTGTTATATCAGTTAAAAATACCATTTTTACATTCCTCAAATTATTAAACCAATCTCAATTATAGCACGATTTTATGGCTATCTTTCATTTTCGCATATCTGAAAATTATTTTTATAAAAAAAGCCAGATTTTAACCTAGCTTTCCTAATCATTATTTACTTCTTTATCACTAGCTAGTTGACCAATGGTTTCATAGCTTGCAAAACCCGATTCAGCCATAGCCTCTTCTGATACTTTTGGAGCATGGCTGCGCTGTTTTGGTGCAGCTTTTTCATAAGCATTGATGATTTCAGCAACAACTGGATGACGAACAACGTCACTTGCTGAAAAATGAACAAAATCAATCTGTTTAATGTGTTGTAATTTTTCCGTCGCATCAATCAGACCAGATTTAACGTTTTTAGGCAAGTCAATCTGGCTAGTGTCACCGTTAACAATCATTTTCGAATGAAAACCAAGGCGTGTCAAGAACATCTTCATTTGCATAATTGTCGTATTTTGTGCTTCATCAAGAATCACAAAAGCATCATCAAGTGTTCGTCCACGCATATAAGCTAGCGGAGCAATTTCAATAATATCACGTTCCATTAAACGTGTTGTTTGCTCTTTTCCTAAAATTTGGTAAAGGGCATCATAAACTGGACGAAGATAAGGATCAACCTTTTCTTTCAAATCCCCTGGTAAAAAACCAAGACTTTCACCAGCTTCAACAGCTGGACGCGTTAAAATAATACGTTTGACCTGTCCACGTTTGAGAGCAGTCACCGCTAAAGTTACTGCCAAGAAAGTCTTCCCAGTTCCTGCCGGTCCAATCCCAAAAACCACATCATGTAATTTGACACTATCCACGTAAGCTTTTTGCCCCAAAGTTTTAACACGGATAGGCTTTCCAGAATTATCTTTAATAATCTCTTCTTCGTAAAGTGCAACAAATTTATCAATTGAACCATTTTGTGCCATGGAAAGAGCTGTCACAACGTCTGATGTATTAACTAGCATACCACGCGAAACCAAAACCAAAAGCGCTTGGATAGTCACACGCGCAAGCTCGACACTTTCCTCATCGTCTCCCAAAATTTGCACACGCTCAGTTCGTGCATGGATAATAACGCCAAGATTATCTTCAATCAGCTTCAAATGACGTTCATTTGACCCAAACAACGCCAATACGTCATCAGGATGATTTAATGTTATCTCAACAGAATACTCTTGCAAATAGAGTCCCTCTTTCTTTTGTGTTTGATAAGCCTATTATAGCTTATTTAACGTAAAAAATCACGACTTACGTAATTTCTTAACTATCTTTATGTCAAATCATTGCGCTTCAAAATTAAAAGCGGAGCTAAAAGCATTAATACAATCCCTAAAAGTAGAAATGTTAGTGAAAAAACCAACCAGTCAATCAAAAAGCCCGTCATCGGAAAAATAACTATTATAAACAGACTGAAAAACATGGCAGTAACACTAAGCATTGTGGCTCTCACATCGTTTGGAATCATCACTTGAAGGGCATTATTAAAGATTGAGCATAAAGCCCATCTGCCAACACATAAATAATCATATAAATCAGAGGTAATTTCGTGATTGCTAAAATGTAAAGCATTCCCGTTAACCCAACTAAGATAGGAAGAAGAGCGACTGCTTTAAAGCGTTGACCAATCTTACTTACCAACCAAACAGCCTCAATATTGATAACACTAGAGATAAGCATCAGCAAACTAATCTGCCATGACGGCAAAATCTCTAATTCATTTTGATAGTAAAAGTAAAGCAGACACATCATGACACAAAAAACTTGACTAATGATGAGCCAATAAAATAAGTGTCGATTCACTTTAAATTCCTGAACAACCGTAGCGCCTAACGTTCTTGTTGCTTCAGAAACAGCAGATACAAAACTCGAAAATTTGAGAAACTTGTTCTCTAACCCTGCTTCTTTAGCCGATTCACGCAAATTCACAGAGAATAAATTTCTTATGATATTGTACCAGATTTATTATACCCAATTTGTAAAATTAAGCTAGACAGAAAAAAGCCATCTATGTTAGGCTCAGATAAACACCACATTTGTCTGAAAGGAACTAACATAAATGACCTATACTCATCTTACCACAACCGAGCTTGTAATGATAGAGGCTTATTACAAAGAGGGAATACCTATTAGCGATATTTGTCAATCCCTCAAAAGATCAAGACAAACGAT
>NZ_NETH01000050.1 GCF_003337175.1 Streptococcus gallolyticus
CAAGTAAGCTTTAAACGTAGGGGAGTATCTAGCTACTTTAATAGCAGCTTGTATGAGTGCCCAACGTAGATGCGATGAGCCTCGTTTGACCATTTTACCTTGAGTATCTAGTTGTCCAGATTGGTAGATAGAGGGTTCTAATCCTGCAAAAGCTTGTAGTTGAGCTGGATTAGTGAAAGTATTAATGTTTCTGATTTCTGCTAAGATGACAGAGCCAAGGCGATTACCAATTCCAGGTATCGTAGTGATGACCGAGTTGAGCTCAGCCATCAACTCATCAATCTTCTTTTCAGCTTGTTTGATGAGTTTTTCGTAGTGTTGGATGTTCTCAATGATTTCAACCAATTCAAATTCACGAGCAAAAGAAGTTGTGCCAATAGAATTTGGAGCTAGTTCGAGAATATCCAACGCATGTTTAGCTGTTAATCGTTTAATCTCAATAAGTTTATCAAAGCCAGCAGTTACCATTTTCTCAGGAGAAGGGAAACATTTGAGCAACTCATAGACATAGTCAGAGTGTTTCGTAACGACCTGATGTAGTTCAGGGAAAATGATATCTAAACACTTGGTATATTGGACTTTCCAATCTGATTGATGTTTCTTTAAACGATTCATGTGACGTGTCATAATCTTAAGTTCTTCTTGCCTGTTGTCATGCATAAATAGGGCACGATTAGGGTCAGAAAGCAACTTAAGAGCTATTGTACGTGCGTCCTTCTTATCTGTTTTCGTTTTACGAAGTGAGAGAGACTTTGTGAATTCTTTGATGAGTAAGGGGTTATAGGTGTAAATCTTATAATTGTTTTGATGTAAGAACGTTAAGAGATTTAAGGCATAATGTCCAGTATCTTCCATGGCGATAAGACAGTCTTGTCTAAGCTGTTTCAAGGTGTTATGAAGTAGTTCAAATCCTTGTTTACGGTTTGTAATAGTAATAGGTTTCAATACCATTTTCCCTGTATTATCAATAACTGTCACATCGTGTTTGTTTTTAGCGACATCAATGCCAACATAGAGCATAAGAGTACCTCCAGATATTAAGTATTAAGCCCACTTGGTATCCACTTACTTTTTGCCTTGTTACCTTACTGAAGATTAAACGTCTAGCGTTATCAAACTCATTACCAATGAAAACAAAAAGCTGTGGTTAGAGCCTCTCGTAAATCGTCAAGCGATTGGGGGGTAGAAACTAATCCACAGTGGCTTTTTCCAAGTATAGCACTTGGGCTTTGGCAGTAGCTAACTGCACTAAATATAATATAAGGAGGAACGTCATTTTCCGAACAGTAAAAAGTTATCTTGTTTGAAGCTTTTTTACAGACGATCTTAGTTCATTAACATCTCTGTAGCTAGCATTACGGTTGAATAAGATAGGTGCAATTAAAAGAAAGCTACTGAGTGATCAGTTGAACCATCTACTGATTACTCACTCTAGAATTTGTCGTAATCAAACGTTTTAAGTTTATTATGGAATAGAAGAATAAAGGAGATATTCTAGATGAATCATTATTTTTCCAAAAAATATCAGTTTAGTATTCGTAAATTAAAGTTGGGTGTCTGTTCTGTTATCATTGGTACAGCATTTCTCTATAATCATCAGACCATCCTAGCTGAGGAGACTACCCCTGTCGCAGAAAATCAACTTATTACAGCACCTAGCTCAGACGCTACAGCAGCTCCAACTACCGATAGTTCACAAGATACCTTTGAAGAAGCAAGTACCACTACTGACACACAAGCATTAGCTGATCCACAAGTCACTCAAGATACACAGGAGGTACAGGATACTCAAGACACGCAAGATATACAGGAGGTACAGGATACTCAAGCTACGCAAGACACGAAGGATACAAAAGAAGCGCAAGTTCTTCCTGATTGGTATGCAACTTCTGCTGTCCCAGGAAGTGTTGAGGTCATCGAAAAAAATGGCATCCGCTATAATTCTCTATCAGCAGTTGATGGCAACGATAACGGCAAAAATGCGGCCATCTTCGAAAAAAAGGGGTTGGAAATTTCTGAAGATGGTAATGCCACTGTGACTGTGACCTTTATTGAACAATCTGAAACTGGTGAGGGACGATTTGGAGCCTTTCTCCATCATAAGGATAACAATAATAATATTTTTGTCGGATATGATCGCTATGGCTGGTTTTGGGAATACAAAGTAAATGGTGTTGGGGAATGGCTCAAAAATAGGATTGCCAGCGCCCCAGTTAAGGGGTCTCTTAATGAATTATCAATCAGTCTAAAATCTGATGGACAACTTAATGCTACTGTTAATGGCAGTAAAGTCATTGATACCTATGTTATTGCTAGCAATATCCTCTCCCAACTCAAGGCTGAGCGAAAGATTGCTTTAAAATTAGGGAAATTTGGCTCTGAAATCACAAAGATTGATATCCAAGCAGATAACCAAGAAGGCGTCACCCCTGCAGCTGAAGTTGACTCTACAGACGATGGTTCACAGATAGATGAAAGCCTTTATAGCTATGATTTAATCAAATCTGATCAGATGTCAGTTAAAATTGACACCAGCTTTCCTCGTATCCGTGAGTATACCTTAGGTGATGCCACCCTTCCAGGTCAAGTCCTTGCCATAAATCGCTTAATCATTAATGGGAAAGAGATTGAGCCAGAAGTCCATTATGAAAAAGTAGACGCAAGTACAGCTTTGTATACCTTACGGGCTAAGGATAGCCAACAATTCATTGATGCAACGATTAAATTGCAACTAAAAGTAGTAGACAACGAACTCCACTATGATATGGTTAAAATCACCAACCACTATGAGGTTACTCCTAACAAAAGCATCGATGACCCTCGTAAGTTGATTGACACCATCCAAATTCCTGATAATTTCTTAGTTTCGGTATCTAGTGCTGATAAAGATGCCAAATTTGATGGGGCTAGAATGTCAACCAATACTCACCGTAAAGGTGATACCCATATTGCTGTCACTCGTACCATGGACGACCATTCAGCAGGTTACATGTATGGCTTTGTCTCAAACAATTCCTTAGCAGCAGCCGTTTGGAGTAATTCGCAGTATAGTTATGGTGGAGGTTCAAATGACTTCACACGATTGACTGCTCAAAAATATAGCGCCAACAACGAAAACTTCATTGGCATCCAAAGCTCTCCATTTATTTACCAGCGTGCCTATAACAATCAGGTTTATGATGAAAGCACCTTTGTCTTACCAAGTGCTAAAGTGATCATTACAACCGATCTCAACAATGACAATAGCATTGACTGGCAAGATGGGGCTATCGCTTATCGTAACATTATGAATAACCCTGAAGGGGCTGAAAATGTCAAGGACTTAGTTGCTCAACGTGTCGTGATGAATTTTGGTTCACAAGCACAAAACCCATTTTTGATGTCCCTTGATGGGATTAAAAAAGTTTCCCTAAATACAGATGGCCTAGGACAATCACTACTCCTCAAAGGTTATGGCAGTGAAGGGCATGATTCTGGTCATCTTAACTATGCCGATGTCGGACGCCGTATTGGTGGTATTGAAGATTTCAAAAAACTGATTGAAGCTGCCAAAGCCTATGGGGCTAAAATCGGTATACACGTCAATGCCTCTGAAACTTATCCTGAGTCTATTTACTTTATTCCTGAACGTTTACGTCAAAACGCCGACGGCTCTTATGCTTATGGCTGGAATTGGATTGACCAAGGGATCAATATCAGTCAAGCTTACGATATGGCAAATGGGCGTTCTGAACGCTTTAAAGCACTTCGTGATGCTATCGGTGATGGCTTAGATTTTGTCTACGTCGATGTTTGGGGGAATGGCCAAGCTGGTGGTGAAAACGCTTGGGAAACCCATATGTTAGCAAAAGAGATCACTGAACAAGGCTGGCGTGTTGCCTTTGAATGGGGATATGCTGGTGAGTATGATTCTACTTTTCAACATTGGGCAGCTGATTTAACCTATGGTGGTTTCTCACTAAAAGGCATTAATAGTGATATCGTTCGTTTCATCCGTAATCACCAAAAAGACTCATGGATCGGTGATTATCCAAGCTATGGTGGCGCCGCCAACAATCCGCTACTCGGAGGCTACAGTATGAAAGACTTCGAGGGCTGGCAAGGACGCAGTGATTACCGTGGCTATATCACCAATCTCTTTACCTATGATGTGCCAACGAAATTTGTACAACATTTTGAAGTAACTAACTGGGTCAACGGCAACCCTGTCACTATGACTGATAACGGGGAAACTTACAGCTGGACACCAGACATGCAGATAACCTTAAGAGACAAAGCTGGAAAAACACTCATCATCAAACGCAAATCTAATGATATTAATGATACTGGTTATCGTGAGCGCACAATGACTCTTGATGGGCGTGTTATCTACGATGGCACCGCTTATCTCATTCCTTGGCAATGGGATGCTAATGGCCTTGCTTTAGAAACAAATCAAGATAAGATGTACTACTTCAACACAACATCTGGTGAAACCGTCTGGACTCTACCTGCTGACTGGGCAAATAGTCATAAGGTTTACTTCTACAAATTAACAGACCTCGGTAAAGTTGAGGAACAGATTTTAAGTGTTAGTGATGGAAAAGTAACCCTTCTAGGGGAGGCTAATACTCCTTATGTACTCTATCGTCTACCTCAGCAAAACCCTATCATCTCTTGGAGCGAGGGGATGCATATTGTTGACTCAGGCTTCAACAGCGGATCACTAGACCATTGGTCAACAATTAATGGGGATAAGGCAAGTATTGTACGATCTCAAGGGGATAATCCAATGCTTAAATTAGATGCTAATGACCAAACAATATCACTTACTCAAAAGCTGACCAATCTAAAACCAAATACCACCTATGCTGCTTATGTTGGCGTTGATAACCGCAGTGATGCCAAGGCTGTCTTAACGGTCAATGTTGGTGATAAAACTGTATCCAACTATACCACTAAGTCCATTGCATATAACTATGTCAAGGCTTACGCCCATAACACGCTACCTCAAAATGCAACTATCAATAACAAGAGCTTTTTCCAGAACCTCTACGTATTCTTTACAACAGGGGATTCTGTAGCCGATGTCAGCTTGACCCTCTCTCGTGAAGGTGAGGAGGAAGAATTATCATCAGGTGCTGTTTATTTTGACGAAATCAGAATTTTTGAAAATACTTCAACCATGTTTGGGAACAGCCATGATACTAGCCTTGCAGAATTCTTCCAAGACTTTGAAAATGTTCCCCAAGGTATCTTTCCATTTGTTATCGGTGGTGTTGAGGGAGTTGAAGATAACAGAACCCACCTTTCCGAAAAAAATGCCCCTTATACTCAAAGAGGTTGGAATGATAAAAAAATATCAGATGTGATTGACGGTAGCTGGTCTCTGAAAACAAACGGCTTAGTTGGTCGTAATAAGATTATCTACCAGACCATTCCACAAAACTTCCGCTTCGAAGCTGGAAAAACTTATCGTGTAACATTTGATTACGAAAGTGGCTCTGACAATGCCTACGCTTTTGTTATCGGCGATGGTCTATACAGTGGCAAGCCTTCTGATCTTATTATGCATAAACTACAAAACAGCTGGATTGATCATCATACAGCCCGCCAAGTTAGTTTTGTCCTTACAGGTAGCGAGTCAGGAGAGACATGGATTGGTATCTTCTCCACAGCTGATGGTGGTGATACCAAAGGTGAAAGCGGTAGCAAGGCCAACTTCCGTGGCTACAACGATTTTATTTTAGACAATCTGCGTATCCAAGAAATAACAGTCACCCCAGAATTAATCATTGAAGAAGCGATCAAGGCTAATACCCCAGTTGTTGATGGCGACTATACTGATGACAGTTTGAATGCCTATAAGGATAGCCTGCGTGACCTTATCTATGCTGATAAGCACATTAGTCTAGAAGAAGCATATAGCCTAGCAGAACTTGTCACAGCTGCTAGAAATGCACTCATTCGTAGAAAGACAAGCATTACCATCAATGATCTAGAATCTGTCAAAGCCAACCGTCAAAATGTCTCATCTGACTTTGCCATGGCCTTTGACAATAACCCTGAGACACTCTGGCATACTTCATGGGCTGGTGGCGCCGTCGGTCTACCTGCTATAGCTACCTTTAAAGAACCACAAGCCATTACGCATCTCGACTACCTGCCGCGCATAAACGGTTCAAATGGTCGTGTTAAAGCAGGAACACTCGAAATTATTGATGCAAACGGTCAAGCACATCTCTTTGAATTTTCTGATTGGGGCAATGATCGACAGCTGAAACGTATTGATTTTGGTAAAATCATTGATGTCAAACAAATTATCTTTACTGCTACCAAAACCTATGGGGGCAGTGCGAGAGAAGAAAATCAATTTGTATCTGCTGCGGAGCTATATTTTGGCTTAGTATTGCCAGAAAACCTTAAGCCTGACCAATCCATTTACAACGAGGCCTTAATTGCTGCAAAAGAGCGGTTTGCCACTAACGATACCAGCCTTATCCATGATATCGAAAACTTACAAGCTGAATTAGTCAATCACAACTTATGGACACCAAATGCTATTAGCATGCTAACGCAACGCCTCAATCAGTTGAATCCAATCAACTTGGTAGAAACAGAAAATACAGTAGAAGACGAAAATCCTGCTATGCCTGTACCCCCTACCGAACAGAACACAGCTACTAACCTAGATGAATCTAGCGATACTGTAGAAGAGACTGAGGGCTTAGATGAGTTAGAAGTCGATACAACTAGCGAGCTGACGGCTATTACTGACAAGGAAGAGACTGACACAGCTACTAGCCTAGATGAATCTAGCGATACTGTAGAAGAGACTGAGGACTTAGCTGAGATAGAAGACCAAGCAACTAGTGAGCTAGCTACTCTTGCTGACAAGAAAGAGACTGACACAGCTACTAACCTAGATGAATCTAGCGAGACTGTAGAAAAGACTGAGGACTTAGCTGAGTTAGAAGACCAAGCAACTAGTGAGCTAACTACTCTTGCTGACAAGGAAGAGACTGACACAGCTACTCGCTCTGAAGACTCTAGCCAAACGACAGATGAAACGGAGGACTTAGCTGAGTTAGAAGACCAAGCAACTAGTGATCTAACTACTCTTGCTGACAAGAAAGAACAAAATAAAGCAAAACATATCACATCGCAGGCCTTGCCAAATACAGGATCTGCAAGCAATCTATTTTTAGTCAGTATCGGTTCGCTATTAGCAACTCTCGGTCTTTCTGGTTTTCGTCGTAAAGACTAAAAAGAGTACCTTTGTCTAATCTTTGAGACCGCTTATTGGTATCCTTTGAGCTGAAAATATTTAGAAAAGCAGCCATCAAAAACGTTCCAGAGTCAACCAAACTTTGGAACGTTTTTCGATAGACGAATAGGCACCATTATGGATGGTTACAAATGGTAGAAAATAAGCCTCAAAAATGAGGCTTACATCGACTTAGTAACCTACTATTGAACTTGGTTAGTGATAATCATTTTCAGCGGTTTGCTTAAAGATATAGTATAATTAATTGAAACAAGAATAGGACAAAAGTGCCTCGAGAAAGTATCGCAATTTGGCAATATGGTTCTGAGGTGTTTTTTGATGTGAGCCCATGTCTTCTCAATGGGATTATACTCAGGTGAGTAAGGAGGAAGGGGTAAAAGTCTATGCCCCTGCTCCTCGCATAAACCTCTTAGCTTACTCATCCTATGAAACCTTGCATTATCCATAATGATAACAGCTGGTTTATCTAAAGCGGCTAGTAAGAATGTTTTAAACCAAACTTCGAAAAAGTCACTCGTCATGGTATCTTTGTAGGTCATCGGGGCTATAAGCTCACCATTTATGAGACCTGCAACCAAAGATATCCGCTGATATCTTCTTCCAGAGACCTTCCCTTTTATTAACTGACCTTTCAAAGAGCGCCCATATTCTCGATGAAACGATGTCTCAAACCCTGTCTCGTCAATATAAACAGGAGTCAGGTGTCTTAAGTTATTCAATTCTTTAAGGAACAGATCTACTTAACAGGGTCTTGTTCATAGTAGGTACAGCTCTTTTTTCAAGTATATCCCATCGCTTTGAGAGCGTAATGAATAGCTGCTGGATGACAGTCAAATTCAGAAGCTATTTCAGTCAAATAAGCATCTGGATGAGTTTCAAGATAGTTCTTGAGTTTATCTCTATCAATTTTTCTTGACTTAGTTCCTTTTACTTGGTGACGAAGATCACCTGTTTGCTCTTTTAGTTTTTGCCATTGATAAATGGTATTGCGTGATATTTGGAAAATGTTTGCTGTTTCCGAGATATTGCCAGTTTTGGCACAGTATGCGAGAACTTTTTTACGAAAATCTAGTGAATAGGCTATAAATACATTATATTACAAATGTACTGTTTATATTTCATTTTACTCTAAAACACTACTATCTCCTGCTTTGCTAACAATAACAGCTTTCACTTTCTTCCCTCCTTTTAAACGTTTTCAATAATTTCCCATTATTATGTCATATGCTTTAAAAATTGATTGCAAGTTATATAAATGCTATTACAAAAGAAAAGCTAGGTACTTGCCTAACTTTCTAAAATCTTTTAACTAGAATATACAAACAACAAAAAACGAGGCTGAGCACTTTGTCCCAGACTCGTTTTAGTTTTAAGCTACTTCAAATTGTGAATTGTAAAGGTCAGCATAGAAACCACCTTGTTGCATCAAGTCATCGTGATTGCCTTGTTCAATGATGTTACCATCTTTCATCACAAGGATAAGGTCAGCGTTTCTAATCGTTGACAAACGGTGAGCGATAACAAATGATGTCCGACCTTCCATCAATTTATCCATGGCTTTTTGAATCAATTCTTCAGTACGTGTATCAACTGATGACGTTGCTTCATCCAAGATAAGGAGCGGTGAATCTTTCAAAAGAGCACGCGCAATCGTCAAAAGTTGCTTTTGACCAATTGAGAGGGTTACAGAATCATCAAGATAAGTATCATAACCATCTGGGAGTGTCATGATAAAGTGATGAACACCGACCGCCTTAGTCGCTGCCATAACTTGTTCATCTGTGATATTTTCTTGATTGTAAATCAGATTTTCTTTGATCGTTCCTTCAAACAGCCACGTATCTTGAAGCACCATTGAAAATTGATCATGCACTTCTTCACGTGTCATCAAACGTGTGTCCACGCCATCAATAGTGATTTGTCCTTTATCAATCTCATAGAATTTCATGAGCAGGTTAACAATGGTTGTTTTACCAGCACCTGTTGGTCCAACAATGGCCACTTTCTGACCAGGTTTCGCCACAGCGGAGAAGTCATGGATAATGGTTTTATCTTTAGAATAACCAAAGAAGACATTGTCAAAGGCAACCTCACCCTTAACATGACTGAGTTGACGTTCTTTAGCAGATTCATCCTCCATCTCGTCTTCGCCAAGGAATTCAAAGACACGAACCATGGCAGCCGTCGCTGATTGCATTTGGGTGAACGCTTGCGCAATTTGTGATAATGGTTGTGAAAAAATACGGACGTAAGTCATAAAGGCAACCACATCTCCCATGGTAAGATCACCATTGATAACTTTAACAGCACCAACAACGCAGACCATGACATAACCAAAGTTACCAATGAAAATCATCAGAGGCATCATAATACCTGATAAGAACTGTGATCGCCACATTGATTGATAAAGATTTGTATTTAATTTGGCAAAGGCTTCACTTGTTTCACTAGTCGCATTATAGCTTGTGACCACATTGTGACCAGAATAAATTTCTTCAACATATCCGTTGACCGCAGCCAAATTATCTTGTTGGCGTTTGAACAATGGTTGTGATGAACCCATGATCAGCATAACTAGAATAAAACCAATCAGAACAGAACCAATTGCTGTCAAAGCCATGCTGACATTTGAGTAGAACATCATAAAAATTGAGCCAATCAATAGCATGGTTGAGGTTACCAAGGTTCCCAAACTTTGGTTAAGCGATTGACCAAGTAAATCAACGTCATTGGTCACACGAGAAAGGGTGTCCCCTTGTGAATGACTATCAAAATAATTCAAGGGAACCTTGTCAATTTTAGTTTGGATAGCTTCGCGTAAGCGTTGTGAGAAACGTTGGACGATAGTCGCTACAGTAAAACTTTGCGCATAGCCAACTACTGCTGAGATAGCGTATAAAATCGCCAAAGTCAATGCAATGCTACCAATTTTATCCAAGTCAATGCCTGGAAGCGTACCAGTCGCTGTTGGTGTTAGACCTTTTGTAATGGTATTGGTAATTTCTTTTAGTCTGTTAGGACCAATAACCGTAATCATTGCTGAAATGGTCGCTCCAATGGCTGCCATTAAAAATGGAAGTTGGAGGCCTTTGACATATGGTTTCATTCTACTATAGAAAGATACGTTTGTCTTATTTTCCATTTTCTAATTCCTCCTTAGATAGTTGTGAGTAAGCAATTTCACGATAAACATCGTTGTTTGCAAGCAATTCTTCGTGCGTACCTTGACCAACCACTTTGCCTTCATCCAAGACCAAAATTTGGTCAGCATCCATAATGGTTGAAATACGTTGGGCTACGATTAGTTTTGTCATATCGGCAGTACGCTCTTTCAATTGTGAGCGAAGAATTCGGTCAGTCTTATAGTCAAGCGCTGAGAAGGAATCATCAAAGATAAGAATTTCAGGCTTACGAGCAAGGGCACGCGCAATCGCCAAACGTTGTTTTTGGCCTCCAGAGAAATTTTGTCCTCCCTGAGCAACAGGAGCTTTTAATTTGCCCTCTTTCATTTCAACAAATGTCTTACCTTGGGCTAAATCAAGGGCTTCCCACATCTTGTCATCATCAAGTGGCGAGCTATTACTTTCCCCCATATCCATGTTCGATGCGATATCCCCACTGAAAAGCACTGCTTTTTGCGGAATATAACCAACAATCTTATGAAGGGTATCGTGGTCATATTGACGAACATCAATGCCATCGACTTTAATCGTTCCTTCTGTCGCGTCATAAAAACGTGGAATCAAGTTCACCAAAGTTGATTTACCAGAACCAGTTGATCCAATAAAGGCAATCGTATCACCAGCTGTTGCTTTAAAGGAAACATGTTCCAAAACGGCTTCTGAATTTTTACTATAGCGGAAGGATACATTATCAAATTCAACGCTTCCTTTTTCAGTTGGTTGAGCTTGAGTGGTTTCTGGATAGTCAATAGAGGTTTTGGTGTCGAGAACTTCATTAATACGACCAGCAGCAACAACGGCACGTGGCAAAATAAAGAAGACCGCAATCATCATCATGAAGCCCATCACAACTTGCATGGCATAAGATGAGTAAACCACCATATCTGAGAATAAATTAACTTTATCTTGCATGGCGCTAGCCATTTTGCTTGGATCTGTCGGAATGGTGATATCTTCAATCAGGTGAGCCCCAAGCCAGTAAATAGCAAGTGTCATCCCGCTTGAGATGGCTGTCATTACTGGCGACATCATCGCCATTGAACGTCCGATAAAGAGGTTAAGATTCGTGACATTGTTATTGGCTTTGGCAAATTTAGCACCTTGATAATCCTCAGCATTGTAAGCACGAACCACACGGATACCTGTCAAGGACTCACGCGTAATGCTGTTTAATTTATCGGTCAATGTTTGAATCATGCGTTGTTTAGGCATCACCATTATCAATAAGAATAAAATCATTAATAACATGACAGCAACTGCAACGATAAGTACCAGTAGCCACTCATGATTTTTATCTGCAATATTAGTAATTGCCCAAATCGCCATGATAGGCCCCTTGGTAACAACTTGGATTCCCATTGTGAAGACCAATTGAATTTGGGTGATATCATTGGTGGTACGTGTCAAAAGACTAGGAATTGAGAATTTCTTGATTTCAGCATCTGAAAAATCTAAGACGCTATGAAAAATATCATCACGTAAGCGCGTGCTAAAACTTGCCGCAACACGGGCAGCTAGAAAACCAACAACCACCGAGGCAGCAAAACTACCTAAAGCGGTTAGAACCATCCGCATCCCAGGAACATCAAAGCTCCAAGTGAAAATATCTTTTGCTTTTGTTCCCTTCGTTGATAGCAAGGTCGTGATGTCAGACATGTAATCTGGGATTTTCAACTCAAGATAAACATTTAAACACACAAACAATACGGCAAAAATCAGCATTGTCACTTCTTTTGCCGTTAAGCGTTTTAAAATTTTTAACATACATTACTCCTTGTTTTCTAAATTTTTCAAAATGCGATTAAAGACATGAAAGGCAATTTTTAAATCGTCAGGATCAATACCAGCTGTAATGTGCTCATGAACTTCCTTATGGAAGGCTTTAATGTCTTGAGCCTTTGATTTTCCAAGTTCAGTCAACACTACTTGCTTATAACGCTTATCTTCTTTTGACGAAACAACTTGGATAAAACCATTTTTCTCCATGCGCTTAATCAAATTACTGGTAACCGACTTTGAAATCCTTAATCTCTTTGCAATGTCCTTGATATAAGTCTCTTGCTCGGAATGTTCACGAAGATACATCACCACCAATCCCTGTGGACCAGCAAGATTTTCAACACCATGACTTTCTGCAAGAGTGCGAACACGATTTTCCACTAAATTGATAAAATCTCTAAATTGTGAAAACGGATCTTTCTTGTGCATCTTTTCCTCACTTTCTGAAAACTATCAAGATTTGATCTTGCAGAACTTATTATAATTCTCATGAGAACTATTGTCAAGAAAAAAATACTCTTTCTGTTTAATTTTTTCAATTATTTTCTGAAAACAAAAACAAGCACTGTAATATCAAGGCTTGTTTCCTGTTATTTTTGAAAATCAAATGATAATACCTTCCAAGTGGTCTAATTCGTGTTGGCAAATTTGTGCTGGCAAGCCTGTCAAGGTTAAGCTTTGTTGGTGCCAACTTTTGTCTAAAAAAGACACTTCGATTCTCTGGTAACGGCGTGTTGGTCGTACTCCTGTCAATGATAAACAAGACTCTTTCGTATCAAATGGGAGTGATTTGTTAAGCAAAACTGGATTGAACATCACCAAATCTGCTACCCCCATATTAACAATAATGGCTCGCTTTTTAACGCCAATCATATTAGCAGCCATGCCGACACAATTATCACGGTTTGCCACTAAAGTATCTTGCAAGTTTTGTGCCAAATACAAATCTTCTTTTGTTGCTTCTTCTGACTTTTGCGCCAAGAAAAATGTGTCTCTTACAATCTGTTTAATCATTGTTATCATTCTTTCCTATTGTGTAACCGTTGTATCCTTGCCAAATGCTCTAGCAATACTAGTCAAGCATACCTATCCTTATAACCATCAAGCACCTACTTTTACTAAAAGTATTATAACAAAATAAATAAAACCTTGCTACCATGCGCTTTCAAGATTTTATTGCACCAACAAAATCGAGAATAACTAATAATGAGTTGCAACGATACCAACCAAAAGAGCCCACACTTCGTGGACTTATTTTCGGTTATTTGATATTAGAGAATTTAATTAAAGATTCCCCAATTGTCAAATTAAGCTAGACATTTTAGGTAACTCAGAAAAACTTGATATGGTGTTTGATAATGTAACGATTTCCTAGGAATTCTATTTCGTTTATCAGCTATAGCTGATAAATATTTCTGAGAAACACCATTGAAATCCATTTGCTTTGGAAGTCCATGATGTCTTAATAAACCATTTGAATGTTCATTTAACCCACGTTGACCAGGACAACCTGGATCCGCAAAGAAAATATCAATGTCGTGTTGGTTGGATATTGTCTTCCAATTAGAGAATTCTTTCCCACAATCAAAGGTAATCGATTTAAAGAGATGTTTTGGGAATTGTGACAGCCATCTATCTAGTGATTGTTCAATATCACTAGCTTTTCGACCATTGGTTTGAAGGGTGATAATCGCTTTAGATTGCTTCTCTACCAAGGTGATAACAGCACTTTTGTGATGTTTACCAACAATCGTATCTCCCTCAAGATGTCCAAACTCTCTTTCAAATTCCGGATAAATTTCCGCACGCTCGCGGATATCCCTCCGAAAAGCTTGTTTGCCGCGTTTTTCGGCCTTACCATTGGGTTTACGTTTTCCCTTCCATGGTAAATCCTCTTTCTTGAAGATGCCACGGTCAGCTAGGCGATAAAGAGTTCTCATAGAGCAAGGGATTTTATCGGGATAAGTTCCTTTGACAACATCCAAACTCCAATTAAGTTCTAAATGCCTTTGAATAAAACCTTGTTCACTTTGAGTGAGTTGAGTCTTACGACGACCACAACGTTTCTTGTTGGCCTTGTAGTTCTTGTAGTAATCATAGGCCGTGTGACCAGTCTTGAGGTAAGCAATGACCTTATAAATCGTTTGTCTTGATCTTTTGAGGGATTGACAAATATCGCTAATAGGTATTCCCTCTTTGTAATAAGCCTCTATCATTACAAGCTCGGTTGTGGTAAGATGAGTATAGGTCATTTATGTTAGTTCCTTTCAGACAAATGTGGTGTTTATCTGAGCCTAACATAGATGGCTTTTTTCTGTCTAGCTTAATTTTACAAAT
>NZ_NETH01000051.1 GCF_003337175.1 Streptococcus gallolyticus
TGTAAGTGGTTCATTGGGACTAACCTCCTGTTTGTTTAGACACTTACAGTATAGTCCTTTTGGGCTTTTTATTGTAGTTTGAAATTAACTAGCACCACGGGTATAATAGTATATATAGTAACATATGAAGGGGAGTTGGTACCATGCACATATTGATAGCACCCGATTCATTTAAGGAAAGTTTATCTGCCCTCGATGCGGCAAAAGCCATTCAAAAGGGATTAAAAAAAGCACTGCCAAATGCGACTTTTGACTTAATGCCGATTGGCGACGGTGGCGAAGGAACCTTGGAGACCTTAACTGATGGCTTGCACCTAAGGCGTGATAGCCATATTGTTACGGGAGCATTAGGTCAGCCTGTGGAAGCTCACTATGCGACCAATGGTCAATTAGCTGTTTTTGAAATGGCTGACATATGTGGCTTGGAAAAAGTTCCACTTGATAAGCGCAATCCGTTAACATTAACGACAAAAGGTGTCGGTGAAATGATTGGACATCTTGTTGACCTTGGTATCAAAGAAATCATGATTGGCGTTGGCGGCAGTTCCACTAATGATGGTGGTATTGGAATGGCAGCAGGGCTAGGCTATCGTTTCTTTGACGAGTCTGGTCAAGAAGTTGCTGCAGTTGGTGATAATCTTGGAAACATCACAACGATTTCCTATGAAGATTACCATTGGGATTTATCACAAGTTGAGCTAACAATTATTACTGACGTTACCAATCCACTATGCGGTCCTAATGGCGCAACCTACGTTTTTGGTGGACAAAAAGGGCTTGCAAACGAAAAATTTGCAAGTGTTGATAAGGATATGGAGCAATTTTACCAAAGCTTCTTCCCAGCAATCCTTGATTTAGCGGGAGCAGGAGCAGGTGGCGGGATGGCAGCAGGGTTAGCTGCCTTTTCTGGCGGACGAATTATCTCTGGTATCGACGCAGTCCTTGATATGCTTAACTTTGACCGTCGCGTCCAAGTTGCGGATGTCGTCATTGTTGGTGAGGGACGTATGGATAAGCAAAGTTTGTCTGGGAAAGCCCCAGTCGGCGTTGCTAGTTGTACGCCAAGGGGGAAATTAGTCATTGCCATTTGCGGTAGCTTAAAAGATGATTTGCCAGACTTTCCAGTTGCTAATATTCAAGCCGCTTTTCCGATTATCTCAGGCGTCGATTCTTTGGAAAATACGCTAGCGCAGGCACCTCAAAATCTAGAACGCACCGCCCAAAACATTGGCAATCTACTAGCCTTTACCAAACGTTAATTTTTATTGAATAATTTTGACCAGAAGCCCTTTTTAGGGGCTTCTTTTGGTTTGTTATGTGCTTGTGGAAAACGCACTGCTAACAGTGGATTGTCAACATTTTCAGCTTGATTCGAATGAACGATAATCCCATAAGGTGAATGCGCATTTTTTTCATCAACGATTGTTGCTTGAATGTCAAGATTTTGCGCTATTTTCATATAGCAACATTGGTCGGCAACCGCCAATGTTGGCGAAATTTTGACAAATAACGTGTCGTAATCACTCGCTAAATGTTTTAAAATGTCCTCGAAACGTGCCTTAGTATCTTCCAAACGACTGTCATCAAGCGGTATTGCCAAGACTACACGTTCGGCAAATGTTCCAAAATAGCGTCGTTGTTCATCAGGATTAAATCGATTTTCCCCTGCAGCAGCATGTAAAACTTTACTTTCTAAATCACTCATACTATCTAACCTCGATTATTTCTTAACTTCATTATAAGTTAAATTTACTAAACTGTCATTTCTCAGCCGTAAGCGCATAAAGTATTTTGAAAAAAGGGCATGAAAGTTAAATTGGTTTTTCAAAATTTCTCGTTTTTATTTGCCTAAGTGGCGATATTATGGTATTATTTTAGTGTAAAAATATTAAAAACTCATAAGGAGAGTAACATAATGTCAATTATTACTGATGTTTACGCTCGCGAAGTCCTTGACTCACGCGGTAACCCAACACTTGAAGTAGAAGTTTACACTGAATCAGGTGCATTCGGACGTGGTATGGTTCCTTCTGGCGCTTCTACTGGTGAACACGAAGCAGTTGAACTTCGTGACGGAGACAAATCTCGTTACAACGGTCTTGGTACTCAAAAAGCTGTTGACAACGTTAACAACATCATCGCTGAAGCAATCATCGGTTTCGATGTTCGTGACCAACAAGCTATCGACCGTGCAATGATCGCTCTTGATGGTACTCCAAACAAAGGTAAACTCGGTGCAAATGCTATCCTTGGTGTTTCTATTGCCGTAGCTCGTGCAGCAGCAGACTACCTTGAAGTTCCACTTTACAGCTACCTTGGTGGTTTCAACACTAAAGTTCTTC
Organism: Streptococcus gallolyticus; assembly: GCF_003337175.1. GTDB lineage: Bacteria > Bacillota > Bacilli > Lactobacillales > Streptococcaceae > Streptococcus > Streptococcus gallolyticus_B. The sequence goes on from NZ_NETH01000051.1 coordinate 2,343, forward strand.
CAACTCCAATGATGAACATCATCAACGGTGGTTCTCACTCAGACGCTCCAATCGCTTTCCAAGAATTCATGATCGTACCTGCTGGTGCACCTACATTCAAAGAAGCTCTTCGTTGGGGTGCTGAAATCTTCCACACTCTTAAGAAAATCCTTAAAGAACGTGGTCTTGAAACAGCTGTTGGTGACGAAGGTGGATTTGCTCCTAAATTTGACGGAACTGAAGATGCCGTAGAAACAATCATCAAAGCTATTGAAACTGCTGGTTACAAGCCAGGTGAAGATGTATTCCTTGGATTTGACTGTGCTTCATCAGAATTCTACGATAATGGAATCTATGACTACACTAAATTCGAAGGTGAAGGCGGAGCTAAACGTACTGCTTCAGAACAAATCGATTACATCGAAGAATTGGTTAACAAATACCCAATCATCACAATCGAAGATGCAATGGACGAAAATGATTGGGACGGATGGAAAGAACTTACTAAACGTCTTGGTAAACGTGTTCAATTGGTCGGTGATGACTTCTTCGTAACTAACACTTCATACCTTGAACGTGGTATCAAAGAAGAAGCTGCTAACTCAATCCTTATCAAAGTTAACCAAATCGGTACTTTGACTGAAACATTCGAAGCTATCGAAATGGCTAAAGAAGCTGGTTACACTGCCGTTGTATCACACCGTTCAGGTGAAACTGAAGATTCAACAATCGCTGACATCGCAGTTGCAACTAACGCTGGTCAAATTAAAACTGGTTCACTTTCACGTACTGACCGTATCGCTAAATATAACCAATTGCTTCGTATCGAAGACCAACTTGGTGAAGTAGCTGAATACCGTGGATTGAAATCATTCTACAACTTGAAAAAATAATCGTTGATATATCAACGTTTTGAGAGCCTATCTATTTCAAATAGGCTCTTTTTTTGTGTTTAAGGGGCAAAAAAGGGTAGGTGAATCTTGTACTGATTTTAAATATGGCGAATGCTTAATAATCTCTATTTAAAAGTGCTTAATTTTGGGTTAAGGTGGCTTTGTTATGGTAATTAGGAAGCTTGGCTACAAAGCAAAAGGACTGCGATAAACTGCAATCCTTTTAAGGTTATTTTTCAAATTCAGCTTTACTTTTAGTATCGGCATACTCCTCGGCGACTTCTTTTGAAAGAATGTCATCGTAACTTGGTAGTGTCATACTAGAGCTGTATTTATTTTTTAGCGCTGTTGTCACTAGGCGGTAAGCAAGGTTGGCATTACGTGAGAGGATAGGTCCGTGGAAGTAGCTGCCATAGACATTTTTATAATGAACACCTTCAGTGCCGTCCTCTTTGTTGTTACCATTTCCGTAAACGCAGATACCAAGTGGTTTTTCGTCATCAGACAAGAATGTTCGACCTTGGTGATTTTCAAAACCATAGTAAGTTTCGTTAAATTCATCGTTATGAATTTTGATATCTCCGATGAAACGATTATTTTCTTGGTTGAGGGTGTAATGTCCCATAACACCAATGCCATTGATTTTTTCACCATTGGCTTGAACATAGTATTGACCGAGGAGTTGGAAACCACCACAGATAGCTAGAATGACTTTGTCTTTGTTGATGAAGTCAGCAATGGCTTCCTTCTTACTTGGAAGGTCTTTGGCGACAATAGTTTGTTCATAGTCTTGACCACCACCAAAGAAAAGCATATCGTAGTAGTCAGCATCAAAGGTATCCCCTAATGAGACAATGTCAAAGGTCATTTTAGCTCCAAGCTTTTCACCGACATATTTCATCATGAGGATATTACCATTGTCGCCGTAGGTATTCATCAGATTGCCGTAAAGGTGGGCAACGTTTAACTCATAGTTGTAATCTTTTGTGTTAGGAGATTGTAGCGAAGTGTAAGTCATTTTAATTCATCTCCTTTCCAATGGCATGGCGACTAGCTAGCATTTCTCGGAATTGCAACATAGCGGTATAAGTTGCAAGGATATAGGCGTGCTCAGTTGTTTGTGATTCAATTAATGCCATAATATCCTCGAGACTTTCGGCTTCGGTGATCTTGCTTTCATCGTAGCCTGTCACACGCAAACGACGAGCAATTTCAGAATGACGAACACCGCCTGCAAATGCTTGAGGAATAGCCATATCTAAAACAGCCTCGAAGTTAGCATCCCAAATCCAACTGGTATCAATTCCGTCAGCGTAATTGGCATTGAGTAGGATAGAAAGTGTAAATTGATAAGGGGCTAATTTAATCATATCAAGTGCTTGACTAGCGCCAACTGGGTTTTTAATGAGAACCAAGGTACAAGATTTATCACCGATTTTAAAGGTTTCTTGGCGTCCAAAGATGGCGCGACTCTTATCAAAACCAGCTTTAATTTTTTCAGGAGAAACTCCGAAAAATTCAGCAACAGACACCGCAGCAAGAGCGTTATAAATGTTATAGAGACCACCGACGTTGATTTTGTAATCTTGACCGTCAATGACAAATTCAGAAGTTGTATTGGTGATTTTCGTCAATTTTGTCAAGGCATAATCGAGTTTTGGACGGTGGAAACCACAATTTTTACAGACATAATCACCAAGGTTTGCATAGGTGTTCAATTTGTATTTTAGAATTTGCTGACATTGTGGACACAAAATTCCTTCGGTATTATAGTGTGCGAGTTCTGGAGTGTGTTTTTCAGTGTCAAAGCCATAATATTTAACAGGGTTTACCACGTTTGTAGAATTGAAAAGTGGGCTGTCTCCGTTGGCTAGGATTGTTGCTGCTGGAGCTTTGGCAGCACCGTCTAAAATCATTTGGTAAGTGGTGTAAATTTCACCATAACGGTCCATTTGGTCACGGAAAATATTGGTGAATACAAAGAGACTTGGGGTGATGTATTCTGTGATTTTGGGCAGACTAGCTTCATCGATTTCAAGCACGGCAATTTTTTTACCAGATTTGGCTTTTTTGGCTGTCAAGAAAGTTGAAGTAATCCCAGTAATCATATTGGCACCGCTTGGATTTGTGACGATGTCACCAAAAGCTTCACGTAAAATCCCAACTGTAAGAGCAGTGGTCAAAGTTTTACCGTTTGTTCCTGTTACCACAACGATTTCATAATCTTTAGCGATAGTGTCTAAAATATCTTTGTCGAATTTGAGGGCGATTTTTCCAGGCAAGGTTGAGCCACGTCCCATTTTTGAAAGGACAAAGTGAGCTGACTTTCCAGCCGTGATTCCCATAAGTGTGTTTATTTTCATAGAAATATTGTACCACAAAAAGATATATTCTAATAAAGAAAATCTGTTTTAAACGTGGTATAATAAAAAGGTAGTTTTAATTAGTTAGAGAAAAGAGATGTATGTATGAGTAATTTTACGGCTATTGATGCTAAATTTTGGGCAACTTTAGTTGAAAACCCATGGACAATTGTCGTTCACATTTTGGATATTTTAATTGTTGCGTATTTTATTTATCGTTTAATCAAAGCCCTTGCGGGTACGAAAATCATGTCCTTGATTCAAGGGGTCGGGTTCTTCATTTTACTAAAGTTTGTAGCTGAATGGATTGGCTTTACAACGATTACTTATTTGATGAATCAAGTGATTACGTACGGTGTTATTGCGGGTGTGGTTATCTTTGCTCCTGAAATCCGTTCGGGTCTTGAGAAATTTGGGCGTTCAACACAAGTGTTCTTGCAAACACAGCAAGTGAGTGACGAGGAAAAATTGGTTGAAGCACTGGTGAAATCGGTGGCTTACATGAGTCCGCGTAAGATTGGGGCTTTAATCTCAATTGAGCGCACGCAAACTTTGCAGGAATATATTTCAACAGGGATTCCTTTGGACGCGGATATTTCAAGTCAATTATTGATTAATATTTTCATTCCAAATACGCCTTTGCATGACGGTGCTGTCATTATCAGAGGCAATAAAATTGCAACGGCTTGTTCTTATCTTCCTTTGTCAGAATCAATGGCGATTTCAAAAGAATTTGGGACGCGTCACCGCGCAGCGATTGGTCTGTCAGAGAATTCTGATGCCTTAACGATTGTTGTTTCAGAAGAAACAGGTGGTATTTCAATTACGTCAAAAGGTGAATTCTTACACGATTTGACCAAAGAAAACTTTGAAGCTATTCTTCGAACACAGTTAATCACAGAAGCCGCAGAAGAAGAGCACTGGTATCATAAGATTTGGAGGAAGAAACAATGAAGAAATTTTTTAATAGTCAATTTTGGTTGGTTATTGTATCCATTGTCTTTTCCATTCTTCTATTTTTAACAGCCACATCAAGTAATTACACACGGACAGGCTCGCAAGTATCGGGGGCAACAGAAACTTATACCCATACTTTGGAGAATGTTCCCATTGATATTAAATATGATACTGATAAGTATTTTATTAGTGGTTATTCTTATGAAACAGAGGTTTATCTGACATCGATTAATCGTGTCAAATTGGATTCTGAGATTAATAGTGATACAAGAAGTTTTAAGGTAGTAGCTGATTTGACAAACTTGGGTGAGGGGACACAGACCGTTCCTTTACAAGTGACAGATTTGCCGTCAGGGGTTACAGCGACAGCTTCACCAAGTAGCATTTCAGTAACAATCGGTAAAAAGAAAACAAAAACATTTGACGTTCAAGGTGAAGTAGATTCCAGCCAATTGGCTACTGGCTATGAGTTGAAAAAAGTTTCGACAGATGTTTCTGAAGTTGAAGTTACAAGTTCGGAATCAATTATTGACCAAATTGACCATGTGGTTGCTAAATTGCCAGAAACAGAAGTATTGGACAGTAATTACAGTGGACGCGTAGCCTTGCAGGCTGTGGCAGCAGACGGTACAATCTTAGCTAGTGCTATTAACCCTTCTAAAGCCAAATTAGAAGTGACCGTGAAAAAATTGACAAAAACAGTTCCAGTAACTGTGAAAACAACAGGAGAGATGAGTGATAAAATCTCTGACATTTCATACAAATTAAGCCAAAGCCAAGTAACGATTTCTGGTAGTCAGGATGCTTTGGATGCAGTGGATGAAGTTGTTGCTAATGTTGATATTTCTGATGTCACAAAGGATACGAGCGTCAGTGTCAATTTATCAGCAAATAATGTGACTGTTGACCCTTCTGTTGTGACTGTTCAGTTGACAGTAACGGAAAAATAATAGATAATAGCAAAGACTATTAAGAGTAATACATTAATAAATAATGATAATTTAAGATAAAAATGTGATTTCAATCATGGGATTGGTCGTTTAGATTATATTAGTAATGGAGGAAGCGATTTTTCGCTAGTAGAATAATGGGAAAATATTTCGGTACAGATGGTGTTCGTGGAGAAGCAAATGTCGAATTGACACCTGAGTTAGCATTTAAATTGGGACGTTTTGGTGGCTATGTTCTTAGTCAGCATGAAACAGGACGTCCAAAAGTATTTGTGGCACGTGACACACGTATTTCAGGAGAATTGTTAGAATCTGCCTTGGTTGCTGGGCTTCTTTCTGTTGGGATTGAAGTTTATAAACTTGGCGTTCTAGCAACTCCAGGGGTATCTTACCTAGTTCGTACAGAAAAAGCGAGCGCTGGTGTCATGATTTCAGCTAGTCACAATCCTGCATTGGATAATGGGATTAAATTCTTCGGTGGCGATGGTTTTAAATTGGCTGATGACCAAGAAGACGAAATCGAAGCATTACTTGACGCTCCAGAAGATACGCTTCCACGCCCTTCAGCTGAAGGTTTAGGAACATTAGTTGACTATCCAGAAGGACTTCGTAAATACGAAAAATTTCTTGTTTCAACAGGTATTAGCTTGGAAGGGATGAAGATTGCTCTTGATACTGCAAATGGCTCTGCTTCTGTATCGGCACGTGATGTTTTCTTGGATTTGGATGCTGATATTACTGTTATCGGTGAAAAACCAGACGGTCTTAATATCAACGATGGCGTTGGGTCAACTCACCCAGAACAATTGCAAGAATTGGTTAAAGAATCTGGCGCAGCAGTTGGCTTGGCATTCGACGGTGATAGCGACCGTTTGATTGCTGTTGATGAAAATGGCGACATTGTTGACGGTGATAAAGTCATGTACATTATCGGCAAATATTTATCAGAACGTGGACAATTAGCTCACAACACTATCGTTACAACGGTTATGTCAAACCTTGGTTTCCATAAGGCGCTTGACCGTGAAGGGATTAACAAAGCGATTACAGCAGTTGGTGACCGTTACGTTGTTGAAGAAATGCGTAAATCTGGTTACAACCTTGGTGGAGAACAATCAGGTCATGTTATCATCATGGACTATAACACAACAGGTGATGGCCAATTAACGGCTATTCAATTGACAAAAGTGATGAAAGAAACTGGCAAATCACTTTCTGAATTGGCTGCCGAAGTTACTATTTACCCACAAAAATTAGTGAATGTTCGTGTTGAAAATAGCATGAAGAGCAAAGCCATGGAAGTACCAGCTATCGCTGATATTATCAGCAAAATGGAAGCTGAAATGAATGGCAATGGTCGTATTTTAGTGCGTCCAAGTGGTACTGAACCGCTTCTTCGTGTCATGGCAGAAGCACCAACAGATGAAGAAGTAAGCTATTACGTGGATAGCATTGCTGACGTTGTTCGTAAAGAAATCGGTATTGACTAAAATCAGTTTCATAAATTGAACCCGAGCTAAAATCCTAGTAAAAAAGATAAACTACCTTGTGCGCCAGCACACGTCGTCAGTTTCCTATTTTTATACGGATTTCTTAACGCTCTTGGTATCTTAATAAAGAGGAGTATGGGAAATGCGTTTTGCCTGCTCCTTTTCTTTCGTAATAAAGTCATTGGTTATCCTTGGCAAAAATGTTATAATAGCGTCATGTTAACAAAACCAACATCAGCTTATGTTCATATACCATTTTGTACGCAGATTTGTTATTATTGTGATTTTTCAAAAGTATTTATCAAAAATCAGCCTGTTGACGATTATTTGCAGGCTCTTATTCGTGAATTTGAGAGTTATGATATTGAACAATTGCGAACCTTATATATCGGAGGTGGAACGCCAACCTCAATTACCGCGCAGCAATTGGATTATTTGCTGACGAATTTGACAAAGCATTTAGATTTGAGCGTATTAGAAGAATTTACCATTGAAGCAAATCCTGGGGATTTGACGGATGACAAGATTGAAGTGTTGAAAAAATCTGCTGTTAATCGTGTGTCGCTTGGTGTTCAGACTTTTAATGATAAGCAATTAAAGAGAATTGGGCGTAGCCACAATGAAGCGCAAATTTATTCGACGATTGACCATTTGAAAACAGCAGGCTTTGACAATATTTCGATTGATTTAATTTATGCGCTTCCTGGTCAGACAATAGAAGATGTTAAGGAAAATGTTGCTAAGGCGATAGCGCTGGATATTCCTCATTTGAGTTTGTATAGTTTGATTTTAGAACATCACACGGTTTTCATGAATAAAATGCGTCGTGGAAAATTGAATTTGCCCCAAGAAGACCTTGAGGCGGAAATGTTTGAGTACATTATCGCTGAATTGGAAGCTAATGGCTTTGAGCATTATGAAATTTCTAATTTTACCAAGCCAAGTTTTGAAAGTCGTCATAATTTGATGTACTGGGATAATGCAGAATATTATGGTGTCGGTGCTGGGGCGTCTGGGTATTTAAACGGTGTTCGTTATCGTAACCGTGGGCCGATTCAACATTATTTAAAGGCTGTTTCGCAAGGAAATGCTAGGTTGTCAGAGGAAGTCTTGACCAAGGATGAAATGATGGAAGAAGAACTTTTCTTGGGCTTGCGTAAGAAATCTGGCGTTTCCATTGCAAAATTTGAAGAAAAGTTTGGTCTGTCTTTTGAAGAACGTTATGGTCAGATCGTGACAGAACTTTGTCAGCAGGGGCTTTTGGTACCAGATGATAGGGTGGTTCGAATGACTAAAAAAGGTCTCTTTTTAGGAGACACGGTAGCAGAGAGATTTATATTGGAGTAATGACATGGGATTAAGTTATCAAGAAAATTATCAAGTACCTTTTTACGAAAGTGACATTAATCACAACATGAAATTGCCGCAACTTTTATCGTTAGTGTTGCAAGTTTCAGGGAAACAGTCACTTAGTTTGGGGATGAGTGATGATTATATTTATCAAACCTACAATCTTGTTTGGATTATCACAGAGTATGCGATTGAAATCGAGCGTTTGCCAAAATATACTGAAAATATCGTGATTGAAACGATACCTACGGCTTATAATAAGCTCTTTTGTTACCGTGATTTCAATGTTTATGGTGAATCTGGTGATAAAATCATGACGATTCATTCGACTTTTGTCCTCATGGATTATGATAGCAGAAAGGTTCACCCTGTTATTGATGAAATCGTTGGCGTTTATGACGTTGAAAAGATTAAAAAAATCTATCGTGGTCCTCGTTACGAAAGCTTGGAAAATCCAGAAGAAACAACTTATCACGTTCGCTTTTTTGACCTTGATTTGAATGGTCATGTTAACAATAGCAAATACCTTGAATGGATGTATGATGTGTTGGACGTGGCGTTTTTAGAGGAACACATTCCACACCACATTAACCTCAAATACGTGAAAGAAGTCCATTATGGGCATGATATTAAATCACGTGTTGAAACAGATGGTTTGATAACAAAACATGAAATTGTTACCCAAGGTGCTGTTCATGCGCAAGCTCGCATCGAGTGGAAGGAAAAATAATGACTGTTGATGATAAGAAGTGGGTTGTTTGGCTGGTTCGCTTGCAATCCTTGGCACAAGCAAGGGTAGCTTATGGTCGCGATAAGTATGATATTGAACGTTTTGAGGAAATTCGAGAGATTTCAGTTGCAATGATGGCTGAATTGTCGCAGTTACCAGCTCAGAAGTGGCTGATTTGTTAGCTAACGAAACGGGCTATCAAACCCCAAAAATCGATACACGCGCAGCTATTTTTCAAGATGACAAGATGTTACTAGTGTAAGAAGCTAATGGAAAGTGGGCGCTGCCAGGTGGTTGGTGTGATGTTGACCAATCTGTGGCGGAAAACACGCTTAAAGAGGTGAAAGAAGGAGCCGGACTTGATGTGGCAATGAACGTGTACTGGCACTTTAGCTCCTAAAATACCAGCAACCAGTTTCTGCCACAAGATTTTTCATTGTCCTCAATCAAGGCTAGGTTATCAAATTAGAAACCATAGTGTGTGGGGATTTTACGGATAATAATCATCCAAAACTCATTGAATCAAGGGCAGCAAAAATAAATGGCTATAGTTCTCAATACCTGTAATGATAAGCGTGGGAGATACTGATTGGTAAAAGGACAGGCAAAGGCTTTTTAGATAGTTATAGTGGAAGTGGAGGAAAGAATGACTTATAAAGGCTATTTGATTGATTTAGATGGAACAATTTACAAAGGGAAAAATCGTATTCCTGCTGGGGAACGTTTTATTCAACATCTGCAAGAACGCAATATTCCTTATGTTTTAGTGACGAATAATACAACACGCACACCAGAAAAAGTTCAAGAAATGCTTGCGACACAATTCAATGTGCATACGCCGCTTGAAACGATTTATACAGCAACAATGGCGACGATTGATTACATGAATGACATGAATCGTGAAAAAACAGTTTATGTGATTGGTGAAACGGGGTTGAAAACAGCTATTGCTGAGGCTGGCTATGTTGAAGATACTGAAAATCCAGCATATGTGGTTGTCGGACTAGATACGCAACTAACCTATGAAATGCTTGCCATTGCAACACTTGCCATTCAAAAAGGAGCAGTCTTTATTGGAACGAATCCTGATTTGAATATCCCAACCGAGCGTGGGTTAATGCCAGGGGCTGGTTCAATTAATAAACTCTTGGAGACTGCAACACGTGTGCAGCCAGTCTTTATCGGCAAACCAAATGCGATTATCATGAATAAAGCTTTGGATGTTCTGGGAGTTAAACGTGAAGAAGCTATCATGGTTGGTGATAATTATTTAACAGATATTATGGCAGGAATTCAAAATGATATTGCTACTTTGCTTGTGACGACTGGTTTCACCAAACCAGAAGAAGTGCCTACCCTTCCAGTGAAACCTGACCATGTCCTTGCTAGCTTAGATGAATGGAATTTTGATGAAAAATAAACTTTGGACGTTTAGCACTTGGCTCTGTCTCCTTGCTCTAGCTGTCTTGGTAGCTATTTATGGTGCTTGGCTGATTTACCCTTTGGAAGTTGATTGGCTCAAACTAACCCTTCAGGTCACGATTACAAAAGACGACCTCTTGAAAAACTTTAATATTCTGATGACCTATCTGACCAATCCACTTTCGCACCCCCTTTCTATGCCAGATTTCCCGTCATCAACAGACGGGCTCAAGCATTTTCGTGACGTTAAGCATTTATTTCACCTAGCGCAAGCTGTTTTTGTGGTGCTGCTGTATCCGTCTTGGCGTTTTTGGAAAAATAGCAGAGCTGAAAAATCACTTTTTCTACATCAAAGAGCGTTTACTTTGGCAGCTATTTTGCCTGTGCTAATTGCAGTAGCAGGATTGCTGATTGGCTTTGACCAATTTTTTACGCTATTTCATGAAGTGCTTTTCCCTGGTGATTCAACATGGCTGTTCAACCCAGCCACAGACCCAATTATCTGGGTTTTACCAGAGGAATTTTTCTTGCATTGTTTTATCATTTTCTTTGTCACTTACGAAGTTATTATGATTGGCTTAGTTATCATTGCTCGCCGTCAATTGGCTAAGCGTCTGCAAGACCAACAGAAAGATCCGAAAACCATTAAGCTAGAAAGGAAGAACTAAGATGTCCCTTGCATGGTACTATTGGCTATTATTTGCCGTTTCGTGGCTGTTTGCCATTCTTCTTTGGATTAAATCAACGACTATCCCTCAAAAATGGCTGAAAGCCCTCTTTGTGATTTGTGGCTTAATTGCTTTTGCCCTCCCATTTTTCTGGGGTTGGTTGGTGAGTTAAATGAAATATAAAACAGAAAAACAAGCACCTTGAAAACGCTTGTTTTTTAATGTTTTAAAGAGTAAAATAAAATGGCTTAGTTTTGTTGACATTATCTGTAAGGGCACAAAAAAAATGCACCCGAATCGGATGCCAAAATGTATACGGACAAAGCCTTATTTTAACTTGCTGTGTTGTTTCGAATAGTTCCAACAAACATATTATATAATAATTACTTATTATTTACAAGTGATATTATATAGAAATTGTTAAAGCTATAAAACGCACAACCCTAAAACTAAAATACAACTCCTATTTTATTCTATCAAAATTTTATATTAATATCACTATTTATTTGATTTTTAAAAATTAAATGGTATACTTTAATTAAAAAGTTGTATTTTAAGGAGATAGAAATAGTAAGGGTCGAATTTGGCAAGGATAAACTTATAATTTTAACTGAATTAGTAAAATTTTTAAAAAGTTTTATAGATTTGATAAAAATTTTTACTTCTCCCCAATTGTCAAATTAATCTAGACATTTTAGGTAACTCAGAAAAACTTGATATGGTGTTTGATAATGTAACGATTTCCTAGGAATTCTATTTCGTTTATCAGCTATAGCTGATAAATATTTCTGAGAAACACCATTGAAATCCATTTGCTTTGGAAGTCCATGATGTCTTAATAAACCATTTGAATGTTCATTTAACCCACGTTGACCAGGACAACCTGGATCCGCAAAGAAAATATCAATGTCGTGTTGGTTGGATATTGTCTTCCAATTAGAGAATTCTTTCCCACAATCAAAGGTAATCGATTTAAAGAGATGTTTTGGGAATTGTGACAGCCATCTATCTAGTGATTGTTCAATGTCACTAGCTTTTCGACCATTGGTTTGAAGGGTGATAATCGCTTTAGATTGCTTCTCTACCAAGGTGATAACAGCACTTTTGTGATGTTTACCAACAATCGTATCTCCCTCAAGATGTCCAAACTCTCTTTCAAATTCCGGATAAATTTCCGCACGCTCGCGGATATCCCTCCGAAAAGCTTGTTTGCCACGTTTTTCGGCCTTACCATTGGGTTTACGTTTTCCCTTCCATGGTAAATCCTCTTTCTTGAAGATGCCACGGTCAGCTAGGCGATAAAGAGTTCTCATAGAGCAAGGGATTTTATCGGGATAAGTTCCTTTGACAACATCCAAACTCCAATTAAGTTCTAAATGTCTTTGAATAAAATCTTGTTCACT
>NZ_NETH01000052.1 GCF_003337175.1 Streptococcus gallolyticus
ACTGCTTCAGAGTCCGCTTCAAGTTCTACTTCAGCCTCTGACTCCGACTCGACCAGTGTGAGCGAGTCAATCTCAATAAGCGATTCTATCTTAGTTAGTGAGTCACTTTCAATAAGTACCAGCGAATCAACTTCACTAAGTCTTTCAGAATCGACATCTAATTGGGATAGATCGGCAAAACCAGTTCCTGAATCCGTGCTTATATCAGAATCATTGAGTGATTCCCTCTCAAGCTCGATAAGTGCCTCATCGTCCTCAAGCGTAAGCGAGTCCACTTCAGTGGCAGCTTCTATAAGTGCCTCTGAGTCAGCCAGTGTAAGTACAAGCACTTCAGTAAGTTTGAGTGAGTCGCTTTCAGCTAGCACAAGTATCTCTGACTCAGCATCTACTTCAGCAAGTGGTGCAAGATACTGACGTACTACCTCTGAATTAGCATCATCTTTGGCTTCAATCAGTGCCTCTGAGTCGCTCTCAGTTTCAGCAAGTGCGTCTGCGTCATTAAGCACCTCTGAGTCAACCTCGGCAAGTAGCAACGAGTCTACTTCAGCGGCAAGGTCTGAATCGGCTCTTCCATCTACTGGTGATCTTGATACCAGTGCCTTAAGTGGCTTAGGAGTAGGCCTTGTCGGACTAGCCTTAGCAGGTACTAAGAAACGCAAGAAACGTTCTAATAAATAGCCTTGTCTTCTTAGGAAAGCATTCGATTAAGATGGCTAAGGTTAAAATGATAATCAACACGCCTCGCCTCAAAGCCTTATGCTTAAACACAGAGAAAGAATAGTTAAAAAAGTCTGGAACCTTGAAACGTTCCAGACTTTTTAGCTACAAGGGACATAGCCTATACCTGAGGTACCAGTCCTCTGAGGCACTTGTTAGCAGTGTCAGAGCTAGTCCCAAACCTGATGCTAAAAACGCCCCCCAAGAAAGACTAGCAAAAGCATCGCCTGACGCATGGAAAACATAGCACTAAGCCTTATCGCAGAGGAGTTGTCTTAACCAACAATGCCAAAAGGGTTTCGCCACTGTTGGTGTTCCTCATGAGCCTAATGGCATTCTGACTAAGGTCTGTGAAAAAGTTCGTTCTTCCTAGAGCTACTAGATTCTTCGCTAGAATGTCTCCTTTCACTTAGAGCTTTTACTGCCTCCTATCTCGTGTAACCAATAAAGGTATAGGCCTTATTCCGTGAGATCTCATTGGCTAAGCCTAGCCATAAAGCAAGTGGTAGCTAGCAAAAGCCATTGTAGTCATGCGAGGTCAGCAATAGCAGTGGCGCAAAGGGCTGAACAAATCACCGAAGTATCTAGATGGTGCGTGGTGTGTGCGAAATGATTTGGTGTCTGCCCTTTGGCAAGGCAACTCCTTTTGAAAGTAAGCGCTTCTTTTGCTGTTACTTAAGTTAGTCTTAAGTTTAAAAGTGGATAATGAACCTCAAGTAAATGTAACAGAAGGAGCAGCCATTTGCCAACAGAAGCGAAAAAAAAGAAGAGGTATCTCTATGAAGTTGACCTCATGCGCTGTATTTTTATTTTTGGAGTACTGATTAATCACGTTAGTTCTCTATTTACCAACGCCGTCTCTAAAAGTTCAGGAGCTTATGCATTTTTTACGGCAACCCACTTAATGCCCCATTTTACACGTATGGGGTTTATGTTTGTCACGGGACTTGTGCTATTTTTAGGAAATTATAAAAAGGATCATTTGGCTATTATCCCTTTTTGGATCAAACGTTTTAAAGGTTCAGGAATTCCCTATGTTTTTTGGAATGGCTTTTACATTCTCATCACATTATTGGTCATGGGAAGTTTTACTTTTCCTGAATGGCTTGGAGAATGGGGAGATGCCCTTTTACATGGGAATCGCTTTTACCTTTACTATATTTTGGTAACCATGCAACTTTACGTGATTTTTCCAATCATGCTTTGGTTGTATCAGCGATTTGTGAATCGGCATAATCTTATTATTAGCATTTCAGCGCTTATTCAGTTGCTTTTTCTTTTCTATATCAAATACATTTTCCCACATCAAGACCATACGAATTGGCCCTATCTTTTCCGTTCCTACGGCATGTTTGTCTTGACTTATCAATTTTACTTTATGGCTGGTGCTTATGTAGCCATTCATTATGATCAAGTCACGACACTTTTGCTGACTTATCAAAAGCGCATTTATGCGATAACTGCTTGTCTAAGTCTGGGGACGATAGGGCTTTATTATTACAATACCAAGATTCTTGGGCTAAGTCGGCATTATGCCCATTTGGTTCATCAGCCTTACATGATGATTTATGCAATTTTCATGATTGCAACGCTATTTGTGCTTAGTCTGCATTACGCTAACAATCGTGACAAACCAAGTCTTAAATGGTTACGTCGCTCGGTTGATTTGTCGTCGAAATTATCATTTGGGATTTATCTGACGCAGACAGCCTCTCTGGCGATTTTTAGTATAGTAATTGATTGGATTAATCCGTATTTGAGTGATGTCGCCTTGGCTTTGCTTTTCCCATTAGGTTATCTTTTGGTCTTAGGCGGTGCTTGGTTACTGTCTTATTGTTGCTACAAAGTACCGCCATTTGGCATTTTAATTGGTCGTCCCAATCATATCAAGAAAGGAAATTAAGATAGTCATGACACAGTTAGTTGATGATTTAAAGGCACGTTTGTTGGAAAATGCGGAGCGTGAATTTTTAAAAGATATCTCTCTTAATCGCTGGTTTACGGGGCAAGATGTGGAAGATGATATTGCTCTTTTTCAAGAGGCTTTTAGGCGGAATGGTCTTGGAAAAGATGATGTCGTTTTTATGGCTCTGGAAAATTCAGCGGTTTATATTCCGATGAATCAGGCGATGTGGCGCTATGGGATTACCGCACATCCTGTAGCAAGTACCACACCGATTGCAGAATTGGTAGCCGATTATGATGAGAATCAGTATCCTGCTATGATTTTCAATCAGGAAAAAGCAGCTGCTTTCAAAGGAAATCCTGAATTGCGCTACGAAGTGCTACCTCTTAAAACCTTTCCCGATTTAGTCTTGCTAAGCCGTAAGGACAATGATAATACGCACAAAGAAATGGCACCGACTGAAGATACCTTGGGCTGGATTTTGAATACGTCTGGGACGACAGGAAAGCCCAAACAAGTCGGGCTTTCGCACCGTTTTATGCGCTTGGCTGCTGAGGATGATTTGGTGTCGCACCGCATGACAAAAGACGATACTGTCTTGATTGTGATGCCTATGTTTCATATCAATGCGCAAGAATTGATTGTCGTTTCGACCTTGTTATCCAATGGTCGGATTGTGATTGCACCGAAATTTAGCGCCAGTCACTTCTGGCAATGGATTAATGCGCATCATTGTACATGGAGTTCCGTGGTGCCAACGATCGTAACGATTTTGCTAAAAAATCAACAATCGTTAGATAATTTTGACCCTAATCATCAATTGCGTTTTATTCGTTGTGCGTCAGCCATGTTGCCAATCAATCGTAATCGTGAATTTTCCGAAACCTTTGGTGTGCCAATTCTTGAAGGCTATGGCATGACAGAATCGTGTAGCCAATGTACTCTCAACCCACTTGATGCCATAAAAGTTGGCTCTGTCGGCAAACCTTATGGTAGTGACGTCAAAATCGTTGACGGTGATGACTTGACCATGAAAGCTGGTATTGAAGGTGAGATTGCCATTCGTGGGCCACACGTTATTACAGACTACCTATCTCCCAGTCCAAAATCATTCAGAGATGGCTGGTTGTTAACAGGAGACCTTGGTTATTATGACGAGGATGGTTATCTTTGGTTAAATGGTCGCAGTAAAAATGTTATCAATCGCGGCGGTGAAAAAATCAATCCAACGGTCATTGAAAATGTTATCGGCAATTTAGAGTTTGTCAGAGGAATTGCGGCAGTGCCATTACCAGATGATATCTATGGTGAAATCGTTGCTGCAGCGATCATCTTGCAACCCGATGTTTTACCAAGTGCTGACTTAAAAGAAGAAATCAGAGAATATTGTGCCCAACATTTGGTTAAACACGAGTGCCCGACAGAAATTTATTTTGTGGAAGCTTTCCCACTCAATCCAACCAATAAAATCATGCGTCCACAGCTGTCACAACTGCTTGCCAAACAACGAAAGGCTGAAACTGTATGACCGAACTCACCAAGACATTAACGGAAAAACTATCTGAAAATGCTCAAAAACCGATTATCAAGGACATTCAGCTAGACACTTGGTTTACAGGACAGGATATTCTTGATGACATCAAGCAGCTTCAAGATTTTTTTCAAAGGCAGGGAATGGGTTATCAAGATACCTTGTTTTTGGCCTTTGGAAATTCGGCGCTCTACATTCCTCTCAATCAAGCCCTTTGGCAACTGGGAATGATGGCGCATCCCGTATCTGAGACGACACCAGCTAAAGAATTGCAAAAATATTATGAGGCAGCTGATTACCCAGCTATCATCGTAGAATCTGACAAGATTGAGGTTTTTGAAAAATACGCAGAGCTGACAGCGCATTATCTTCCGCTGAAAACTTGCCCAAATTTGATTATTTTAACGAAGTCAGGTCATCTAGCCCCTTCAAAACTGCCTATGGAGACCAGTCTGGCGCTCATTCTGAACACTTCGGGAACGACAGGAAAACCAAAACAAGTTGGCTTAACGCATCAACAATTGCTGATCGGTGCTAAAAACAGCATTGCTAGCCACCCTCTTACTGAAAATGATCGTGTCTTGGTTGTAATGCCCATGTTTCACGTCAATGCCCAGAATATCATTGTCAATGCAACGCTTTTGTCATCTGGGCAGCTAATCATTGCACCAAGATTTAGCGCTAGCCGTTTTTGGACATGGATTCAAGACTATCGTATCACGTGGACATCTGTCGTGCCAACGATTGTAACGATTTTATTGAAAAATGAAACATCACGCAATACCTTCAAGCCAGTTTCTCATCTGCGATTTGTTCGGTGCGGCTCGGCTATTTTAGCAAAAAGTAAAGAAATTGCCTTTCAAGAAACCTTTGGTGTTCCCATTTTAGAGGGAATGGGAATGACCGAAGCAAGTGGTCAGATTACCTTAAATCCGCCGACAGCAATCAAGCAAGGGTCAGTTGGAAAACCTTTTAAGATTGATTTGGCAATTGTCAAAGATAATCAGCTGACTAAGCAAGCCATGCAAACTGGCGAGGTTGCCCTTCGTGGACCGCAGGTGATTACTGATTATTTGCAACCAAGTCCGTCATCGTTTAAAGACGGTTGGTTACTGACTGGAGACATTGGGCATTTGGACGAAGATGGCTACCTTTACCTTGAAGGACGGAAAAAAGATTTTATCAACCGAGGTGGCGAGAAAATCAGTCCTGTCATTGTCGAGGATGTATTGGCACAGCTCGATGTCATCAAAGATGTTGCTGTCATACCAGTAGCTGATGAGGTTTACGGCGAGGTTGTGGCGGCTGCCATTATTCTGCAAAATACTGTCAAACCTTCAGCAACCTTGGAAGCTGATATTATGGCATTTGCCGCAGAACATCTGGCAAAATATTGTCAACCAACACAGCTTTATTTTATGGCTGACTTTCCGAGAAATCCAACTGGAAAATTATTACGTCGCCAGTTGATTGAGGAAGTTCACCAATTATCCCTTGAGAAAGGAAAAGAGATTGAAACATAAGAAAATCGCACGAAAAAGTTTTATTTTTGCTCTGTTAGTCTGCTGGATTGGTCTGGCGTTTTATGGCTGGATGCAAACGCAAGCTGACGATTCAAGCAATTTGCAGACCATTGTTATTGGTTACCAAGCAGGTGATGAATTTGATATTTCGCAAGCGCGTGGTGAATTGGTCGAAAAAATGGAAGCGCAAGGCTATCAAGTTGTTTTCAAAGAATTCCAAAATGGTTCTGCTGAAATGCAAGCCTTGGCATCTGGTAGCATTGATTATGCTCGTATCGGTGACACGCCAGGGGTATCAGCGCTTGCTGCAGGAACAGATTTAACCTACGTTGCTGTTGGTGGTAAGAAAGACCAAGGTTCTGGTATCTTGGTGCATAATGATTCTGGAATTGATAGTGCCGAAGATTTGGCTGGAAAAACGATTGCCTATACGCAAGGGACAAGCTCGCAATACCTTGTCATGAAAGCTCTAGCCGCAGCTGGCTTAACAACAGATGATGTTAATCTTGTGAGCCTTGACCAAAGCGCCGCAAGTGTTGCCTATGCGGATGGAACTGTTGACGCTTGGGCAAACTGGGACCCAGCAACGTCACAAGCAGAAGTAACGGATAATTCAAAATTAGTTGTCAGCGGCTCTGATATTGGTGATAACAACCGTTCTTACATTGTCGCTGCCAGTGATTTCGCTGAAGAAAATGAAGAAGCCACAGCTTTATTGATTGAATACACCAACGAGGACATGGAATGGGCTAATGAAAACACTGATGAATTGGTTGACCTTTTAACAGATAGCCTCGGTGTTGACCAAGCTGTCGTTGAAAAAATGGTCTCTCGCCGCACCTATTCTATGACAGCAATGACATCTGAATCTGTTTCAGAACTACAAGATATTGCCGACTTATTTTACACTGAGGGGTTAATTGAAAATAAAGTAACCGTTAGTGACCATGTGCAATACGCAGAGGATTGATTAGAAAGGCAGTCTTATCATGAAAAGATTAACAGTAAAAAAATCAGATGTTGTTTTAACTATCCTACCGTGGTTAATCCCAGCCTTGCTCCTTATCTTTTGGCAAATTGGTGTCATGGCAGGTTGGATTAGCAGTTCTTTTATCCCTTCACCTTGGAGCGTTTTAAAACAAGGCGTAAGCTTATTTAAAAAAGGAACGCTACAAGAAAATATCAGTATCAGTTTATACCGCGCTAGCGTTGGTTTTGTCATCGGAGGAGGAATCGGCTTTCTTCTCGGTGTCATCAACGGCGTTTCACGTGTGGCGCGAATGACCTTTGATTCAACCATTCAAATGTTACGAAATATTCCACATTTGGCTTTAATTCCTGTGATTATCCTAGTGTTGGGAATCGGTGAAACAGCTAAAATCAGTTTGGTTGCTATCGGTTGCCTATTTCCAATGTATATCAACACTTACCACGGAATGACGTCTGTTGATTCGCATTTAGTAGAAATGGGGAAATCCTACGGATTATCACGTCTGCAAATGTTCCGTAAAATTATTTTCCCTGGTGCCATGCCAACGATTCTAATGGGTGTCCGCTATGCTTTGGGTGTCATGTGGACAACCTTGATTGTTGCCGAAACAGTATCAGCGGATTCTGGGATTGGTTACATGTCAACCAACGCCCAACAATTTATGAACATGAAAACGATTTTCCTATGCATTCTCATCTATGCCTTGCTAGGGAAATTGTCAGATTTCATTGCCAAAAATCTGGAAGATATTTTACTAGACTGGCGCAATTAGGAGGAAACAATGACAGATTTGATTACCATTGATCATGTCACCAAGAAATACGGTGATAAAACAGCGCTAGCAAATGCTAATTTAGGGATTAAAAAAGGTGACTTTGTAGCCCTTGTTGGCATGAGCGGTAGCGGAAAGACTACCTTACTGCGAATGGTCGCAGGGCTCGAACAACCAAGCCAAGGAACCATCAGCCAAAATGGTGTTCCGATAAGGTCATTAAATGAGAAAGCGCGTGTTATGTTTCAAGATGACCGCTTATTGCCATGGATGACTGTGCGAGAAAATCTTTCATTTGGCAATAAGTCAGATAGAATGACAAAAGAAGCTGACGAGCTTTTAAAGCTTGTTGGTTTGTCGGATTTTGCGGATTATTACCCAGCTCATTTGTCAGGAGGGCAAAAACAGCGTGTGGCTTTGGCGCGTGCGCTTATGTATCACCCTGAACTCTTGCTGCTTGATGAACCATTAGGGGCTCTTGATGCTTTAACACGTCGGAAAATGCAGGACTTGATTCTTGATATTTGTCAATCACGCGATTTTACGACGATGCTTGTCACGCATGATATTGACGAAGCTGCACGTATGGCAAATAAAATCGTTGTCGTCAAACATTCGACGATTGTTGATATTGTTGATAATCCTTATCGCAAAGACGATAGCTATGAAGGAAAAGCTAAACGAGCAGAAATTGTTGACAACATTTTAGCCACGATCTATGCTGAATAAACAGAAGAACTTGAGAAAATTTTCTCAGGTTTTTTGTTTGGAATTGAAATTATATAGATGTTTGCTATCACTTATAAAATTGTCTATACAACTATAGAACATATTATTGGACATTGCGCAAAGGTTTACATATAATGTAGGGGATTGAGAGTGTTTAATTATTTTAGACATTTTTAATCAACTATAGTGAATAAAATAATAGGAGGACTAGCACATGTCACTTATTGGAAAACCTATCGTTGAATTTTCAGCAGATGCTTATCATAATGGAGAATTTATCAAGGTATCAAATGATGATTTACAGGGAAAATGGGCGATTTTTTGTTTCTATCCCGCTGATTTTTCATTTGTTTGTCCAACGGAACTTGGTGATTTACAAGAACAATATGCAGAGCTTCAAAAACTTGGTGTTGAAGTCTATTCCGTTTCAACAGATACACATTTTGTTCATAAAGCTTGGCACGATGATTCTGATCTTGTCGGAACAATCACTTACGCTATGATTGGTGATCCAGCTCATGTTTTATCAGAAGGCTTTGAGGTTCTTGGTGAAGATGGTTTGGCACAGCGTGGCACATTTATCGTGGATCCTGATGGTATTGTTCAAGCCGTTGAAATTAATGCCGATGGCATTGGACGTGATGCAAGTACTCTTTTAGATAAAGTGCGTGCTGCACAATATATCCGAAAACATCCAGGAGAAGTTTGTCCTGCAAAATGGAAAGAAGGAGAAGACACATTAAAACCAAGTTTGGATTTAGTAGGTAAAATCTAAGGAGGTTTTATATGGCATTAGATGCAGAAATCAAAACACAATTGTCGCAATATCTTGCCTTAATTGAATCTGATATTGTTTTTCAGGCTAATCTTGGAACAGATGAAAATTCTAAAAAAGTCAGAGATTTCATTAATGAAATCGTCTCAATGAGTGATAAGATTGGTTTTGAAGAGAAGAAGCTTAGTCGTACGCCTGCTTTTCGAATTGCTAAAAAAGGACAAGAATCTGGTGTTGAATTTGCCGGCTTACCACTGGGACATGAGTTGACGTCATTGATTCTGGCACTTTTACAGGTTTCTGGACGACCACCAAAAGTAGATGAGGAAGTCATCAACCGAATTAAAGCTATTGATACTCCTCTCCACTTTGAAACTTATGTCAGCCTTAGTTGTCATAATTGTCCAGATGTTGTCCAAGCTTTCAATATTATGGCTGTGATTAATCCGAAGATTAGCCATACCATGATTGAGGGAGGGATGTTCCAAGATGAGGTCAAGGCTAAAGGGATTATGTCCGTTCCAACCGTTTTTCACAATGATGCCATACTGACTTCAGGACGTACCAACATTGAACAATTACTTGATTTGATTGCAGGACCAGTGTCAGAAACGACATTTGCAGATAAGGGAATTTTTGATGTCTTGGTTATTGGTGGCGGACCGGCTGGAAATAGCGCAGCTATTTATGCTGCACGAAAAGGAATCAAAACAGGCTTATTAGCTGAAACGTTTGGTGGACAAGTGATGGAAACCGTCGGAATTGAAAATATGATTGGAACACCTTATATAGAGGGACCAGCACTTATGTCCCAAGTAGAAGAGCACACCAAATCATACGATGTCGATATCATGAAAGCTCAAAAAGCGATAGCTATTCATAAAAAGGATGTTATCGAAGTTACGCTAGCTAACGGTGCTATTCTAAAATCTAAAACAGCCATTCTATCTCTTGGTGCCAAATGGCGCAATATTAATGTTCCGGGAGAAGTTGAATTTAGAAATAAAGGAGTCACTTACTGTCCTCACTGTGATGGACCACTCTTTACAGATAAAAAAGTAGCTGTCATTGGTGGTGGTAATTCAGGGCTTGAAGCTGCCATTGATTTAGCAGGACTTGCTAGCCATGTCTATATTCTTGAATTTTTACCAGAATTAAAAGCTGATAAAGTCTTACAAGATCGCACAGAAGCACATGATAATATTACGATTTTGAAAAATGTTGCCACAAAAGAAATTTTAGGTGATGAGCAGGTTACGGGACTCATTTATACGGATAGAGAAACTGGCGAGGACAAAACACTTGACTTAGAGGGAGTCTTTGTTCAAATTGGTCTTGTTCCAAATACCGACTGGTTAAAAGATTCTGGCATTGACCTTAATCATCGTGGTGAAATTATTGTGGATAATCAAGGGAGTACAACTGTTGCAGGTATTTTTGCAGCTGGCGACTGTACGGATCAAGCCTACAAGCAAATTATTATTTCTATGGGAAGCGGAGCCACTGCAGCCTTAGGTGCATTTGACTACCTTATCAGAATGAATGATTAATTTTTAGGTTGAAGAAAAATCCTATTTTGGATAATTTTCTTCAATCTTTTTTATTTTCTAATCAAAAAAGATAAAATTTGGCAATATTTCTGTTGTAAGGATGATAAGAATGTTGTTATTGGTAACTAATGTCTACTGGTTTTAAAGGTTTTTATTTTATCATAGTTTAATGTTATAAAAGATTAATAATGTCGCTACAAGACGAAAAGAAAATTTTGCTTGAAAACAGTTAATTCAAATGTTGTAATTGGCTAACTGTTCTTAGGAGATTTTCTATGATTTCAAAAGAGACTGTTTAAATATTTTACAAAGTGACGGAAATTGGTGGGAATATTATGCGCAAGCTATTTTAGTGAAAAAATAGATCAGGGAATCGTATTAGACTAAATACTCTACTGAATGCCAAAGTGGGTTGTGCGCTGAGGATTGTGGCTATTGCTCTCAGGCTAAGAGAAACTATTAGGAAAGAAAGTAGTAACCTTTACTAAGTTTATACAGAATTTGATATGTTTGCTATTTATTTACTTATTTGGCTTAACATACAAAACAGTTATTCTTTTAGTATTTTATGGAAAATTTGAAGTCTTTCACGATATACTATTTTTTAGTAGATTCAGGTCTAACTGTTATTATAACTTTAATGATGATAAAACTAAGAAACTATCATTTTAATCATTGACTCTTTTAGTTTAAGACGACTTTCAATATAGGCATTCTAGAGTAAGAAGATGCATTTGATAGAAAATATTAGTTTAACAAGAAATTAACTGATTTTCGTGTTATAACACTTAAAAATATGTTAAAACAGTTTGAATGTTATATTAAAAAATCAAGACAAGACAAAATTTTGTTACAATTTATGCTATAATGTATCTCAAACTAGCGAAAAGCGAGGTAGGGATATGTGGGTTGTTCGAAAAATGTATTGGCGTAGTGGTCAACAATATGTACAAGCACAGAAAATGTTTGAAACCCGCGAAGATGCGGATAATTTTAGAAAAGGCTTAGAGTTTGCAACGGAGCTTTATGAAACGAATCTCCCTGTCTCTAATAAAGGTGAATTTTAGTTTAATATTTATATAGAAAGTACGCCTGTGCTTTCAGAACGTAGATAAACTCCTAAAAATATAAAAAATAGAAAAAGTTTGCGAAAGATAACAAATCATTAAAC
Organism: Streptococcus gallolyticus; assembly: GCF_003337175.1. Taxonomy (GTDB): domain Bacteria; phylum Bacillota; class Bacilli; order Lactobacillales; family Streptococcaceae; genus Streptococcus; species Streptococcus gallolyticus_B. Next base: position 11,666 of record NZ_NETH01000052.1, read on the forward strand.
TCTTAGAAATGTTGATATTTCGGTGTTTCTAAGAGTTTTTAATTTTCATCATTAAGAAAAAAGATTGAAGAAAATTGTCCAAAATGGACTTTTTCTTCAATCTGAAAGCACGCCTGTGCTTTTTTATTGTCTTATTTAATAGTAGATAATATCATTTTAACAATGCCCACAATGGACAAATGAAATCTTTCTGTAATACATAAATCTCTTGCCTATTCGCCCTACATATAGTATAATAATTTATTGTGAGTATCCCTCACTTACTCGTGACGAGGGTCACGGGTCATTAGACCAAAAGGAGGAAAAATATCAATGGCTAAATACGAAATTCTTTATATCATTCGTCCAAACATTGAAGAAGAAGCTAAAAACGCTTTGGTAGCACGCTTTGACTCTATCTTGACAGACAACGGTGCAACTGTTATTGAATCAAAAGATTGGGAAAAACGTCGTCTTGCATACGAAATCCAAGATTTCCGTGAAGGACTTTACCACGTTATCAACGTTGAAACAGAAGATGCAACAGCTCTTAACGAGTTTGATCGTCTTTCAAAAATCAACGGTGACATTCTTCGTCACATGATCGTTAAACTTGACGCGTAAGAAGGTGCTTTATGATTAATAATGTAGTACTTGTCGGTCGTATGACTCGCGATGCAGAACTCCGTTACACACCATCTAATCAAGCTGTTGCCACATTTACACTTGCTGTAAATCGCAACTTTAAAAATCAAAATGGTGAACGTGAAGCTGATTTTATTAACTGTGTGATTTGGCGCCAACAGGCAGAAAATCTGTCTAACTGGGCTAAAAAAGGCACATTGATTGGTGTTACAGGTCGTATCCAGACTCGTAATTATGAAAATCAACAAGGTCAACGTGTTTACGTAACAGAGATTGTTGCAGATAATTTCCAAATCTTGGAAAGCCGTGCTACACGTGAAGGTCAATCAGGTGGTTCATATAACGGTGGATTCAACAATAACAATTCATCATTTGGTGGCTCATCAAACGATGGTGGCTTCTCATCGCAATCTTCACAATCACAAACACCTAACTTTGGTCGTGATGAAAGCCCATTTGGCAATTCAAATCCAATGGACATTTCAGATGACGATCTTCCATTCTAATGGATATGGACAACGCAAGTGAAAAACTTGAAAAACAATAATATAAAGGAGAATAAAACATGGCTCAACAACGTCGTGGCGGATTCAAACGCCGTAAAAAAGTTGATTACATCGCAGCGAACAAAATTGAATATGTTGATTACAAAGATACTGAGCTTCTTAGCCGTTTCGTTTCAGAACGTGGTAAAATTCTTCCACGTCGTGTGACTGGAACTTCAGCTAAAAACCAACGTAAAGTAACAACAGCTATCAAACGTGCCCGCGTTATGGCTCTTATGCCATTCGTAAACGAAGACTAATTCGTTACTTTAAATCAGAAAAAAGGACTCCGCAAGGGGTCTTTTGTGTATGCAAATACTTGATAGAGTAAAATTATTGTTTTATAATAATTTTGAAAAAGTAATTATTATAAAACAATAATCGGGGTGTGAAATGAAACAGATTGGTTTTAAGGTTAGTAGGGAAGTTGTCAAAATCATACGCTATTTAGCAATTATTGGAATTATTATCATGTTTTTAGGCATTCTAGCTGCTATTCTTGACGGCTGGAGTCAAAATGGAATGTTGACACTAGATTATGGCCCTCAAACTGCTCAAGTGCCGATTTGGTTTTCGATACTTATTTTACTATTAGCGGCTGCTATTTTTGATATGGTCGTTATGATTATGCGAGCGTTAGACAAACTACTAATGAATTTTCAGAAAGACTCTTATTTCAATTCTGAAAATATCACTTATCTTTCTAAAACCTTGCGTTGCTTGCTGATTGCGACAGGTATTCAGTTGGCTGTTAACCTTGTTTTTAATTCCCCAATTGTCAAATTAAGCTAGACATTTTAGGTAACTCAGAAAAACTTGATATGGTGTTTGATAATGTAACGATTTCCTAGGAATTCTATTTCGTTTATCAGCTATAGCTGATAAATATTTCTGAGAAACACCATTGAAATCCATTTGCTTTGGAAGTCCATGATGTCTTAATAAACCATTTGAATGTTCATTTAACCCACGTTGACCAGGACAACCTGGATCCGCAAAGAAAATATCAATGTCGTGTTGGTTGGATATTGTCTTCCAATTAGAGAATTCTTTCCCACAATCAAAGGTAATCGATTTAAAGAGATGTTTTGGGAATTGTGACAGCCATCTATCTAGTGATTGTTCAATGTCACTAGCTTTTCGACCATTGGTTTGAAGGGTG
>NZ_NETH01000053.1 GCF_003337175.1 Streptococcus gallolyticus
CACAACTTCAAGTTAGTGAAAAAAATAGGTATCAAAACTGTCTCACTTGGTCTAACCTTCAAATTGCAAGTGTCGTTTCCGATGTTTTCGGAAAAAGTGCTCAAGCTATTATCAAGAGCATCCTTGACAAGCCTGAAGACAAGCCAAATATCGAACAGTTGGTTCACAAGAGAATGAAGCATAAAGTTCAAGAATTGGAAAACGCTACAGAAGGCGAATTGACCCCTGAGCAAGCTGAGAAAATCAGAGTTATCAAAGCTCATTACGATGCCTTAGCCATCTGTAAAGAAGATTTAGAGCAGATGATTCGAGAACTCGGACGTGAATATCAAGAACAAGTTAAACTGATTCAAACTGTGCCTGGTTTTAAAGAAGAACTATCTGCCCTCAGAATTATCTCTGAAATTGGTGCCGATATGACTGTCTTTGATTCAGCTGGCAAACTCTGCTCATGGGCTGGACTTGTCCCTGCCAACAATGAAAGTGCTGGAAAGAAATATTCAACTCGTATTTCCAAAGGTGGAAGATACCTCAAACCTTTTCTCGTGCAAATCGCTAACGCTGTTGTCAAGTCAGAGAAATACCCTGAGTTTAGAAATAAATATCTCAAACTCAAGAAGCGCCGTGGGCATCGAAAGGCGATTATCGCTATTTGTCGCAGGCTTCTCGTTGCTATTTACCAAGTCCTGCTAAAACAAGAAAACTATAATCCTGTTTTGCAAGGATTAACTGAAATCAGAAACCCAGACAAAACAATGTCTGTTAAAGACGCTATTCGCTTTGCACAGCAACACGGATTCAACGTCAGTTAATTTTTTAAAATCCGGTTGCAAGACCTCTTTTTAGTGTACTCAAAATTTGGGAAAACAATATCTTATTCAATTTTTACTCTTTTCAAACTTACTCCTTTCCACAAAAATATATAGTGTAAATCAAAAGAACTAGTAAATAATTTTATAAAATTCTTGACAAATATTTATACTATGGTGTAAAATAAATCCATAAAGAAAACACTTGATAAAACGTTATTAAATCAATCTTTTACGCTCGCCAAAGCTATATTGAATTTTGATAAGTTTTAACAAGTTACTTTACTAACTCTTTAACTTACAAAAACTATTTTATATTATAGTGTAAAATAAGTCAAGAGGTTTTTACACTTTTTTATAAATATTTTTTGTCATCCTTAAGAAAGGCTGATATATCAATGTTTTCAACATTTGAAAAAATAAAGGAATTATCTAAAAAGCAAGGTGTAAGTTTACAAAAAGTTGCTGAAGATTTAGGTTTTAGTGTAAATTACCTATATACTTTAAAAGAAAAAACTCCAAAATCCGACCGTCTACAAGAAATCGCTGACTACTTCAATGTGTCTACTGATTATTTGCTAGGACGTACAGATAATCCCAAAATAGCTTCTGACAATGAGGAGGCTACCGTTGATTTAAAAAAAGCCGTTGCTGGCTCTATGGCTTTTGATGGTAAACCATTGACAGAAGATGAAATTAATTATCTAGCAGACGTCTTTGAAGCTCAATTAAAAATGAAAAAGTAGGATAATATTATGTCAGCAGAGGAATTGTGCAAATCACACGGAATACCAATATGCTATTTTGAGGGGGATGTGATTGAGAGGGATGGTTTTTATAATCCACACTTTAATGCCATCGCTATTAATTCAAAACTCGAAGGAATTCATAAAGATAAAGTTATTTATCATGAATTCGGTCATAAAGAGCATACAGAAAATTATTATAAATTTAATAAAGAAAAAGCTGAATTGCAAGCCGATAGATGCATGATACACCATTTACTAAAAGAAGAATTATCTTATTGGGATAATATCGAAGATTTTAACTATCTTAAATTTATGGAAAGCTATGAATTAACCACTTTGGTAGACGAAGTAATGGTTAAAGAAGAATTTTTTAATTTGATAGACTAATTTTCAAAAAATACGTGCAAGGCCTGAACCACGTTTAAAGCTGATAGGAGAAAATTAATGAAAAAAGTTTGTTTATTTGGAGTTAGCTTATTATCAGTAGCTATTCTTGGTGCTTGTTCATCTGGAACGAGTACAGAATCATCTAATAGTTCGTCTAGTTCATCAACGACTGAACAGACTTCATCTAGTAGTAGCCAAAGCACTTATAATGTAGGTGATACGATAACTTTCGAAGATGAAGTACATACAGTTCACAATCACCGGCGCTGAATGGACTGATGAACGCAACCAATTTGATGATACCAACCCAGAAAAAGTCCTTAAAGTTACTTACAATGTCACAAACCTTTCAGATGATGACTATGTTTTAGGAAGCGATTTAGAACTTTATGTGAACGGACAAAAGATGGAAGATTATCCTAACGGAGGCACATTCGATACTATATCAGCAGGTAGAAGTTACGGAGAAGCCGTTCAATACTTCGGAGTTAACGGAAGTGGAGATATGGAAATCGAAGTAAGTCCAGCTTTTTCTTTTACATCTGATAAAGCTATTGTCAAATTGGACATTCAATAAGACACAAAAAAGCCCACGCTCTCAAAGTTTGGCGACTCAGAGCGTGAGCAATTAATTGTAGTATCGTAAAAACCTGCATGTAGTAGGTCTCTTTACTATACCCATTTTAACACAGAAATGAGGTAAAAACAATGTGGATTGAAGAATTATCCAACGGCAAATGTAAGTATTTTGAGCGGTACAAAGACCCATATACCGAAAAATGGCGCAAAGTATCTGTAACACTTGAAAGTGCTTCTAACCGAGCTAAAAAAGAAGCGCAAAAAATTCTTGAAGGAAAAATCAAAACAGCTTTAAGAAACTTAAAAACTTCTGATGCTTACTTCACTGACGTTTTAGATTCATGGTGGGAATTTCACAAAAAAGAAATCAGGCGTACTTCTATTAGTGCTCTCACAAGTAATGTTAGACTAGTACGTGAAACTTTTGGTTTAAAAACAAAAATTACGAAGATTGATACTCTTTATGTTCAAGACTATATAAACAAACTTGATATTTCACGCCCAAAATTAGAGCGCGTTAAATCAATACTAAACCTATCTTTTGATTACGCTGTAACTATTGGGCATCTCAAGATGAACCCTGCTAGACAAGCAAAACTTCCTAAAAAAGTTCTAACCCTTGAAGATTACGAAAAAATCAAGAACAAATATCTGGAAATTGAAACAGAGTTAATTCCATTAATTAATGAATTACGACGCACGAAACGGACTTACTTGAATTCACTGATTGCCGAATTTCTATTTTTAGATGGTGCACGTATTGGTGAAGTCGTTGCTTTAGAAGATATTAATTACCGTAAAGACGATAATTTTGTAGATATTTTTGGCACTTTAGACAGTGTCCAAGGATACAAGAAAGCAAAAAAAGAACCACCCAAAACACCTGCTGGCTATCGTAGCAATAAGTTATCAAAACGTGAATCAGAAATATTAGATGAAGCTATTAAGATTCGAGATTTAAACAAAAGTTTAAATCCTAATTGGATTACTATGGATCGTAGCTACATATTTGTAACTAATCGTGGAGTGCCTATCCAACGTAATTCATTTAATGAATCTATCAAGGCCGCTAATCAGCGACTAGAACACCCGATTAATAAACCTATCAGCTCACATATCTTTAGGCACACGCTTGTTAGTTATTTAGCTGAAAAAGGTGTTCCCTTAAAAGCTATCATGGATCGTGTTGGACACGAGGACAGTAACACCACAATGAAAATTTATACGCATGTTACAAACAAAATGAAAGACAAAGTTGTCGACATGATTAATGAATTACCACTTTAGTTTGCCCCTTCTGTGCCCCTCGCTACCATTTTGACATAAAAAAAGCCCTATCACACAGGCGATAAAGCTTGATATGATAGGCTTTTCCATTATTTAATTATTTTACAGTACGGATACGCATTGTATTTGTACCACCTGAACCAACTGGAACACCAGCGACGATAACAATGTTATCGCCTGATTGGACTAACCCTGATTCAAGGGCAGCTTTTTCAGCAACTTCAAACATGTCATCAGTTGATGCAGGTTTTTCAGTTACAACTTGGAATAACACCCCAGTTAATCATAAGTGATTTTTGAGTTTTTTCGTCAAATGTTACAGCCAAGATGTCAGCATTTGGACGATATTTAGAGATGAGACGTGCAGTATCACCAGATTCAGTAAGTGCTACAACGAGTTTGATATCCATTGAACTTGTGGCATCTTTAACTGCTGAAGCCATAACTTCTGTTTTAGAAGCACGTGCAAATGTTGACGGATCAAGACGCCCGTATTCATTAAGAAGAGTTTGAGCATTTTTATCAATTGTTGCCATTGCACGAACAGCTTCAACTGGGTATTTACCATTTGCAGACTCACCTGAAAGCATAGTCGCATCAGTACCGTCAATAACAGCATTGAATACGTCAGATACTTCAGAACGAGTAGCACGTGGTTTTTCAGTCATTGATTCAAGCATGTTAGTTGCTGTAATGACTACTTTACCAGCTGCGTTGACCTTAGTAATAATCATTTTTTGGTAAACTGGAACCATTTCGAATGGTACTTCAATACCCATATCACCACGAGCAATCATGATACCGTCAGCGGCTTCAATGATTTCATCAATGTTGTCAATACCTTGTTGATTTTCGATTTTAGCGAACAAACGAACGTGTCCGTTACCAGTTTCTTCACAAATTGCGCGAACCTCGTTAACGTCTTTTGCAGTACGCACGAATGAGATAGCGATAAAGTTAAGACCTTGTTCAAGACCGAAACGGATATCAGCGTTATCACGTTCAGCAAGAGCTGGGAATGGGATTTTAGTATAAGGAATATTCACCCCTTTTTGTTTAGCAATAATACCATCGTTTTCAACTTCAACTTCAAACTCACGAGTTGCATCATCTTTAGCAATAACACGAAGACCAAGTTTACCATCATCAACAAGAACTTGTTTACCAACTTCAACATCATCGTAGATGTCAAGAGCGCCAGCAACGTTCAATGCGATAACTTCTCGAGTTGATTTGATACCCTGTTTGGTAGCAATACGGATTTTTTCACCAGTTTTGTATGAATATTCTTTAGCGTCACCTTCAAAAAGTTCTGTACGGATTTCTGGTCCTTTAGTATCAAGAAGGAAACCAACTTTTTGGCCAGCGATTTCTTCTGCACGACGTACAGTTGCCATACGTTCACCTTGTTCAGCGTGATCACCGTGTGAGAAGTTGAAACGAAAGACATTAGCACCTTCTTTAATCAATTCAGCGATTTTTTGAGCTGATGCTTCAACATCAAGGCTTTCACCCCAATAGCCATCTTCACCGAATTTTTTACCACCGCGGAGTTCTACCGCAGGACCGAGTGTTGCAACAATTTTTACGCGTTTATTCATGATAATATGAAACTCCCTTTATTTTTCGTCGATTAGCGACGTTTAATAACAATAATAATGTTTAATTGATAACTGTAATACTATAAGTGAGCAATGTCACGGTTTAATTTAGCAAAGTCAAGGCGTGCTTTGTGAGGCATGTTGACCACAATACTTCCATCCTCTGCTAATGAGAACAATGCACCTTCTTCTTTTGTTCCAAGGATTGGACTTTCTACCAATTCTTCGTTGTGAATACCAACAGCAAGTCCACCACGTCCTTCAAGAAGAAGTTCAACCGCGTGTGCTCCCATCCAAGAAGCAAGAACACGATCACGAGGCGATGGCGCGCCACCACGAAGGATATGACCAAGGTTTGTCGCACGAAGATCGCTAGTATCTCCAGCTTCTTTCATCAATTCAGCGAATTTTTCAGCGTGCATGACACCTTCAGCAAGAACAATAAGGTGACGCTCCTTACCTTTGTTTTCATAGCCATCTTTAACTTTTGCAACAACGTCTTTGATGTCATATTTTTCTTCAGGGATGATGATTTGATCAGCGCCCGCAGCAATACCAGCCCAAAGCGCAATATCACCAGCATTACGCCCCATTACTTCGACAACGAAAGTACGTCTATGACTAAATGAGGTATCACGGATTTTATCAAGGGCTTCCATGGCTGTGCTAACAGCCGTGTCAAAGCCGATTGTATAATCTGTACCAGCGATATCATTGTCAATTGTACCTGGAATACCAATAGCTGGGAAACCATGCTCAGTCAAGCGCATAGCACCGTGGTAAGAACCGTCACCGCCAATAACAACGACACCTTCGATACCGTTTTTCTTGAGTTGTTCGATACCCGCTAATTGTCCTTCAAGAGTTGCAAATTCAGGATAACGAGCAGATTGAAGAAATGTCCCACCACGTGACAAAATGTTTGATACGCTATGATCATATAATGGGAAGATATCGCCTTCAACCATACCAGCATAACCACGGTTGATTCCGAAAACTTCCATTCCTTCTTTAATTGCTTTACGAACAACTGCACGAACAGCAGCATTCATCCCAGGGGCGTCGCCGCCACTAGTTAGAACAGCAATACGTTTCATTTTGCTAATACTCCTTTTATTAATCTAACGTTCTTATTATAGCACAATACTTCATAAAAAGCTTCACTTTAATTAATTTTTACTTAAAATTTATTGATAAATCGTTTTCAAAGTATAACTTGATAAGGCTTTAATAAGTTCAGTTGTCCTTTGAACCAAATGTTTTTGACTTTGCAGGGTTTGCTTGCTATCTTGATAGTGTAAAATCACTGGAATGTTTCCTGGATATTGTGATAATATTCCAGAAATTTCATTATCGTGGAGATGATTTGGAAGTAAGAGCCATAATCGTTCACTACTTGCTTCTTGAATATGATTTAAAATCATCTGCAAGCGGTTGTTTCGATTCTGAATTTTTCCAGTAAGGTAATAAAATCTTCCTTCTTGAAGCTCATCTTTGAAACGCGCAAAGGTTTCTGGGAACAAGGTAACATCGCATTTTTTCTGAGTATCTGTAACACTCAAAAATGCCATTTGCTCACCTTTCGTTTTTGTCCTGATGACACGAATCTGATTAAGTTCTACCAAAATAGTTGCTTCGGTATTTTCTTGCAAATCTGCTAGTGCTGTAAAATCTTTTGTGGATTGCCTTGCGATTTCTAAAAGCGGATGTGGGCTAATTCCTACGCCTAACAAACTCTGCTCTAAGCGGTATTTTTCAGCATTTGGATAATCTTCTGTCTCAATCCAACTATAAGACGTATCCGCAAATAAACTCCCGAGCTCATTGACAAAAATGAAGAGCGACTCTAGGTTTTCAATGATTTTTCGGCGATTTTTATCAAATTGGTCAAAAGCACCAACTTCTACAAGAGGTGTAATCATCTCTTGCTTTTGATAATTCTCTGGCAATCGTGTTAAGAAATCCTCGACACTGCTAAAGGGACGATTTTCAATAATCCAGTAGCATAAATCGCGTGGAACACCTCTTAGATTTTTTAAGCCAAGGTAAATCTGCCCATCTGAAACTTTATCGCTGTAAGGAACGGTATTGATATCGATTTTCTTAACTTTAAATTGTGAATCTATAGCGTCTGTAATATAATCAGCGCTAGAATAATTCAACATAACGTCGTAAAAAACAGCGGGATAATGCGCTTTAAAATAAGCCAGTTGGAAAGCCAAAGCTGAATAAGCAAAAGCATGGCTTCTATTAAAACCATAGCCAGCAAATTTTGCCATACGGCTAAATAAATCCTTTGCCGTTTCCAGTGGACGTCCTAATCGGTGCGCTCCTTCTAAGAAATCACTTTCCATTTTTTGCATATCATCAGCCTTTTTCTTAGACATGGCACGACGTAACAAATCCGCTTTTCCAAGAGTAAAACCAGCATAAATTTGAGCAATTTGCATGACCTGTTCTTGGTAAAGCATGATGCCATAAGTTGGCTCTAAAATCGGTGCTACCAATGGGTCAATCAAATCCACTTCTTCTTTCCCAAAACGACGTTTGATAAAGTTTTCAGTGTAATCACTAGCACCTGGTCGGTTTAAACTAGTCGTTGCAACAATATCTTCAAATTGACGTGGCTGAATACGTTTCAAAAGATTAATTGCTCCAGCTTGTTCAAATTGGAAGATTCCCTTGGTCTTGCCAGCCGCAAATAATTCTAATGTCTTTTTATCCTCTAAATCGATTGATTTAATATCAATAGTGACCCCATAATCTTTAGCAACTTTTTCTTGCATCCGTTGGGCAAATGTCAAATTACGTAAGCCAAGAAAGTCCATTTTCAAAAGACCATTTGCCTCAACTGCTTGAGCATCATACTGCGTAATCATCATGTCTTCGCCAGCTTTTAACGGAATATGTTCGGTTAAATTATCATCGCTCATAACAACCCCTGCTGCATGGATAGAGGTCTGGCGTGGATTGCCTTCAATACGTTTTGCAATCGCAAATGCTTTTTGATACTCAATTTTAGAATGAATAATCTGACGGAAAGCAAGATTTTTCTCGTAAACCGACGTTAACGTATCTCTGAAACTGATTTTTTTCGTGATCGTTGTCAATTCATGCTCAGGTGTCCCAAACCGTTTAAAAACGTCCCGAATGGCTTGTTTTGCGCCAAAGGTTGAAAATGTCACAATCTGCGCCGAATGCAAGCTCCCGTAACGATTACGCACATAATGAAGAAACTCGCTACGATACACATCTGGCAGGTCAATATCAATATCTGGCATGCTATAGCGTTCTTCATTCAAGAAACGTTCAAAAAGTAGGTTATTTTTGACTGGGTCAATTCCTGTAATATCAAGAGCATAAGAAACCAAGCTTCCCGCAGCTGAACCACGTCCCATTCCCATATAATAACCACGACTTCGACCAAAACGTAACAAGTCCCAGACAATTAAGAAATAATCATCAAAGCCCATTTTATGGATGACTGATAGTTCTCTTTCTAAACGCTCTTGATAAACGGGTATCCACAAATGTTTAGCGCGCAATCCCGCTTCTGTTCGTTCAATCAATTCTTCCTGTGCTGGCTTTTGGCGATTAAATCTTGGCAATTTTAAATCTGTGTCAAACTCATAATGAATGTTTGAGATGAGCTTTTCCATGTTTTCTAAAGCCTGCGGAAATCTCTCTCTAAACGCTTGTGTCAAAATATCACAAGCTAGCAGATGTTGTCCTTGAGGTGCTGGTGGAGCGTCTTTTAAGCTAATATTATCACGGATAGCGTGTAACATGTGAAGCGTTTCTACTTCATTCGTTTCAAAATAGCGAACCGTATAAAGCGGAAAAATCGGCTTTTCATATACCTTTTGAGGCGAATTAACATCAACCCCAATGTAGTAATCAAAAGGAAGCGACAATGCCTCTAATGCCTCGAAATAAGGCACTACTATGGCTACACCAGTCACATATTCAGAGAGTTCGTCTAACTGAATGCCTGAAGACATCTGTTTGCTCGAAATCTTCATCAAATTTTTATAACCGATTGTATCTTGCGCAAGTAGGTAGAGTTTTAACGATAATGTCTCCTCAACGGCAAAAGATAACTCTAACCCAACAACAGGCTGCAAGGATTGTTTTTTAGCCGCCTCAATAAAATGAAAGGCTGCATAAAGATTATCCTTGTCCATAATCCCAATTGTTTGATAGCCTAAAGATTTAGCCGCTTTAACATACCCCTCTAAGTCAATCAAGCTATCCATAAAAGAATAGACAGTTTTCGTGTCTAACTGGGCAAACATAAAAAACGCTCCTTTGTTAAAATACTTAGTTCTATTATACACTAAAATAAGCAGTAACTGCCTTTTTAACACAAATCGAAAATAAAGGTGGGACTTCCTTGACTTTTCAAATTTATTTCTGTACCATTTATGTAGTACAAGACTTCTTTTAAAATTAAATAGAAAGGGGTATCGCATGTCCTGGAAATTCGATGAAAAATCACCTATTTATGTTCAAATCGCACAGTATATCAAAATGCAGATTATCAGTCAAGATATTAAAAGCGGAGACCAACTCCCAACTGTCCGTGAATTCGCTGAAGAAGCTGGTGTCAATCCAAACACCATGCAACGTGCCTTTTCCGAGTTAGAACGAGAAGGCATGGTTTACTCGCAGCGAACATCTGGGCGGTTTGTAACAGAAGATACCAATCTTATCGTACAAAAACGGCGTGAGGTTGCCGAAGCTGAACTCCAATCATTTGTTACCAATATGCAACAAATGGGGTTTCAGATTGACGACATCATTTCTGTATTAGAATCTTATATCAAGGAGAAAAATTAGGATGACACAACTGCTCCAACTACATCACGTTACCAAAAAATACAAAAAGCATGTGGCTATCGATGATGTTACACTCAGCCTTCCTGCTGGTAAAATTATTGGTTTACTCGGTCCAAACGGCAGTGGTAAAACAACACTCATAAAATTAATGAATGGACTTCTTCACCCAACCACTGGCGATATTGTCATTGACGGTTATCGCCCTTCTGTGGAAACAAAGAAAATCGTTTCATATCTACCTGACACGTCTTACTTGCGAGAAAATATGAGAATCAAGGATGCTTTGACATTATTCGAGGACTTCTATAATGATTTCTCACGTGAAAAAGCTGAGCATCTTTTAGAAGACTTAGATCTCAATCCTGATGAGCAACTCAAAAATTTATCTAAAGGAAATAAAGAAAAAGTCCAACTCATTCTAGTCATGAGTCGCCAAGCTAAGCTATACATTCTTGACGAACCGATTGGCGGTGTTGATCCAGCAGCACGAGAATACATTCTACGCACAATTATTAATAATTACTGTGAAGATGCTTCGGTTGTTATTTCAACACATTTAATCGCTGACATTGAACCCATCCTTGATGAAATCGTCTTTCTTAAAGAAGGAAAAGTAATCTTACAAGGAAATACCGATGATATTCGTGAAGAGTATGGTAAATCAATTGACTCACTCTTTCGTGAAAAATATAAAGCTTAGGAGGAATTATGTTTTCAAAACTTTTAAAATACGAACTAAAATCCGTTGGCAAGTTGGTATTTTGCTCTCAATGCTTCTGTTATTGCCATTTCATTTTTCCTTGGCTTTAGTATAAGATCTCTTGAAGCATATGCCCAAAATCAGTCTGGAATCACCTCTGCACACTTCGCTCAGCTTATTCCAATTATCTTAGCTTTAATTTTTGGTGTGTTAGTTGCTGGTGCTTGGATTGCAACCTTGGTGATTATTATTCGTCGATTTTATAAAAATGTCTTTGGGCGCGAAGGTTATTTAACATTGACACTGCCTGTTTCCTCTCACCAACTTATTCTCTCTAAGCTTCTGGCGTCGTTTATATGGACTGTTTTCAATACTATTGTCCTGGTAATTGGAATTACTCTTCTTGTCTTACCAATTTCTGGTGTCGGAAGATTTTTAATGGCTCTTCCTTACTTTGCATCCCTCTTTACACCAACTGAATGGCTCATAATTTTCATTTCCTTTATCCTATCAACTCTTTCAGGTATTTTAATGATTTATCTTTCTATTGCTATTGGGCAACTGTTTACAGATAGGCGAGCGCTCATGGGATTTGTTGCATATTTTGCTATTGTAATCATCGTCATTATTTTATCTGAAACGATTAGCGGTCGACTCACAAGTGATACATTTGATATTAGTATCAATCTTTTTACTTATTCTGGGATTGAGTGCCTTATTGAAGGAATTGTATTTTACTTTGCAACTAATTATCTTTTGAAAAACAAGCTAAATATTCAATAGAAGAGCCTGAGACAAAAAGTTTTTCTCAAACAATAACAATAATAGAGGCTCGCCTTTTTGGTGAGTCTCTATTAGCTTATCGGTCGTTTCTTATTGTATTTCAGGAGATTGTTGGCCATGAGCACCAATCCCATATCAATGGTGACCTGGCGTTTCCCCCTTAGTTGACATCTCTTGTAGCCCAAACAAGCCTTTATCTGGCCAAAGACAGGCTCG
>NZ_NETH01000054.1 GCF_003337175.1 Streptococcus gallolyticus
GGTGCCGATGTAATAGTCGTGCTATTTGAGAAAAGGTCATCCCTTTCGTACGATAAATCAGAATACTTTCTCGTTCATCTATGGTAAAATGATGGTAGCTCATAAGATTTCCTTTCGTAAGATGTTTGTTCAATCCTATTTTACTAGAAAATCTTATGAGTTTTTATTGTGCACTTATATTGTAAATTCAAGGTCAATTACCGACTTAGAAAAGTTGTGGCGCAGTTTAAAACCAACAGAAATGGAGAGAGCAGAAGCGTTGTTAGAAATTGTTTCTAATTCTCTTCGCTTTGAAGGTGAGAAAGTCGGCAAGGATTTAGATAAGCAAGCAGAAAGTAGTAAGGTTTTCGCTAGTGTTTTGAAATCCGTAACTGTCGATGTAGTAGCACGGACTTTGATGACTTCTACTGACCAAGAACCTATGACACAAATGACAGAGAGCGCTCTAGGTTATTCCTATAGTGGCTCTTTTTTGGTTCCTGGAGGCGGATTATTTATCAAGGAAAGTGAATTAAAACGTTTAGGTCTTAAGCGTCAACGATATGGGGTGATTGACTTTTATGAGTAGATTGAAAGGAATTACAGTCACGCTATTGGGTGAAACAGTTAAAGGTAAAGACCCATTTGGAAAAGAGATAATCGAAGAAAGTGAAATCAACATTGAAAACGTGTTGGTGGTACCTGCAACGACAGATGACATCAAAAATCAGTTGAATATTGATGGCAAAAAAGTTGAATATACTCTTGCTATTCCAAAAAATGATACTAATGACTGGACAGATAAGAAAGTTATATTCTTTGGGCAAACTTGGCATACTGTCGGTATTCCGTTAGAAGGAATTTCTGATTTAATACCGCTTGAATGGAATAGAAAGGTAACGGTGGAACGATATGAGTAATTTTAAATTTCAACTGAATCGTGCGGGTGTTGCTGAACTTATGAAATCAAGTGCTATGCAGGAAGTTTTAAATGAAAAAGCTAGTACTATAAGAAGTCGTTGTGGTGATGGTTATGAACAAGATAGTTATGTTGGTCAAAATCGTGCTAATGCAATGGTAACAGCGAGTAGTTTTAAGGCTAAAAGAGATAACTTAAAAAACAACACACTCTTGAAGGCGGTGAGCAAGTGATTGAATTAGTTGTGAAAGAATTTCTGGATAATAATTTAAATATACCAGTACTTTTAGAAAAAGAACGAAAACTAACAGGAAAATTCGTACTTTTAGAAAAAACTGGTGGAACTAGCAAGAATCAATTGCATTCTGCAACGGTTGCTATCCAAAGCTACGCTGATTCATTATATGAAGCAGCATTGCTAAATCAAGAGATTAAAGATGTGATGAGTAATCTTGTCGAAATTGAAAATGTATCTGGTGTTCATCTTAATAGTGATTATAACTTTACAGATACAGAAACTAAACAATATCGCTATCAAGCGGTATTTGATATTAATTATTGTTAAAGGAGATAATATACATGAGTGAAACAAGTAATGTAACGGCCGCTAAACCAAAAGTTGGCGGTGGTATCTATAGCGCTCCACTAGGAACAGTATTGCCGACTGATGCAACCACTGCTTTGGATAAAGCCTTTAAAAATCTTGGATATGTTTCGGAAGATGGTGTGACAAATTCGGATGAACGTTCTACGGATGATATTAAGGCTTGGGGTGGAGATACTGTCAATACAGTCCAAACTGAAAAGAAAGATACGTTTAAGTACACACTTATTGAGGCTTTGAATGTTGATGTCTTAAAAGAGGTTTATGGTGATAGCAATGTTTCTGGGAACCTTAAAACTGGTATTACAATTAAATCTAATTCTAAGGAACTAGAAGCGCACTCAATCATTATTGAAACAGTATTGACAGACAACGTATTAAAACGTATTGTTTTGCCAAATGTTAAAGTTACTGAAGTTGGCGAAATCACTTACGGTGATAGTGATAATGTTGGCTACGAAACCACAGGGACATGTTATCCAGACGGAGACGGTAATACTCATTATGAATATATCATTCGTAAATCTACAACAGGAAGCGCAGGTTAATATATGATTCAAGGGAAAACAAATTCTGGTTTTCAGTTTGAAATTGACGAAAATCAGTTAAAAAATTATGAGTTTGTCGAATTGGTTGCTGAAGTCGATGAAAATGAATTATTAATGCCGAAACTTTTAAAAATGTTGCTTGGTGATCAAGTGAAAGCTTTGAAAGACCATATTCGAGATGAAAGCGGAATTGTTCCGATTGAAAAAATGGTTACTGAAATCAAAGATATTTTTGAAAATGCTCAAGTAAAAAACTCGTAATCCTCGCTAGTATGATAAAGATAGACGAAAACGCTCTGATTTGCGACTTGGCGGAAACTTACCATATATATAACTACAGACAGCTACCAGCAGATTTGGTGGCTGTTTTTTCTGTAGGTTTACGTGAAAATGCACGAATCAAAATGGCAATGTCTGATCAAAAGGTTTCGTTAGAAACATTGTTACTTGCAAGTATTGCAGATAGGGTAGGTATTTTGGCTTGGCAAAACACCGAGGACGGCCATAAAGGTCGTAATGCTCCAAAAGAATTTGTAAGTATTTTGACTGAAGAACCAAAAGAACGTGAAGAATCTATCTTTAAGTCTGGTGAGGATTTTGAAAATGCTAGAGCACGAATTTTAAAAGATTTGGAGGTAAATAATGGCAACTGAATTAGGTAAAGCATATGTCCAAATCATTCCCTCCTCAAAAGGTATAAGTGGTTCAATTACTGGTGCTATATCACCAGAAGCCAATTCGGCTGGGCAATCTGCAGGTTTGAGTTTGGGTTCAAAGTTAGTTAAAGCAGCAACAGGAATTATTGCTGCAGCTGGAATTGGAAAGGCAATCGCTTCATCAATTTCGGAAGGTGGAGCACTTCAACAATCAATCGGTGGTATTCAAACACTTTTTAAAGATTCCGCTCAAACAGTTTTGAACTATGCGCAACAATCATATAAAACGGCTGGTTTATCTGCAAATGCCTACATGGAGAACGTCACAGCGTTCTCTGCCAGTTTGATTAGCTCGCTTGGTGGTGATACAGCAAAAGCTGCTGAACTAGCAAACGTGGCGATGACAGATATGTCCGACAACGCGAACAAAATGGGTACTGATATGGATTCTATTACTCAAACCTATCAATCACTTGCTCGCGGTAACTATGCTATGCTGGATAATCTCAAGCTGGGGTATGGTGGTACGAAATCCGAAATGGAACGCTTGATGAAAGATGCTGAAAAGCTGACTGGTGAACATTACACTGTTGGAGATTTTGCGGATACTGTTAAAGCAATTCATGCGGTACAAGATAGCTTGGGAATTACAGGTACAACTGCAAGAGAAGCGTCAACTACTCTTGAAGGTTCGTTTAATTCTATGAAAGCAGCTTGGCAGGATGTTATTGGTAATCTTGCAGATGGTGAATTGGATATCACACCTTCGCTTCAAGGTCTTGCAGATACCACTTCAACATTCTTGTTTGGTAACTTTATTCCAATGATTGGACGTATCTTTTCTGGTTTACCAAGTGCGATTGGAACCTTTATTCAAGCAGCAGCACCTCAAATTCAACAGGGGCTACAAGGATTGTTTTCAAATCTTGGAGTTAATATTGATTTTTCTGGTTTGGCTTCGAGTTTTTCTCGAATTCAAACAACTGTTCAACCAGTTATTGATGGATTGAAAACAGCATTCGGACAATTGCCTGCGCTATTTCAATCAGTTGTTAGCGCGGTACAGCCAGTGATTCAAACGTTGGTAAATGGTTTTACTCAAATGGATTTTAGTGGTATTCAATCATTAATCGAGGCTATCTTACCAGCTTTACAAGCAGGATTTGAACAATTTATGTCAATAGCAGGACCAGCCATTGATAAAGTCGTTCAATCTTTTGTGGCGTTGTGGAATGCGTCTCAACCTTTAATTAGCATTTTAGCTAGTGCTTTAACACCAGCTTTTCAAGTTCTAGGTTCATTCTTAGGCGGTGTATTTAGTGGTATTATGACTAGATTAACCGTTTTATTTGACGGGTTAAAACTTGCTATCGAAATTGTAACACCAATATTTAACGTTTTAGTTCAAGCATTTCAAGCTTGCTCACCTGTTTTAAACGTTATTGCTGAAGGTGTTGGTTTTGTAATTGGTATGTTTGCCAACCTTGGGTCAGTAGGGCAAGGTTTAAGTGGCATTATGTCTAGCGCTTGGTCAAATATTCAAAACGCTTTACAAACAGCTGCCAGTATAATTGATGGAGCAATCTCATGGATTAAAACTGCTTTTTCTGGTGCAGGAAGTGCAGCAGAAGTAGTCAAAAATATCATTGATATAGCTTGGATGGCAATTGGAGATGTCATAAACACTGTTAAAGGTGTGATTTCTAGTGCCATGAGTGCAGCAGGCGGGGCTTTTAGCAGTTTTAGTGGTATTGTCTCTAGCGTTTCTGGGACAATCAATGGTGTCATTAATGGTGTAAAAAACACGTTTAATAGTTTAGCTCATATTGACTTATCAGGTGCAGGTTCAGCAATCATGAATGGTTTTCTTGGAGGGTTAAAAGCAGCTTGGGGAAGTGTTCAAAATTTTGTCGGTGGTATTGCCGATTGGATTAAAGACCACAAAGGACCTATCAGCTATGACCGTGTTCTTTTAAAACCAGCTGGGCAAGCAATTATGAATGGTTTGAACCAAGGGTTGAAAGAACAGTTTAAGACAGTTCAATCAACTGTTTCTGGTATGGCTGGTGCAATCGCTGATAATTTCCAAAATGATGTTTTAACGGTTGGTATGGATACTATTGGTACACCACAGTTGCAAACAGCAATGGTCGCCAATACGTTAGCTACACAATCGCTTGATGATAATAGTCAAGTGCTGAACATTATTGATAAGTTAACAAATCGGCCTATTATTGTTCAAATCGAATCAGACAATCAAGTAATGGCCAAGGTTTTAGCAAAACCAATCACAGATGAACAAAATCGACGTGATTCAATCACAAATGCAATTTACGGAATGGGGTGGTAATTATTGATTGAAGTAACTTTTAACGGTGTAGAACTAACACAATATATTACTGTTTTAGACAGTTTCACCCTTTGGGCTGGCGCTGACTTTGACCCTCAATACACCGAAAATAGTATTTTGGATGGTTCTGAATTTCATTATATGCGTAAGAAGCATAAAACTATTCCAGTGCCCTTTTACGTGAAATATGAGAACTCTCTAGGTTATGATTACTTGCAACAAGTGTTAAATGTTAAAGAACCGAAAGAATTAACATTTAGTATTTATCCAAATCGCGTTTTTTATGCCGTTCCTAGCGGAGACTTAGATTTTGATGAAGTTAGACTGAATGGTAAAGGAACAATTACATTTATTGTAGTTGACGGCTTAGCGCACTCTAAAACAACTCGGACATTCGAATTCACTAAAAATGAACAAGGTGTGCTTGAGGCTGAAATTGAAAATAACGGAAGCGAAGAAGTAACCGTCAACTATGAAATCAAGCTCAAGAAAGAGTCTGGCTTCATTGGCATCGTTAGTGAGTATGGTGCTATGCAGTTTGGTAAGTACGATGAATCAGATGGTTATATGGACAGAAAGAACGTGACGGTTGTCAGTAATCAAAAAGGTGATTTTGTTAATTGGACTGATGGCACTAAGAATTATGAGAACACAAACAAGATTGTCACCACTAAAATGACTGCTGATAAGTCTTATGGCGGTCGTCTTGGTTTGTTGTCAAGCTCTTTTAAAACAAGCGGAACGTCTGGCGCTTTTCAGTATGGGGCGGTTAAGGAGTACACGCTAAGCAATCCCATCTCTCAATGGTATATCTGGGCTAGGGCTTGGTTTGAAACTGGCTTAATAGGGCAAACTGGCGCTTGGTGCTTGACGGTGCTAGATGAAAAGAATCATCTAATTGCAGGCATGGCGATTGAAAAGGACGATACTGTCGGCAATACCGCCTATGTTCGTTTTTTGATGGGTGACGGTTCGGGCGGTAGCCGTGTGGTTAAGACGATTGACTTTACGCCGTCATACTGGGTGCCACCCAATCCATACGGCACAGAAAGTCGCAACCAAAACCGCAATATGTTCGACTTGGTGAAAGAAAAAGACCGTGTGCAGTTTTTCTGGTACGGTGGTTATTATCCCTATTATGATTCTCGTTTGGCAAACGTCAAGGCGAAGAAAATCCAGTTTTTTGTCGGGCAGTATGCGGGTAGAAATACGACAGACAGAAAGGTGACACATCACTATTTAAATGATTTTACCTTTCAAGAATTGCATGTTGATTACTGGAAAGACGTTCCTAATCGCTATCCAAGTTGGTCTACGATTGCTATTGATGGTGAGAACGGGCAAATTAAAGTCAATAATCAAATTCGTTTAGATGATGAAATTCTTGGAACTACTTATTTTAAAGTTCCGCCCGGAAAAACCAAAGTGCAGTTATTAGTGTCTAGCTTTGCCGAAGTGGAAAGTGCCACAGCAACAATACAGGAGGTTTACATTTGACAAAAACTAATGTGCGTATTGCCATTCGTGATTCAACAGACAGCCACAATGTGGCTTTTTTTGATAATCAAGCAGGAATCAAATATAAGAGTGCTAATTTGCAACGCTTCTTAGCAGGGTCTGCTAGTATTTTAACACTTAAATACAATTCAAAAGATATTGACAGTATTCGTTCTGGCTGTAAGCTTGCTTTTCGTTATAAGAATCGTGATTATTGGCTTAATGTCATGAGTTTTGAAAAGAAAGGTTTCGAAGTTGAATTGACCGCTTATTCGCTGGGTCTTGAGTTGAACAACGAGACCAGAGGTGAGCATAAGCCAACTAGTGCCATGTCAATTGCGGATTATGTGGCTTATTATGACCCAGAACGCGCCTTGACAATTGGTGTTAATGAAGTAGCTGATAAACGAATCAAATTAGAGTGGACGGGTACAGACACGATTCTGGCACGGCTTTTTTCTGTCGCAAATAGTTTTGACGCTGAACTTGACTTTAATGTAGAACTCAATGATGATTATTCGCTGAAACGTCAAGTGCTGAATATTTACAAAAAAGGCAATCTTGGCACAAATAAGGTCAGTCGACCTGTGAGGGTTGGCAAAGAGCTTAAGGTTATCAACTACAGCGATAACATCAAAGAGCTAAAAACAGCCGTGCGGGCGACTGGTAAAGATGGCTTGACCATCAACGGGCTTACGAAAAAGATTTACGATAGCACTAACAAACTGCTCTATTATACAAACGGCGATACGGTCTATGCGCCACAAGCTCGTGACCGTTTTCCCTCCATTGGGAAAAATTCGAAAGATAACTGGATTGTTGCAAGTCTGGGTGAAACGCAGTACGAGACCAAAGAAGCGCTTTGGGGCTATCTGTACAGCGAAATTCAAAAGAAATCCTCACCAGAAATCACCTACGAAGTTGAAGGAGCTATAGAGGCTGGGATTGGCGACACGCAAACCTTAATTGATGACAAGCACTTTGAACCAGCGCTTTATGTACAAGCTCGGGTGTCTGAACTTGAAGATGACATCTTGACAGGTAAAGTGACGAAATCAACCTTTATTAATTTTGAACGTAAGTACAGTCAGGTTGCAGACAGCTTATTAAAACAGGTTGAAGCACTCGCAGAGGACGCAGCGCCTTACATCGTTCGTTTAAGCACTGATAACGGCTACAATTTTAAAAACGGTCAAGGTACAAGCACAATCACAGCTAAGCTTGAGAAGTATAGCAAGACTGTTAACGCTAGTTGGAAATGGTTAATTAATAACAGTGTTGTCAGTGAGACTTCAAGTGGTACAATCAACGCTAGTCAAGTTGTCGGTACGCTAAACGTTGTGGCAGTTGCAAGTGTAGATGGCAACGAGGTAGCTCGTGAATACATCACATTTACCAATTCTGATGATGGTGTTGGCATTAAATCAATCAAACGTTATTACACGACTAACGACCAATCTGAAGGTGTTACAGCTGGCGGTCAAAATTGGTCTACCAAACCAATGACTGTCACAGCAGACAAAAATTATATGTGGTCGTATGACGTCATCACGTACACGAATGACACAAGTTTAGTCACAGAACCAACTGTTATCGGCGCTCGCGGTGATGACGGTTTGGATGCGGACACAACGGGCATTACAGAAGCACTTGACAAAGCCAAGCAAGAATTATCTGCCTTATCAGCAAATATCGAGAAAGTGCGAGATAATTCGCTTGCAGCAGTTGAAGAAGCCAAACAACAGATTACCGCAGTAGCTAACGACTTGAGCACAGCGAAGAAAGACTTGCAAACACAAGATAGTCAGTTGACTGCACAAGCTAGCGCACAGTCTGAACTAACTAAACGTGTAAGTAGTGTCGAAGAAACCGCAAAGGGGACGAAGACGACGGTTAGCGAGTTAAGCAAAACAGTAGCTCAAAATGGTAAAGACATTACTAGTGTTACTGCTCGGACTAAAACCGTTGAGGACGACTTGCTTAATACTAAAACAACGCTATCGCAAGTTAAGACGACTGCGGACAATACCAGTCAAAAAACAGCTACTTTAGAAACTGGCTTGAATGGACTTAATGCGAAGTTTGAAACTTTGAAAATTGGTAGTCGAAACTATTTCAAAAATTCAAAATCACGTAAATACTATATTAATAGTACAGAAACACAAGACGTCAGAACTTATATTGATGATGACTTTTGGCAAAATGATACTCGTTTTACTAAAAACTACGTGAGAATGTCTTTTGATATTGCTTTCAATCCAGCTTTGCCATCAAATTTCACAACGAATGTGCATTTTAGTGCTAGCCCTTGGTATAACTGCAGTGGCATTACATTCAAAGGTGGCACAACTGCTTTACAACACTTTGATTTGAAGTTTGATTTGAGTGGTGCTAGCAAGAGCTATAAAACGGATAATGTATTTATTCGTTTAAATAATACACTTCCACTTAATACAGCTGTAAGTCTTGAAAACTTTAATCTCTACTTATCTGCGGTAGTTGAAGACTATAACCAAAATGAAGCCGACATTGAATCGAAAGTTGCAGAGTACAGGCAGACTGCAGAGCAAAACTACGCTAGCTTACAGTCTAACTTACAACTGCTTGACGGTACGGTTAAGCAGAATAAGTCAGAGTTCGACCAAACAGCAAGCCAGATTAAAAGTAGTATTTCAGCGGTTGAGGGGAAAGCTAGTGAATTAGACGGTGACATCACTAAACTAAATACAACACTCACTCAAACCGCAAACGGTCTTAAACAGCTAAGTACGCAAGTAACGTCACAAGGCAACACCATTACATCACACACTAACTCGATTAGTTCATTATCAACTGGCTTATCTGCTAAAGTCTCACAAACTGATTTCAATACGTTAAGTGGTCGTGTGACGACTGCAGAAAATAACCTCACAGCAACCGCTAAGGAGCTGACTAGTAAGATTACAAGCGTCGAAGGTAATATTCCAAGTGGTGAAATGAACCTTGTCGAGTATGGCAGACCAGCTGATGGCTACAGTCCATATAAGAATGCCGAATATACAAGACACTCATTTTATTACAATAGCGCTTATCAACTGTATATCATTAAAAATACAGCGACAAGTGAGAAAGTGTTAGGTCTGAATCGCTTTAAGGTTGAGCGTAATACTGATTATACTTTGTATTTTAAAGGGTTTAACAATAGCGCTATTACGCATATGGATGTCTGGTTTTTGAAACGTGTTAGCGGAAGCACAAAGGATTTTGACGCAGCACAAATCTTAGTTAGCGGTCGCAAGTTATCGATTTCAAAAGCAGAAGATGTTTCGGTAACTTTTAACACTGGCAACTATGATGAAGGTTATATTCGTTTTGATAATAACGGTTCAACGAGAACAGGTACTCAAGCCGACTTGTATTTCGGTGATGTTTCAGTTAAGAAAGGCAAATCAAACAATGGCTGGAGTCCTTCACAAGCTGAATTAGCAAGTAGTCAAGATTTAAAGACTGCGCAATCGGAACTCAAACAGACGACTGATGCCATTAGTGCGAGTGTGTCTGCCTTGGATAAGTCGGTGGTTAAGAGTGCTAGCCTAAATCTTGACAATAACGGATTCGTGACAAAAGTTGGCAAAACGGTTAACGGAAATACACTTGCGACAATGATTGCTCAGAATGAATCAGACGTGCAAATTATCGCCAAAAAAATGAAAGTTAGCGGTGATATGATTGTCGACGGTGCGATTACAGCAGAGAAACTAAATGTCAATAGCTTGTCTGCGTTGAGTGCAAAACTTGGTGATGTGACATCTGGGTCTATTACTAATTCATTTGTTAACTACGGTCGAAGTGGCACGATTAAGATTGATAATAGCATTACGATTGACACCAAAGATACATCACCAACAGTTGCTAATAAAGCTAATCAACACATTAAAATGAATAGTTCTGGTTTTGCATTGACTGCTGAGAACTCAAGCAATAAACCTGCTTACTCAATGCAGATTATGCCAGAATCTATTAACTTTAATAAGCTGGATTACGACACCACTCGCGGTGGTACGAGCGGGTGGAGCTTGACACACAATGGCTACTACTCAATGCTGCAAGTTGATATGGTTTGGCAAAATGTGCGAATTAATAATACATCAAATTTACCTTACGGAATTAAAGCTAACTATGTCCGAATCGGAAATTTGGTGACTATTTCAGTTAACCGCCAAATTACAAACGTGGCAATTGTAACAGAAAACAATCTAGCAAGCGAAAGAATTCCAGAAGGCTTTCGACCGATTTCACAAGCGCACTTAACATTGACTGGGAATACTGGTTCAACCATTGATGCAACGTGTATTTGTCATTTAAACCCAGACGGTACAATTCGTTTTACTAATAATAAGACAGGTAATCGTGTTTGGACAGGCACAGTCACTTATACATGCGTTGAGCCTATGCCTTACGTCAAAGATTTAAATAATGGTTCTACAATTTAAAAAAATAAAGGAGAAGCAAAATGACAGAATTACTTGATACTACTAAAATTACACAACCTTTTGATTTGCCAACAGCAGTCAAATACATGCGAGAAAACAGTGAATATATTCGCTACCGTAGCAACGGCTATGATTTTTACATGTATATTTCAAAAGAACAAAAACCAGTTGTGGTTAATGGCAAACGTCAGCTTAAAGAGTTTGAAAAAATCTATGGTATTTCACAATATGGCGGTTCAATCACTAACATTCCGCTTGCTGATTTGCTTGACGCTAAATGCTATATTATGCAGTTTGACGAAAACGGCGACCCTATTTGGAGCGAGCCAACAGAAACAACTGCTGAATAAGCTTAGAGGGTAGGAGTTTATATGTGGAGACCTGAAACAGTCAGCGTTGTTTTGTCTTGCGTTCTTTCTTTTTTAGGAATTTTCACGTTTTTTCAAAATCGTATGACATCGACTGAAAAACGATTGACAATCCTTGAAGAGAAGAATACTCAACAAGATAAAGAGTTAGAAGAAATTAAGCGTCGATTGGATAATCACGACTTGCAAATGCAAGTGCTTATCCAAATGACAGAACAAATTAAGAATTTATCAGAAAAAGTAGATAAGATTGATAATAAGCTGGAGGAGTTATCATGACAGTTATTTTAATTGCTGCAACAGTTGTAGCACCTATTATTTCAGCACTTGTGAATGTTGTAAAAGAACAATTTGGATTGAATGGCAAGCTTGTTTCTGGGCTTTCTATTTTAATTGGTGTTCTTGTAGGGCTTGCATATGCCTTTACTATTGTTCACGGGCAATATGCTGAATATTGTTGGGGTG
>NZ_NETH01000055.1 GCF_003337175.1 Streptococcus gallolyticus
GGCACAAAAAGCTTATCATCTCGCTAAATCGCATTGTGGGCGAAAAAGGAAATTAGAAATAGACACTGAACTCAGTCAGACCGTCAAGCATCTTTTTCTTGAGTGTCAATGGTCGCCAGAAGAAATTGAGGGGCGATTACGTTTAGAACGAGAAAGACACGTCATTAGTTATCAAACCATTTATAGAGCTATCTATCACGGTCACTTTGACGACACGCCTCTTTCACATGGTGCTCGTGGGGTTGTTCGCAAACTTCGTCACCATGGTAAAACACGCCATACAAAATCCCATGTGGAAAAGCGAGGAAAAATTCCTATTTCTCATACCATTCATGAGAGACCAACAGCAGCTAATGAACGCTCGAGAATAGGTGATTGGGAAGCCGATACTGTTGCTGGAAAGACTGGAAAAGCTTGCCTAGTAACACTCACTGATAGGCATTCCCGCTTCCTCAAAATTCAGAAAGTAGCTGTCAAGAAAAGTAAATTGGTTATAGAAGCCATGGTAAATATGTTAGAGTCTCTACCAAAAGAAACAGTGACTCCTGATAGAGGTAAGGAATTCTCAGGGCATCCTGAACTCACCGAGAAACTAAATGTCGAAGTCTATTTTCCTGATCCTCATGCTCCTTGGCAACGAGGAACAAACGAGAATACAAATGGCTTATTGCGAGAGTATTTTCCAAAAGGAAGTGACTTAACAGAGGTAGAACACTTGATTATTCAGGAATGGGAAGATAAATTAAACAATAGACCACGAAAATGTCTAAACTGGAAAACACCTTATGAAGTTTTTTATGGGATAAATGTGCACTTAATTTGACAATTCGCCGTTGAAAAAAGTCAGAAAATTGCTCTAATGTTTATTTTTAAGATTAAAGTTATGTTAAAATAATAGAGAAAATTGAAATAATTTTTTATGGAGATTATTATGAAACAAAAGGTCACGGAATAATCAAAAAATCAAAAGCCTATGGTGCCATTGGAATCTTGCTACTATCGGGAGCATTGATTGCTGCTTTGGGAGCAACAAACGTTAGCGCAGATGAAACAAGCGTGGATACAGCAGCAACTATTGAAACAGCCGTTGAGCCATCAGCTGATAATACGACTGTTGAGCGTGGCGCAACTGGCAATGGTATTTTGGTTGCCTCTCGTCAATGGGGCTTGACACCGACTGTTATTAATTCCTCAGCTGCACTAACAATTGCTATCAAAGAAAGGCATCACGTGGTGGCAGCCGTTCAACAAGATAAATTCTCACCATGGGTTATGGTACTAGCCATGAAATTGTTCTAAAAGGTTACTCAAATGGAAATACTTATGTTTCAGCCCCATACAATTCAGCCAATAACGGTTGGTATCCAATTGCTTCGCTTTGGAATGAACAAAGTACGCAAAGCGTGGTTAGGAAATCCATTTGTTAAAATCACAGATATTTAATGGAAGAAGCTGAAAGCAATTGTGAAATCGCTTTCGGTTTTTGATTATTCATCACAGTATCATGATATAGATAGAAATAAACTTGAATGGATAGTGAGGAATAAGAGGTCATAATGAAATTAAATAAAAGCTTTGAGCAAGCAGTTTATGCGCTGACGATGTTAGCTTTACAAAAATATCTGCCCTAGTTAAAAGTCATGTCTTTAGTGGTCTGTTAGAAGTGTCGGATTCTTATTTGAAAAAAATCCTTGTTAAATTAACAAGAGCAGGTCTCATTCAATCAAATGCTAGTAAAGTTGGTGGGTATCAGTTAGCTCAATCTATGATAACCATCACACTTAAAAATGTCTTTTGCCCTTGATTTACAAGCTAATGTTATCGAATTCAAACATATGGCTCATCACATCTATGATGATACAAGTCACGTCAAGCAAGTTGAAAATAAGGTTCAACAAACATTTGAAAAAGGACTTTTTGCATTCTATCACGAGTTGGATACATTGACAATTGCTGATTTACTCCAAGAAGAAGCTCATGAGAATGGTGCTATTAATTGGAGCAATAAAGTAAAAAATCATCTCAATAAATAGCTATCCTGCAGTTAAACATTCTCTCTTATTTCTGAAAAGCACCGTAGGGTGTTTTTTTCATATCCGACACTTTCTTTAAAAGTTGTTGTGTTAAAAGGCGCTAAAAATTTCTATACTAGGATTATCAAAGGAAAGGAGTTCTTGGATATGTTAATCACAGAAAATGAAAAAATTGCCGAAAAGGTTGTTGCCACTCATAAAACCATTGAAAAAACAGTTGTTGGTGCTTACAAAGCCACAGAAACCGGCGCTGTCAATGGATTCAATAAAGTTTCAGACAAATTCATTGAAAAATTCTTTACAAAAGACGGTGAAAGTGTCGAAGAGGCTAAAAAACGTTTAGCAGCATTAGCTGAAAAATCAAAAACACGTTCAAAAGACATTAACGAAAAAGCTAAATCTCATAAATATTAAATTGTTTTGGTAAATA
Organism: Streptococcus gallolyticus; assembly: GCF_003337175.1. GTDB lineage: Bacteria > Bacillota > Bacilli > Lactobacillales > Streptococcaceae > Streptococcus > Streptococcus gallolyticus_B. The sequence goes on from NZ_NETH01000055.1 coordinate 2,464, forward strand.
GAAAGGACAAAGCATGAAAAAATCAGATTTTATCGCACTTATTACCTATACAGTTAGCACTTTAGTCTTGGCTCTTGGGATGTGCCTGTTTACACTTCCCGATTGGCACTTGCAAAATATCGGCTTGCCAGTTGCTATCGCTGGTCTCCTGCTCGAAGTGATTTCTTGGGTGATTCAACGTCGCTTGGCTGGCAAAGGAGCTCCAAACGTCAATCCAAAACTAGTTGGAAAAGTAGTCTATTCCGTTGCTGCTGCGCTTGTTTTCGGTGGTGGTTTTGCCCTGATTAGCTCAGGAAATTTTGTCATCGGATTCGTTTTAAGTCTAGTTGGTCTGGTACTACTTATCGGTATTATTCCAGTTGTTGTCGGTTTGAAAAATTAAGAAAATAAAATTAGCTGAGGCAAGTGCTCAGCTAATTTTTTAAATTTATTTCTTGGCAAAATAACGTTTTGTTTCCTGGATAATAACTGGTGAGAGTGCCAAGAGGGCAATCAAGTTTGGTAAAGCCATAAGTCCATTAACGATATCAGCAATAACCCAAATCAATTCTAATTTGAGGAAGCCGCCGAGGGCAACCATGACAACGAAGATGCTACGGTAAAGTTTGATGTGTTTTGTTCCGAAAAGAAATTCAAAACAACGTTCACCGTAATAAGACCAACCAAGAATTGTCGTAAAAGCAAATAATACAAGACAGAATGTCAGAGCAATCGCACCGGGCGTTCCAAAGATTGATGAAAAGGCAGCTTGTGTCAACGGAGCACCTTCAAGACCAGAAACAGTCCATTTTCCAGTAACAATGATAGAAAGCCCAGTCAAAGTACAAATGATGATTGTATCAATGAAAGTCCCTGTCATTGAGATAAGCCCTTGTTCAACAGGTTCTTCTGTTTTAGCAGCGGCAGCAGCGATTGGAGCAGAACCAAGACCAGATTCATTAGAGAAAACACCACGAGCAATCCCTTTTTGGATAGCGTCTTTAACGACTGCTCCAGCAAAACCACCGACTGCAGCCGTACCAGTAAAGGCACCAGAGAAAATGTCACCAAATGCTGGTAGGATTTGATTAGCGTGAGCAAAAATAACAGCAAGAGTAGCAAGGATATAAATGATAGCCATGAAAGGCACGACTTTTTCGGCTACTTTTGAGATAGATTGAATACCGCCAAAAATGATGACAGCAACAAGAACTGCAATGACAACACTTACGATTTGTGGTGTCAAACCAAAAGAATTTTCAAGTGATGATGTAATGGAGTTTACTTGTGAGAAGGTCCCAATACCAAAGTAAGCAACTAAAACCCCCGCAACTGCAAAGAAAACAGCTAAAGGTTTCCAATGTTTGCCCATTCCATTGAGGATGTAATACATTGGACCACCAGAAATTTCACCATTATCATCTTTAGTACGGTATTTAATGGCAAGAAGTCCTTCAGAATATTTTGTCGCCATTCCAAAGAAAGCGGCTATCCACATCCAAAAGAGAGCTCCGGGACCACCAGTTTTAATCGCTGTTGCCACCCCAACAATATTACCAGTTCCAATGGTGGCAGCTAGCGCAGTAGCCAAAGCAGCAAAACTTGAAATATCCCCTTGCCCTTTATCATCGGCAAAGATTAGCCTGAAAGCTTTAGGCAGTTTAAGTACTTGAAGTAAACCAAGACGAACCGTCAAGTAAACCCCAGTTCCAACGAGCAAGATTAAAAGCGGTGCTCCCCAGACAATATCATCAAGTAAAGTAAAAAAGTCTAACATAAAAAGAAATCGTCTCCCCAATTTATTAACTATAGCGCTAATGATGCCAAAAGAAAAAGAGTTATCTAAAAAGATAACTCCTGAAAAGTGATAAGAAGACTTAGCAAGCCTAATGCTCGCTTGTGAATCCATTCTTATCTTCTGTCCTTTTGCCTGAGAGTTTGAGTTGACAACGATCAACCTTGCCCCTTCGGCGTCTAAACTAGAACAAGACAATCAGCCATCAGCAGGTATGATAAAGTTCTTGCCTGCTACTGACTTTAGCGGAAGTTCTAGCTGTTGTCAAAATAATGACAACAAGATCTCTCCAGAAGCCCGTCCGTCATCCAGTCCTGTCTATGACACCTGAGAGCGTAACTCCTTCGGCGAAAGGTAACCTTTCTTCTCCTGAATGACATCATTCGGTTTGCTATTTAATTTAGTTACTATCTTAAAGTAAAGTCTAAACTTTGTCAATAGTATTTTTTAATGTTGAGGAAGGATGCCGATTTTTAATAATCCATCAACCAAAGTGAAACTAGCCAACACTATTTTCCAAAAAATGGTACAATAGATAAGCATTATCTTATATGACGAATTAATCTAGAGAGGAATAAAACTCGGCTCATTTGCTAATTATCTAGCGAAGTAGCGATATCCATGGTATTTTAAGATGAATCCTTTATTAAATGGTATGAATGACAAGCAGGCAGAGGCTGTTAAGACAACGGAAGGACCGCTTTTAATCATGGCGGGAGCTGGTTCTGGTAAGACACGTGTTTTAACGCATCGTATTGCTTACTTAATTGATGAAAAATTTGTAAATCCTTGGAATATCCTTGCGATTACCTTTACGAATAAAGCGGCGCGTGAAATGCGTGAACGTGCTATGGCGTTAAATCCTGCGACGGCTGACACCCTGATTGCAACTTTCCATAGCATGTGTGTGCGCATTTTGCGTCGTGATGCTGACCACATTGGCTATAATCGCAATTTTACGATTGTTGACCCAGGTGAGCAACGCACGCTCATGAAACGTATTTTAAAAAATCTGAATCTCGACCCTAAGAAATGGAATGAACGTGCGATTCTTGGGACAATTTCAAATGCCAAAAATGATTTGCTTGATGAGGTCGCTTATGAAAATCAAGCAGGTGACATGTACACGCAAATTGTTGCCAAATGTTATAAGGCTTATCAAGAAGAATTGCGCCGCAGCGAAGCAATGGATTTTGATGACCTTATCATGTTAACGCTTCGTTTGTTTGACCAAAATCCTGATGTTTTGGCTTATTACCAACAACGCTACCAATACATTCATGTAGATGAGTATCAAGATACGAACCATGCGCAGTATCAATTGGTGAAACTTTTGGCGTCTCGTTTTAAGAATATCTGTGTTGTTGGTGATGCTGACCAATCCATTTATGGTTGGCGTGGTGCAGATATGCAAAATATCCTTGATTTTGAAAAGGATTACCCAGAAGCAAAAGTTGTTCTATTGGAAGAAAATTATCGTTCAACCAAGAAAATCTTGCAAGCAGCAAATGCGGTGATTAATAACAATCGCAATCGTCGTCCGAAACAATTGTGGACGCAAAATGCTGACGGTGAGCAGATTGTCTATTACCGTGCGCGTGATGAGCGTGAAGAAGCAGTCTTTGTCGCTTCTACGATTGACAATATTGTCCGCGAAGAAGGCAAGAACTTCAAAGATTTTGCAGTTCTATACCGTACCAATGCGCAATCACGTACCATTGAGGAAGCTTTGTTAAAATCAAACATTCCTTATACAATGGTTGGTGGAACAAAATTTTACAGCCGTAAGGAAATTCGTGATGTGATTTCATACCTTAATGTGATTGCAAATACTGCGGATAATATCAGCTATGAACGTATCGTCAACGAACCAAAACGTGGCGTTGGTCCTGGTACTCTTGAAAAAATTCGTGATTTTGCCAATATGCAAAACATGAGTTTGTTAGATGCGTCTGCTAATATCATGCTTTCTGGCATAAAAGGAAAAGCAGCACAAGCGGTTTGGGATTTGGCGAATCTGCTCATGAAAATTCGTGATGACTTAGACCAGATGACTGTTACAGAATTGGTCGAAGCTGTTCTTGACAAGACTGGTTACCTTGATGCCCTTCGTGTGCAAAATACCCTTGAAAGCCAAGCGCGTATTGAAAATATCGAAGAATTCTTGACGGTAACTAAGAATTTTGATGATAATCAAGAAGATGCCCCAGAAGATGAATCTGGTATTGACAAACTAAGTCGTTTCTTAAATGATTTGGCTTTGGTTGCTGATAGTGATGACAGCGATAGGGAAACTGCAGAAGTGACCTTGATGACTTTGCACGCTGCCAAGGGGTTGGAATTTCCAATTGTTTTCTTGATTGGTATGGAAGAAGGCGTCTTTCCGCTTTCTCGTGCCGCCGAGGACCAAGATGAATTAGAAGAAGAACGCCGTTTGGCTTACGTTGGGATTACACGTGCCGAACAATTGCTTTTTGTAACCAATGCTAACACACGTACTTTATTTGGTAAGACAAGCTATAACCGTCCGTCACGTTTTATTCGTGAAATTGATGACGAATTATTGCAATACCAAGGTTTAGCGCGTCCAGCTAATTCATCATTTGGTGTTCGATATAGCAATAGTAGTGATGAGAAATTGACTTTCGGACAAGGCATGAGCTTACAGCAAGCTCTTCAAGCACGTAAAGCAAACGTTCAACCAACATCAAGTCGTGGAGCGCAGCCATTTTCAAAATCTGGCAAAGCTGTTCCCGTTGGTCAATCATCTAGCGCTTCAAAAGAAGCGGTCGATTGGCAAATTGGTGACATTGCTCACCATAAAAAATGGGGTGACGGTACTGTTCTAGCCGTTACAGGAAGCGGAAAAACACAAGAACTTAAAATCAATTTCCCAGAAGTTGGTCTTAAAAAACTACTAGCCAGCGTCGCACCGATTGAGAAAAAGTGATGGATTTAGCAGATGTGTGATAAAAAGTGTCGAACTATTATCCTCATAATTGTAATGCCCGATAGGAATGGGAGAAGTTAGGGTTCTAAGTCCTAGTGGTCTACCGTTTTTTCTGAATGTTGGTACTTTAAAAGGTATTTAGCAAAGCTCACTAGTGGTAATAAGATTATTTGATCAAGATACATGAGGTTTTAATACCTCGGTTGGCTAAGTAATCTCAGACGATTGTCAGTCTTTGGAGGAGATTGTTTTGAGGTATTATCGTGAGTGGTTGTTTTAAGAAAGTCATTTTTAAAAAGCTGTCAATATAATGCTTATTTTTTCAGGCAGCAATTAAATCAGAAAGAATAATTAGAAGGAGTGTGTGATGTCTAAATTACAAGTAGCGTTAACGATTGCAGGAACTGACCCTAGTGGTGGTGCAGGAATTATGGCAGATTTGAAAAGTTTTCAAGCGCGTGGAGTCTATGGTATGGCTGTTGTTACCAGCGTTGTGGCACAAAATACCCAAGGTGTGCAAGCCATTTGTAACCTTGACCAGTCGATACTTGATGCTCAGCTAAAAAGTGTATTTTCCGATATTCCTCCACATGCTATTAAAACAGGTATGTTAGCCGAAGTCGAAACCATTGAACGTGTCAGTCAGTATTTGAATACTATTGATTGTCCTTACGTTTTAGACCCCGTTATGGTGGCAACGAGTGGTGACCGTCTGATTAGTTTAGAAGCTGTGCAGGCGCTCAAAGAAAAATTGCTGCCGCTTGCAACCATTATCACACCAAATCTACCAGAAGCAGAGGTGCTTTACGGACAAGAATTAAAAGATGAAGCAGCGATTTTACAAGCAGGAAAAGCTATTCAAGCTGACTATGGCGTGAAAAACGTCGTTATTAAGGGTGGTCATTTAGAAAATGAAGCCAAAGACTTTCTTTTCCTAGAAAATGATCAAGTCGTGACATTTTCATCTGAACGTATCCCTACCAAACACACACACGGAACGGGTTGTACCTATGCTGCGGTCATTACTGCTGAATTAGCCAAAGGACAGTCAGTAGAAAAAGCTGTGACAACTGCTAAACATTTCATTACAGAAGCTATCAAGATGGCGCCAGAATTGGGACACGGCAACGGACCAGTTAATCATGTGACCTACAAAGGAGATTAGATGACTTATTTAGATGATTTGAGACAAAACCACCCTTTGACAATCTGTTTAACTAATCAAGTAGTCCAAAATGTCACGGCTAATGGGCTGTTATCGTTAGGTGCTTCCCCTGCCATGAGTGAGTATCAGGCAGATTTGGAAGATTTTTTACCGCAGGCTAACGGTCTGTTGGTTAATATCGGCACGCTTAATGACAGAAGCTGGCAATTGTACAAGGATGCCTTGGATATTGCAGAAAAACTTGATATCCCCACGGTTTTAGACCCTGTAGCTGCTGGGGCTGGTAAATTTCGCAAGCAAGTAGCACTTGACTTGATTGAACACCACCGAATTTCACTTTTGCGAGGAAATGCTGGAGAAATTGCTGCGCTAATTGGTGAAAGAGTAGCTAGTAAGGGGGTTGATTCTGCACAAATTGATGACGTTGGAAAACTTGCTTTGCGAGCCAATCAGATTTTGCAACTCCCTATCGTTATTACTGGAGAAACGGACGCCATTGCTGTTAATAAGAAAGTTTTATTATTACACAATGGTAGTTCACTTATGCCATTAGTGACTGGAACAGGTTGTCTTTTAGGTGCAGTGTTAGCGGCATTTATCGGGCTGGCTAAAGAAAAGGATTTATTAGCTTGTTTGGAAGAAGCATTATCAGCTTATAATATCGCAGGTGAATTGGCAGAGAAGAAGCTTAGCGAACCATTGCCAGGAAGTTTCCAAATTGCATTTTTAGATGCTCTCCATCAGGTGACAAACACGGACATAGAGCGATTGAAAAAAGTTGAGGTCTATCATGGATAAAGAAATCTTACAAGTTTATTTTATTTGTGGCACAGCAAATTGTCCTGAAGGAAAATTTTTAGAGATTTTGGAAGCTGCCTTTAAATCAGGGGTAACCTGTTTTCAATTTCGTGAAAAAGGTGCTAATGCTCTAAAAGGCGATGAAAAAGTGGTCTTAGCTAGAAAAGTTAAGGAGCTTTGTCGCAAATATCAGATACCATTAATCATTAATGATGATGTAGATTTAGCGCTAGAGATTGACGCAGATGGTATTCACTTAGGACAAGATGATTTGCCCATTACCAAAGCGCGCCAGCTTTTTCCAAATAAAATCATTGGCTTGTCTGTCGGATCGACTATAGAATACCAACGCTCGCCTGTTAAATTGGTTGATTATATTGGCGTAGGACCGATTTTTCCAACCTCATCTAAAAATGATGCAGGTGAGGTGATTGGCTTAAAGGTGTTAACTAAGATTAGAAATGATAATCGAGAAATTCCAATTGTTGCAATAGGTGGTATTACTTTTGGCGATGTGGTAGCCATAAAACAATCTGGTGCAGACGGTGTGGCGGTTATATCTGCCATTGCACAGTCCAAACAAGTAGAAGTTGACACTCAAAGACTTAGCAGTTTCTTTGACTAGGGGTATAGTTTAAAGCTATATCTAGCCTTTTTTAATAAATATTAGTCAAGATTAATAAAAGCGTGTAAAATGTAAGTCATATACTAATGAAATAAACAATGATGATTAAGTGCTAAGGAGGCGTTGTCTATGGTGAGCTTTAATGATGTTTGGTCAGCAATAAAATCAGCAAAAATGGTTAATTTATCGCATCAGATTGATGAAAATAGTCCACATTTTCCATTGTTACCTAGTCTTAAGAAGAAAGATGTTTTTACATTGGAGGACGGCTTTCATGTTCAGGAATTTTCCGTCGTTGGGCAGTACGGAACGCACATTGATGCTCCCATTCATTTTGTCGCTGGCGGAAAATGGCTAGATGAGATTCCGCTAGAAGACTTACTTTTGCCACTTTATGTTATCGATAAATCAGGCGCTGTCGCTGCTAATCCGAATTATGAATTGACAAAGCAGGATATTTTAGCATTTGAAGAGCATCATGGGAAAATTCAGCCAGGAAGTTTTGTTGCCTTTCGTAGTGATTGGTCAAAACGCTGGCCATCTCAAGAAGCCATGACGAATTTAGATGAGAATGGGGTGCAGCAAACACCAGGCTGGTCAAGAGAAGCGCTTGAATTTCTTATTCATGAACGTCAAGTAAAAGCAATTGGGCACGAAACGTTTGATACGGATAGCGGTCAAGCTGTCAAAAGTGCTGGTGGAAAGCTCCAGCAAGAATATTATGTGTTAGAACAAGGCATATATCAAGTTGAGGTCTTGGCTAACTTGGATAAGTTACCACCAACGGGCGCTCTCCTGTCAATTGCTTATCCGAATTGGAAAGCAGCGACAGGTTCGCCAGTTAGAGCAATTGCCTATGTTTTTGAAAATGATATCAATTAAATGACTAAAGTGGTCTTTCAAATCACGTGATATTAGGAGAGGATAATGACTGCGTCACACAATCATGGTAAGTTTTTAGCGATAATGAGACTTATCATGTCCAGACGAATTATTCGCTAAAATTGCTAAAATTAGTTACAATAAGGAAGACAATAAATGGAGGATTTACTTATGACAACATTTCTTGGAAAGCCTGTAACTTTAGTCGGGCAACAATTGCAAATTGGGGAAACAGCGCCAGATTTCACCCTAACAACAACTGATTTGGCACAAAAAAGCTTATCAGATTTTGCTGGTAAGAAGAAAGTTATCAGCGTTATTCCGTCAATTGATACAGGAATCTGTTCAACACAAACTCGGACATTTAACAAGGCATTATCAGATATGGAAGATACCGTTGTTATTACTGTTTCAGCCGATTTGCCATTTGCGCAAGCACGTTGGTGTGGTGTAGAAGGCTTGGAGCGCGCAGTGATGATGTCCGACTACTATGACAATACATTCGGAAAAAACTATGGGATTTTGATGCAAGAATGGCATCTGTTAGCGCGTGCCGTACTGGTTTTAGATGAGGATAATAAGCTTGTTTATGCTGAATACCTTGAAAACGTCAATTCCGAACCAAACTATCAAGCCGCCATTGAAGCCGTAAAAGCATTATAAATGTCAAAAGAGCTTGGGACAAAAGTCCTTCACACCATCAAAAAAAGCAACGGCCAATCCGTTGCTTTTTGCATGACTGAGATAGACTTGGTAAAATAGAATTGTACAAAATCTCTTAGAAAGGCTATCTCATGCATATTCACTATAACACAAATCAAACCATATTACCACTAGAACTAGCTTGTGTTCTACCTCAAAACCATGTCGTTTTCACGATAGAAAAAGTGATAAACGACCTAGAAGAGCGTCATTTTGATGCCTTTTACCATACTTTTGGGCGACCATCCTATCATCCCAAACTGCTGCTATCTGCTTTAGTATTCGCCTATTCTCAAGGTGTTTTCTCGGGTCGTAAGATTGAGAAGATGATGGTGGAAAATCTAGCCATGCAATACCTGACCGGTCAATTGGTGGTGTCTTATCGCACGATCAATCGTTTTCGTGTGGCAGAAGGTATGGAAAAGCTCATCCGTGACCTCTTTATTGCTTTCAGTCTCCAGTTAAAAATGGAAGAATTGGTGACACT
>NZ_NETH01000056.1 GCF_003337175.1 Streptococcus gallolyticus
GATAAACTTTCCTTAAATGAATCGGGTGCTATCAATATGTGCATGGTACCAACTCCCCTTCATATGTTACTATATATACTATTATACCCGTGGTGCTAGTTAATTTCAAACTACAATAAAAAGCCCAAAAGGACTATACTGTAAGTGTCTAAACAAACAGGAGGTTAGTCCCAATGAACCACTTACAGTATACTGCTAAATCTCATCACTTACAATGGAATATGCGACAATTATCAAAAATTTGTCGTCAGTTATATCATGATTATTGTCCAGAACGCTTAAAATACCGCCGTAACGTTAGCTTATCCAAAGTTTCAGACCAATCTCTTCTTGTCTTACTACTATTGCAAGCTGAATTGGGTATTAAGTCACAACGGCATTTCTATCGTATCTGTCACCTCTTTCCTTGTGGGCATCTCCTTGAAAGAAGTCGTTTTAATCGACGAGCAAGACAATTAATCTGGTTAGTCCAAGTCATTAGACAAGCAATGAATGCTCACATTTCTCCTGATGCAATAGTCATCATCGACAGTTTTCCTCTACCACTTTGTCAACCTGTCCGTAACTACAGAGCCAGACGTTTCAATGAGATAGCTGATATTGGCTACAATGCCTCTAAGCACCTGTGGTTTTATGGCTTTAAAGTCCACATGTTAGTGACCTTGTCGGGTTATATTCTAAACTATGTTGTCACACCAGCTTCTGTTCATGATATTAAAGCAGTTGACGAGCTACTAGAAAGATGTCAGCAATCCGTCATTTTAGCTGATTTAGGTTATCTTAGCCGTGAACTGAAAGATGATCTGGAGCAACAAGGTTACGATCTTTGGACTCCCTTACGCCAAAATATGGTAGGAGCTAAACAACATAATCATTGGGAACTAATGGCTATGAGACGAACCATTGAGAACAGATTTTCAGAACTTTGTTCCCTTTTTTATATAGAACAAACACTGGCCAGAGGATTAGCAGGATTACAATTGAGTCTGGAGCAAATCATACTAGCTTATAATCTGAGATATTTTGAAATTAACTAGCACCACGAGTAATATTAGATTTTTTCAATCCCCCTCACCCCACCAACTCACTGATATCCTCAATTACTTTTGCGTTCATAGTATTGAGGGTTTCGATTTCTGATTGGTTGTATGGAAATGTGTTAAGCAGGATACCGTCGATACCTGCTGCTTGTGCGATTGCCATGTCGCTCGTAAAATCATTGCCAACCATAACGGTTTCTTCTGGATTAAGTTGATTGTCGTTCAAGACCAGATTCATAAATTCGACCTGTGGTTTTTTCATTTTGTAATCAGACGAGATGTAAGTCTTATCAAGAAATTCTCTGCAGCCTGTCATTTCAATTTCAGCTTGGGTGAAAGCTCGCTGGGCATTTGACAATAAAATAACTGTTGCTCCTACTTCTTTGAGTGTTTTCAAAGTCGCTAAGGTATTTTCGTAAGCTTGCAATTTCTTGCGTGACAACATTCTAAAAGTTTGGGCAATTAGATTTCCCCATGTTTCAAGGTCTAGAATAATGCTATCTGTGGCGTGTTTGTGTGGTGCTTCTAACAGCAATTCAATAAAAACAACCACCAAATCAACCTCAACATGTTCTATCTGAGAACGTTTGCGTAATTGATTTTCTTGACGTTTAATATGGTTATCATAATTTGCTTTAAGCTCCGTAGCAGAATAATCAGCGCCATAAGCAGCATAAAGCGCAGCCATCCGCTTCCAAAGCTTCTTGTCATCCTCGTCTGTCCAAATATCTACAAGTGTTCCATAAAAGTCAAAAATGTAATTCTTATATTGTAAATCTGCCATTTTTCCTCGCCTTTTTAATGATTATGATTACGTTTCCAAATTTCATTATAAAGAAAAATACGTGATTTGACTAGCCTTAGAATGTCAAAGAAAGCTACTTTATGCTACAATGTGAGTAAGTATTATATTCAAAAGGAATTGCTATGTCTAAAAATAGTGTCTATTTCATTTCTGCTATCATCTTTTTAGCTTATGGCTTGTTAGAGCATAAAGCAATCTTTATCATTCTGGGAATTGTTTTTGGAGTGATTGGGGTAGCAGACTATCTCAACCATAAAGGAAAATGAAATCGCTGAAAAAGCGATTTTTTCTTGACATTCTGCTTAGTTTTAGATAACATTTAGTTAACCTAAATATTTCGTTAGTTAACTAAAATATCTAAGGAGATTTTATGCCTAGAAATAAGCTTTTAACGCTCATCTTTCCAGCATTTGGTGCTGCTTTGATTGCAATACTTTCACAGATTGTAATTCCTATCGGAACGATTCCATTTACGCTTCAAACACTTGCTGTTGGACTTATCGCTTCAATTTTCCGTCCACGTGAAGCTACACTCAGTGTGGCGCTTTATCTGCTACTTGGCGCTATTGGACTTCCTGTTTTCGCAGGCGGTAGCAGCGGCATTGCAGCATTATCAGGTCCAACATCTGGTTTTCTCTGGGGCTTTCTTTTCTACGCTGTCTTAACTTCTTACCTAACCAATACGGAAAGCTCTTTGGTTAAGATTTTTGTTAGCAATCTACTCGGTAATTGTTTAGCGTTTATTTGCGGAGTGATTGGCTTACATTTTTTAGCAAATATGAGCTGGCAAGCTGCTTTCTTAGCTGGCGTTGTACCTTTCATCATTCCTGAAATTGGAAAACTTCTAGCTATTACAGCTATCAGTAAACCTTTATTTATCTCTCTAAAAAATACTGCCTATTTTGCATAAAAAAGGCAGTAAGACAAATAAAATCTCCAGTGGAGACTTTATTCATGAGCCTAGAAATTAAAAAGCGAATCAGTAGTTTCGTAGAAACTTGATTTCTCAGCAAGTCTTAATTTCCTGTTGCTGACCTAAAACGGTCTATCCCCAGACCGTTTTTGACACTTACTTCGTAAGTTTTATTTCCCGATTATAAAGCTTCCCCGAACCTTTATAACTCACCCCCGCAAGGCTTGAAAGATTTGGGGAATCTTTCAAGGTGGGAAATAAAGTCAAGCGAAGCTTGATGTCAAGTAGGGTTGTAAAAGCTGATTCATCAGCGTATTAGAACCCACTCAGCAGTGATTGCTCAAACCATTGAGAATGGTTTGAGGTGGGAAATAGAGCTTGCAAAGCAAGCGTCAAAAAGTGCCTAATCCTTGTGCATGGGAAACTCTAAGTTGACTAAAGTTGGTAATCGCTGTTTTAATATTTTTTGACAGCGACCTTCAACAATCTATCCCCAGATTGTTGAAGTCCAAACTACTGCGCCTTGTAAATAATAACTATATAAATAAAGAAGCTGAGTACTTTTGTCTCAGCCTCTTTTATCTCTAACTTAGCCACGGAAAGCGTCCAAGATGATTTTAAATTCATCATTTGTGAGTGTCACACCTTTGCCCATTTTACTGTGGTCTGGGCTCCATGAACGAATATCAAATTTTGGCTCTGCTCCGTTAAAACTGACACGGTTCAATTCTTTTGTCCAACCTTTATCGCTTTCAGATAGGGTAAGTAAGTGTTCAACAATTTCAAATTTAAATTCTGACATAATAAATCTTCCTCCTAATATATATTCGTAAAAAACTTTCTAAACTTTTGATTATTTATTTTTTTCTTCAAAAGGTGTATAATCATTTTATCAATTTTTTAGGTAAATAACTATGAAAAATCTTATCACACGTTTAAAAAGGCAAGCACAGGCGTATATTGACTTTCGTGCTCAACCAGCCGCAAATATTAATCTGAAAACTCACAAAATCATCACAACCATCAAAGAAGCGCAAGAAAAGCAATTAGCGCTCCATGCTATTTACAAAGACGGCAGTTTTACAGGTGATTTGGTCAAATACGACCCCAAAAATGACAAATTAATCCTCAAAAACTTCCAAAAGAATATCTCAACAATCATCGCTATCAGCGATATCAATCGTTTGACATTGGTACCACCAACTGTCCGTAAATCTCAAGAACTAGACAAAAAATGAACGACCCTATGCCATTATGTTTAAGAGTCGTTCATTTTTTAATAATTATTACTGATTATGCTCTAATAGTTTTGCTAGAACCGTCGCCTTTATAAAGGTTCACAAGTCCTTCTTTACGAGCACGAATCATATCTCCTGCTTGAACCGCTTGAGGGACAGTGATTGTCAATAATTCCATTGGATTTGGAGCACGGTCAATTTTATTACCATCAGCGTCATGCAAATCTTTGATATAAGTTTCAAAATGACGGAATCCTGGTCCGTAGAATTCAACCGCATCTCCTTCGAGAATAACGTTACGTTGACGGATTGTTGCTGTCATTGTTTCTTCGTCAAAGGCAACAACTTCACCGACAAATTTATATTGTGGTATTTTACGACGAGCGCCAAAGAGTTGCTCGTTTTCTGTTGGTGTTTGGTAGTAAAAACCAGTTGCCAATTCACGTTGGGCAACTTTCCAAAGCTCATCAAGTAATTCACCTTTGATAGCTTCGAATTTTGCTGGGCTTTCTAGGTAAGCATCGACAGCTGCACGGTAGCAGTTTGTGACTGTTGATACGTAATGAATTGATTTCATACGACCTTCAATTTTAAAGCTATCAACACCATTTTCAATCAAATCAGGCAAGTGTTCAATCATACACATATCAACTGATGACATTGAAAAGGGCTCTGGGATTTCACCTTCAAGACTTTTACGTTCTTGACCGAATGGCATATCGTAAAGGTCATATTTCCAGCGGCAAGATTGTGAACAACCGCCACGGTTAGCATCACGGTGGCTCATGTGATTAGAAAGGACACAACGTCCTGAATAACCAATACACATTGCGCCATGAACGAAGGCTTCAATTTCAAGTGAGGTGCGTTTGCGAATTTCTTCAATTTCAGCAATGCCAACTTCACGCGCCAAAACGACACGAGACACACCGATTTCTTCCCAGAAAGCAAAAGCTTCATAGTTGGTTGTCGAAGCTTGTGTTGACACATGGACTTCTAAACCTAGTGCTTCTGTTAAACAAATTACCATAAGTGCTGGGTCAGATACGATAACGGCATCCAAGCCCATATCACGGAGTTCACGGAACCACTCTCCTGCACCAGTTTCGTTTCCTTCGTGGGTAACCATATTTGCTGCGACATGAACCTTAGCGCCGTGCGCATGGGCATAATTAATCCCTTCTTGCAATTCTTCCATCGTGAAGTTACCAGCACGGCTACGAAGACCGTAAGCTTGTCCACCGACAAAGACTGCATCAGCTCCATAATCAACAGCGACTTTTAATTTCTCAAGAGTACCAGCAGGTGCTAAAACCTCTGGACGTTTTAAAGTTTTTTCTGACATTATTATATTCCTATTTCCAAGATAGTAAAATTTAAAGATAAATATCTTTACAACAATTTCAGTTAATTAGCTAACTTGTCATGCCCTGAAATAGTAACTCAATCATGACAAGAGTTCATTTTTGGGTAGTTTTACTTCACTTCCTCTGGGTCAAATTCATAGAATCCAGTTCCGAGTGTGCGACCTTTTGGATGTAATTTACGAATTTCTTCATCCAATAAGAAAGCTTGGTCTTGTGTAAATTCAGCTGCTTCAATCAATTCTTTAGCTTTAACAAAGCATTTAACAATCTCAACAAAATCATGCCCTGGACAATAAATACCGTCCAATTTCCAATGAGTGAAATTATGGTCAGTTAACTCAGTCAATTTTGGCATCATATCAAGATCATCAGTATCAAAAATATGTGTGCCATGTTTATCCTCAAAAATTGAGTAATGAGAGTCTTTATTGCTTGGTTCAGCAAGGAAAAGACCACGTTCACGTGTCTTTTCATCGTCAATGTGCGTAAAATTGTAATAATTTTGCAATAATGGACGTTTTGAATGATGAATGACAGTAGCACCATAAACAAGCACTTCAGCTGGATAACGAAGGTTTTCTGACATTTTTAGCAACTCTACTGATGGGATTTCACGAGCAAGAACGACTTCGCTAGCGCCATGGTCTCCCCAGAAATTCACTTGACGACTTGATGTTACAAAAACAGAAACATCATAAATCATCTTGAAATCGTAGCCCTCATTTTTATTGATGTGAAAAATACCTGCATCTCCTGCTACTAGATAATCGGCTTTAATATCTTTCAAAAAATCAAGATATGGGCGAACCGCATTAATCATATCTTGGTGTAACAAAGCATTGCAAGCGATACTTAGTTCTTTTCCAGCATCATGAACTAGCTTAGCGATTTCAGAAAGTTCATCATAAGTAAAATTATGAGGCAAACGTAAACCATAGTTTTCCTCACCCACATAAATACGATCAACACCTGCATCTAAAAGCTCTTTGACCTGCTCAATAGACTCAGCTGTCGCAGTAATAATTATTTTTTCCATAACGTTTTAATTATACCACTCCTATAACAATTAGTCACAGATATCCTCTAAAATCTTATTGTTATAGCTTTCTAAAAAGTTTTAGTGACATCTCAAAAGGAGAAAAACTTTATGAGAGGAGAGGCTCAAAAAGAAATCCTCATTTTGAAACAAAAAAGAGGAACAACTATTTTAAACATATTTTTTAACATCAGTCAAGGGATTTTTAAAAAAAGGTGACAAATTTGTTAATTTATGGTATGATATCTAAGTATCAAGGGAGAGAGGATTATGCCAACACCATTAAAGCAACACAAAGAGCTTGAAGAACGGCATTATCAAGAAGATAATGCACCAAAATTTCAAGAATTTCAAGAAATTGACCACAGAAATGCTAAATTAAAAGAGTTAATGTTTTTTGCTCGTATTGCATTATTTGGAATTTCGACTGTCGTCATTTCATTCTTTTTGCTAGTCTTGAATCTAGCTCCAATCTGGGCTTTCTTATTTGCCTCTCTTATTAGCCTAGCTATTACGTCAGCTGTTTCAAGTATTATTTGGTCTTTAAGACATTGAAATGAACCACTACAACTCCACTTTAGGGTTGTTTTTATATTTTCCATATTAGAAAAGCAGTCATGTGTTCAGCTGACCGCTTTTTTATATTGTAAGAATGATTTTTGATATTTTTCTTAGCTTTCCTGTTTTCAGGCTCGAACATAAAAAGGTCCACTGGCACCTTCTCGCTTTCCTGTTTTCGGGCTCGAACATAAAAAGGTCCACTGGACCTTTTTATTATTCTTCATCAGCTTCTTCGGTAGTAGTCTCAGGCTTTTCAGTTACTGGGGCTTCTTCGTCTTGTGTGTAGTCAATGATAATGTCATCGACTTCTGCTTTTGTTTCTTCTTTAGCTTCTTCTGCTTCGTTAACCGCTTCAGATACTTTAGAAGTGAATTCTGAGACTTTTTCAGAAGCAAAATCGGCTGCGGCTTTACCTTTTTCTTTTACTGTATCCAAAAATTCATCGGTTGTTAATTCACCAGATTCAAATTTTTGGCGGTAGTCGTTGAAGGTATCAATGGCCAAATCTGTGTATTCTGCTGCTTTATCTTTTGCTTTTTGATGGTATTCAGCAGGATTTTCTTTATAAGCCTCGTAAGCTTTAGCGGCTTTCTTTTGGAATTTCTTACCTTTTTCGGTAGATAGGAAATAAGCTGCGGCTGCACCAGAGGCAACACCAATAATCACGTTTTTCAATAGTTTACTCATGCTTCTTCTCCTTTTTTACGAAATAATTTTGAGGCAACTTTACCAACAGCAAATGCTGCACCAGCTTTGCTAACATTTGATGAGGCTTGAGTAGCTTTTTGAGTGATATTACGAGCTTGTGTATTCAAGTCCGAAATAGTCTCAGACAACTCTGCAACTGCCACAAAAAGTGGATCAATTGTTGACACCTTGCCATTAACATCCTCAACTAAAACATTAGCTTTAGCCAAGATTTCATTGGTCTGATGAAGAGTGACGTTAACATCACTGGTCAATACTTTTATGGTCTGCTTTGTTTCATCAATTGTCTCATTTACAACATCAACTGTTTTATATAGTTTAACACCAAGTGGTATAAAAACGCCAACCAAAACAGCAAAAGCAATGGCAATAATTAATAGTGCTACTTCAAACATTTTTTCTCCCATCTACCTATTTTTATTCCTGATAATACGGAACATCTTTCTGTTTTCTTCTCCAGATAACCAAGACCACACCAATCAAAACGAGTAGAGCAGAAAGCCATTGCGATACTCGAATGCCGAGTAACATTAGACTATCTGTCCGCATTCCTTCGATGACAAAACGCCCACAACCATACCAAATGAGGTAAAAGAAGGCAATTTCACCTTGTTTGAAGAAACGTGGTCGGTGTCTTAGGCTCATGACAATCACAAATCCTAATAAATTCCACAATGATTCATATAAAAATGTCGGAACACGATACGAACCATCAATATACATCTGGTTCTTGATAAAATCTGGTAGGTAATTCAGATTATCTACTATTTTACCATAAGCTTCTTGATTTATAAAATTTCCCCATCGTCCAATAGCTTGCGCAATCATGACACCAGGTGCTGCAATGTCCAAAAAATCGAGTGGCTTGATTGCTCGGTAATAAGAAAAAACAAACAATACGATTGCTCCTGTAATCAAACCACCGTAAATAGCAAGGCCACCGTTCCAAATGGCAACTATTTCGCTCAATGGCTGATTAGCATAATAAGACCAATCAAAAATGACATAATAAACACGAGCACCAATAATCGCAAGTGGGAATGCCATTAAAATAAAATCTAAAATATCATCAGGAATGATCTTCCGACGCGGTGCTTCTTTCATCGCTAAATAAACAGCAAGAAGTAACCCTGAAACAATAAAAATCGCATACCAACGAATACTAATAGGACCTAACTGGATAGCAACTGGATCAATCATTAGTCCTCCTCGTTTTGGCTAATAAGCTGAGTGAGGCGGTCCTCAAATGTCTTAGTTGCATCAAATCCCATTTGTTTAGCACGGTAGTTCATGGCTGCTGCTTCAATAACGACTGACACGTTACGTCCTGTTTTTACTGGGATGCGCACGCGCGGAATTTTGACACCAGATAGCTCGATTTCTTCGTTACTATTTCCTAAGCGGTCAAAGATTTTATCTGATTCAAAATTCTCTAAGTAAATCGCCAACTGCACTTGAGATGAATCTTTAACAGCGCTAGCACCGTACAAGCTCATCACGTCAATGATACCAACACCTCGAATTTCAAGCAAGTGACGGAGAATTTCTGCGGGTTCCCCCCAAAGTGTTTCTTCGTCTTTGGCAAATACATCGACACGGTCATCAGCTACCAAGCGGTGACCACGTTTGACTAATTCAAGACCAGTTTCACTTTTACCAATTCCTGAATCACCTTGAATTAAAACTCCCATACCGTAAATATCCATGAGAACACCATGAACGCTAGTGCGTTCGGCAAGGCAAGAATCCAGATACCATGACATTTCACCAGATAAACGACTTGTTGGCACATGACTTTGCAAGACTGCAATGCCTTTTTCTTTAGCGGCTGCCAACATTTCATCTGGAATGGCTAGGTTACGCGCCACAATAATAGCAGGTGTCTCTGGCCTAATCATTTCTGTCAAAACTTGATGACGATTATGTGATGACATTTTGGTAAGATAAGACCACTCTTTCATCCCTAGCAATTGCAGGCGTTCCGGCGAATAATAATCAAAATAACCTGTCATCTCAAGCCCAGGTCGTGAAATATCTGACGTTGTAATTTCTTTAGCTAATAAGTCATCATCACCATAGATAACATCTAGCTTGACCTTGTCCACCAACATTTTTACAGTAACCGACATTTGATGTACCATGAACCATTTACCAATCACCTGGTGACTGTGTAAATTAAATAAATTGAAAATTTTAGAAAATAAGCTTGACTAAACCACAGGCTATTTTCAGTTTATCATCAATTTTTGTTCAATCCTTTTCCTCTTTTTTCATTATTATATCACATTAACCTGCAAAAGTAAGCGCTCACGCAGACTTATTCAAAAATATTGTCAGTTTCCTGCTAATAAAAGCTACCAAATTAGAAGCCCAGAACAATCATGTTCTGAGCTTTTCCTGTTTTGAAAGACCTTGATAAGTTCCTGTTATTCCTACAAGTGTCAAGTTTTTGCTACATTGAAGTTGAACTGTCAGTTTTTACCAAAACCAACCGTCGTTGTCGTCATCGTCATCAACAACTTCAGCATCCTTACGTCGACGTGGTCCTGTTCCGTGATGGTTGCGGGTGATGTCTTCCTTGTAGGGAAGAAAAATTGCTAAAAGAATATAAATGACAATGCCAAAGCCATAAAAATACATCAGCAATGCTGTCAGGACACGCGTCAAAGGCAAGTCCCAACCAAACTTATCAGCAATTCCAGCACAGACACCACAAACCAGTTTATTTTTTCGCTGTTTATAAAGAGCTGACTTCATTTTAGTCACTTCCTTCTTTTTAACTCAATATCACCATTATACTTGAACACCCTTAAAAGAAAATCAGTCGTAGGACTGATTTTATACTGAAGACAAAGTCCTCGGGAACAACAGTTTCTAAGGGCTTTTTGTGTGGATTAGCGGTATAATAGAGATAATAATAGCTATGAGGTGAGCCTATGTTCCATAAAGAAAATCCAGACTATAATCGTAAGCAAGTTGGTTTTTACACCTTAGATGACTTAGTTCCAGAAGACCATTTGTTACGTCAGATTGACCGTGTGATTGACTTTTCTTTTATTTATGACTTGGT
>NZ_NETH01000057.1 GCF_003337175.1 Streptococcus gallolyticus
CGAAAAACGTGGCAAACAAGCTTTTCGGAGGGATATCCGCGAGCGTGCGGAAATTTATCCGGAATTTGAAAGAGAGTTTGGACATCTTGAGGGAGATACGATTGTTGGTAAACATCACAAAAGTGCTGTTATCACCTTGGTAGAGAAGCAATCTAAAGCGATTATCACCCTTCAAACCAATGGTCGAAAAGCTAGTGACATTGAACAATCACTAGATAGATGGCTGTCACAATTCCCAAAACATCTCTTTAAATCGATTACCTTTGATTGTGGGAAAGAATTCTCTAATTGGAAGACAATATCCAACCAACACGACATTGATATTTTCTTTGCGGATCCAGGTTGTCCTGGTCAACGTGGGTTAAATGAACATTCAAATGGTTTATTAAGACATCATGGACTTCCAAAGCAAATGGATTTCAATGGTGTTTCTCAGAAATATTTATCAGCTATAGCTGATAAACGAAATAGAATTCCTAGGAAATCGTTACATTATCAAACACCATATCAAGTTTTTCTGAGTTACCTAAAATGTCTAGCTTAATTTGACAATTGGGGAATTTAAAAATCCCCCAACCTTTCTTTTAGAAAAGATTGGGGAAGTAGCCTTTATAATCAAGTCATAAAATCTAAAAGAAGATTAGCTAGATAGTGACAGAAAAAGTGATACCATTCTCCCATTTAGAATTAAGGGAAAACGAGCAGATGACTACTCATCTTCCTCAGCTTCATCAGATAATAAATCATTGACACGATGAATATTGTCTTTACCATAATGAAGAATATCAACTTTAGAATCCAATAAAACACCGTTTAAAAAGCCAATAACCATCGGCATATTCATACCTGCATAAAGTTCGAAATGGTATCCCTCCATTAGCAAACGTGATACCACGTTACAAGGTGTACCTCCTAATAAATCAGCAAAAACAATGTAATCATCTAAGTTCTCAACAACTGAAAGAAATTTTTCTTTGAAATCTTCCGCACCTTCTGAAGGTAGTAAAGGTACAGGATAGATATTGGCTTGTGGTCCCATGATCATCTCAGTACTATTTTTCAATTCTTCACAAAAAGTACCATGACTTACTAAAATTAAATTTTTTGCCATATGCCCACTAAACTCCTAGAATTCCAAAGAAAGCCATAGCAAGTGCGAAAACAATAATAACTAAAATAGCTTTCGTGGAAGTCATTCCCTTACGTCCTAATAGCCAGAAGATAGCTGCTGTGAACAATGCTGGTACTAGGCGTGGGAAAATTTGATTAAACAAGTCCTGAATATCAATGACCTTATCACCAATTTCTGGTGCTGCGATAAATTGGAAATTAATCATTGTTGCAATAAGGGCACCTACCATGAATACCCCCATAATAGAGGCTGCTTCTACCAAAGAAGAGAGCTTATCTCGCATTGTTGTGACAAGTTTTGTTCCTTCCTTGTAAGCAATCTCTAATTGCTTCCAACGGAAAATATTAATCAAGACAGTGACACCAATCCACAGGAAAACTCCTAATGGGTTACCATTCATAGCTAGAGATGCTGCAATCGATCCCATAATCGCTGGAACCAAAGACCCAAAAACAGAGTCTCCAATTGGTGCAAATGGCCCCATAAGACCTGTTTTGACACCATTGACAGCATCCTTGGCTGCTATCCCTTCATTTTCTTCCAAGGCAAGATCGATACCTGTGATAATAGTATGGAAGAAGTTAGAAGTATTGAAAAACTGAGTGTGCGTTTTCATCATTTCTTTCAATTCAGGGGTGCCATCACCATACAGTTTACGCAATTGAGGTAAGATGATAAAAAGATATCCTGACCCTTGCATACGTTCATAGTTCCACCCCAACTGAAATGTCAATAAACTACGTTTATTAATTTGTTTAAAATCTTCTTTAGTTAGTTTATAATTAGATTTCGTCATCTTCTATTTCCCCACTTTCTGAAAGCTCTGTATGCTGTGATGTATCCGATGATGAGCCTGCATTTTGGCCATTTTTGTAGTGAATCGTTGCAAGAGCTATCCCAATAATAGCAATTCCAATCATAGGAAGCCCTTTAAACGGTGTAGCGTCAAAGTCATTAACAACAGTTGCAAGAGCTGTACCTGCACTAGTCAAATTGCTATAGACAGTTGTCAACATAGCGGTAATACCAAACCCAAGAGCAAGATAGTGGAGGTTTCTTTTGACTGGTAAATAGCGAAGTAAAATAGCAAAACCAAGAGCAGGGAGCATTTTACCAGCAAGCGTCAACCCATAAGCTAACCACTGTACTTCTCCAATTCCTTTGACGATAGTATCAACTGCACCGCCACCTAAGGCCAAGGCAAGAAATACTGGTAATGCACGTGACAATCCCCAAGGAATGGCGCCATAAAGATAATTCCGTTCGATTGCTGCATAGTCAAATGTTTCAATATGTTTGTCAATACGATGTGCAAAGTAAGTGGTTGAGAATCGACCAAGAATATCTGTGTAGACCATTAAAGCTGCTACTGGAACTGCGATCGTTGAGATAGCTAACTCTGGTTTTATCCCTTGAGCTACCGAAAAAGCTGTCGCAAGAACTGCCCCTGATGTAGCATCAATACGTGAAGCGCCACCAAAAGTACCCACTCCCAGTACCATTAATTGCAAACCACCACCTATATACAAACCTGTCGTCAAGTCTCCCATAATTAAGCCAGTGATAAGACCAGCAAAAACAGGAGAGCCTGCAGATGTACTAATTGTCAGCTCATCACAAATCTGATAGGCCGAATACAGAGTTAATAATAAAATTTGCCACCATTGAATCATAGTGCTGTCCTCCTAAAATTTCAATCATATAAATTGTTAACTTATCTCACTTTATCCAGTAGCGATAAGAAATCTGCTGGCGTGTCGCCTGGTACCATTTGTGCAATAAGTTTCGTCCCTTTTGCATGAATAGCATCAAAAGCCGCTATATCATCACTAACAACATTGATAGAACGTGTCACAGCTCGCGTTTCAGGACTCTGTGACATATTTCCTACATTAAGTTCTGAAATAACAACCCCTCGCTCAAGTAATCCCAAAAAACGATCTGGTTTACGAGCAACAATCATCAAGCGTTGTGAATCGTATTTTCCTGCTAGGATATTATTTGCCGCTTTTTCCACTGTTAAAATGGATAACTTGACGCCTGCAGGTGTCGCTAGCTTAAGGGCTGTTTTCTCAAGATTGCTATCGACAATATCATCATCTACAACCATAATCCGACTAATATTCAATTTGGCCGTCCACAAATTTGCCACTTGACCGTGAATCAGCCTTCCATCAATACGTGCTGCAATAATTGTCATAAATTTTCTCCTTCTATTTTTTTAAAATGAGGTTCTGACCAAAGATTTATTGTCTCTTGGTAGCATCCTTCTGTTTCAAAAATTGTAATTGTATTTTCACCACAAAACATCATTCCTCTGGGAATATAAAGCGACAGTGTTGGACCAACATTCCAAAACCTACCAAGATTATAATGATTAATAAACGCAACTCCTTTTCCAAATCCAGCCAGATCCAAGTAAGTATCTTCTGGATTGAAACACTGAAATTTGAATTCGTAAAAACTTGGCACTCCTTCTTTCCAAGAGTCAGAATACGTAAGATTTTCAATAGAAGTCATTGGTAAGGGATAGATATCCCACTGACTAACAAAATGTAAATCAAGCATCACACCACGGCCTATTCCTTTATGTTGACTTGGTGCTGTTAATTTATGTCCATAATTGACTCGCCCCATATTTTCAACTAAAATATCCAGTTGACTCTCTTCTGAAGTGAAGTTAACTTGAATATCATCTCCTATCTCTTCTTGATATTGGGTAGCAACATGAGCACCATTTAAGAAAACTTGAGCTCTATCTCTTGTATCAATAAGCCTCACTTTTTCACTATTTCCTTGATAGCCATTTAACTTGCTTCGGTAAAAAATATAACCAGTTGATTGATTTAGCTTTTCCATATTCTTAGGATAGTAGCTCGTATGACACTCGCTGATAGCGTCAAGAACAGAAATCAAATTGGTTTTAGCCGAAAGTGCAATATCAGTTATAGCCATGGTTGGCTTTACCAAGGGTGTTGCATAGTGCAGGTCTGGATACTTCTTTTTTAGACGATGTTGCAATAGATAGAATTTCTTCGTTGGATTACCTGCTTCGTCTAATATAGCATCGTAATCATATGATGTTACCTGTGGTAAATCGGTCTGCTTCCGAGCAGAACAACCATTCATAAAGCCAAAATTGGTTCCTCCGTGAAACATATAAAGGTTAATACTTCCTATTTCAATGGCTTCCATGACCGCATCAACTAATTCTTCGGGGTCGCGTTTAATGATTGGTTCTCCCCAACGATTAAACCAGCCATCCCAAAACTCCATGCACATTAGAGGCCATTTTTTACCATATTGGCGGAAAAACATCTCCATAGAGGCAAAATTCTCTTTTGCTTTAGAACCAAAGTTCCCTGTTACTAAAACATCATCCTCAATGAGGCTTCCCGCACGTAGAGCTGTGTGCCAAGGACCATCAGAAGTAAAGAAAGGGGCTTCCAGTCCTAAGTCTAGCATCATCTGCTTCAACTCCCTTAAGTAGACCTTATCTTCACCATAAGAGCCATACTCATTTTCAACTTGAAACATCAGAATATTGCCACCTTGATCAAATTGATGCTTAACCAATCTAGGAATCAATGCTTCATAATAGCGTTTTACGAACTGTAAAAAAACTTTATCTTGTGAACGAACTCTAACCCCCTTTTCTAATAACCATGCTGGTAAACCGCCAAATTCCCATTCGGCACAAATATAGGGCGAAGGCCTAACAATAGCATATAAGCCTAGCTCCTGTGCAATTGCTAAAAATCCTTCTAAATCTAAACTACCAGTAAAGTCAAATTCCCCCTCACGTGGTTCGTGTAAATTCCAAGGAACGTAGGTCTCGACTGTATTAAACCCTAAAGCCTTTAAATTATAAAGGGAGTGATACCAATCATCTGGATGAACTCGAAAATAATGAATTGAACCAGATAAAATTTTAAATGGCTTACCGTCGATTAAGAAAGATTCTTTAATTAAAAAATGTTTCATTCTCCCTCCTTTTGTAAACGTTTTCTATCCATCTAAATAATACCATTTTTAAGTGGTTATATCAAGTTATTTTTTATATTTTTTAAAATAATTGAAATAATAGACAATATTTAAATAACTAGCTTATCTTTTTTACCATACTCACTTAAGATAAAGAGATGTCAGCCAGCTAATCTGGTTTTACAAATGGGTGTTTTTCTAGTAAAATGGAGGGTATTACTATGGTGAGGATTTGACTAAAATGGCTAAAAAAGAACCAAAATATAGTATCATTCAAAAAGAACTCCTAAATGAAATTATGTCAGGGGCTTATACAGGTGGTGAAAAATTCTACAGCCAAGCCGAACTTTGCACGCGTTACCAAGTAAGTTCCATTACGATTATTCGAGCGCTTAAAGAGTTAGAAAAGGCTGGGTATCTTACGAGAAAGCAGGGACTTGGCACCTTTGTAGCCCAACCGCAGCACGAAAAAATAGTTAAATTGTCAACGTTTGAAGCTCTTTCGACAAAACAAGATGCGGTAAATGTTCTCTCTATCGAAAAGGGCAATAATCCCTATTATCTTGATAAATTAAATCTCCATAAAAGCGAATATTATTATAAGATTACCCGTATTAAATACAACGACAGCACCCCTTATATATATCATCAAGCCTATATTCCACATGATTATATTTTAGATTCACATGTTCCCTTAGAAAAATTTAATTCTATTTATAGACGCTTCCGACATGATTTCAATATCTATCTATCTGAGGCTTTATTCAGAGAAACTACTGAAGTAATCTTCCCTGCACCAGAAACTATTGCTTCACAGTTAGAATTACCAGATAAAGAACCTGTAATTTACCAATTGAAAACGATGAAACATTCTAAAAATGGCCGTATCTTAGAATACTCTGAAACATACAAGCATTGGCACTTCTTTAAAACAGAAATCACTCATCAAAATTTTTAGATGAACAAAAAATTTTTCCTATCCTGATACCTTATTTTATTCTAAAACCTTAGAATCAATTCCCCTAGTTGTTTAGATATCATATCAACTCTAAATAACGATATAACCTCTTATCATTCTACTAACTTTAAACTGCATGATGCGTAAATAGTATAGAAGCGATAGTTTCTCACTAATAAGACCGAATACACAAAAATGGGAAATCACTATATTGCAACTTCCCACCTTTATAATATATTCAGTTCATATGCAAGATACCACTAATACTCTAAAAAAGAGAGAACATAAATAACCGAATTATGTTATTTTCTCTAATTATTCCACTAAAACTAGCGCAACTATACCTCATAGCAGTCTAGTGAGATTATTAGGATACTCTAACAAAGTAACTATTGTCTCACACTTTCTCACGCCATGAGCTGGCTGTTTTGGTAAGGACTGCGTTGAGTTCTTCGATATTCTTGCGTCCTTGTGTTCTTAACCATTCACGCGCTGCGGCTTCGCCTTCTTCGATATACACTTGTACAGAGCCAGCCCAAGTAGCACGTCCACAAAGGACACCGTTGAATTTAGCACCTGATTCAGCCGCAAATACCAAGGTTGCTTGGAAAAGCTTTGCTGAAACACCCGCGCTAAGATAGATATATGGCAAATGACTCGCTGCTTCTTGGTCTTTGAAAGCTTTAGCAGCTTCTTCTTTAGTGTAAACCACTTCACCGTCCGCAAAGCCTTCAACATATGTCATGTTGACAGGGACTTCAACCTTGAGCACATCAATACCAAAGCGCTCGTCAGAGAAAACTTTCATGGCTTCGTTAACTTTGTGAGGTTTTACTGTGGCAAATGCTGCGCTTGTATTGTCAGTGATATTTTCATCATAAGTCAAAATCTCAAGGAAGAATGGCATATCTTCAGCTTTACATTCGGCACCAAGGCGTTCGATATAAGCTTGTTTTTGAAGATTAACGTATTCATCACCATCAACGTCATAATAAAGCAAGAATTTCACTGCATCAGCTCCTTCTTCTTTAAGACGTTTAGCAGACCATTCGACCAAACAATCTGGTAAACGACTAGTCGTTGTCGCATCATAACCTGTTTTTTCATAAGCAAGCAAAAGTCCAGCATTCGCATCCCGAACCTTACTTGCTGGCAAACCATACTCAGGGTCAAGAAGAATAGATGACGCATACGGTGTCAATTCTTCTGAAACCAGAGTTTTCAATTGTTCGATTTGTTCAAGGCTTGGTTCTTCTGTTTGATAGTTTGCCATCATGCGTTTAAGTGCTCCACGTTGGTCAAATGCCAAAGCAGAAATCACGCCATCACGACTAAGCTTCTCAAGTAATCTGCGTTTTTCTTGTGTTAATACTACCATATCGCTTCTCCTATTTTTCAAAAGGATGTATTGTAACACCCTTAACTACTCGATTGACTGTTCCAGTGGCTGACGGCGTATCTGGTAAATTTTTTACCTTAACAGATGACAATAAAGCTATTATTTGAGCTACAAAAATCATTGGAAATGCAAGGTAAGCATCTGGCAAAAGCTCTGCTTCTACAAAATCAAATTTATCTCCAGAAAAATTTGATTTTCCTTTTTGAGCAATTGCAAGAGTCTCCACTGCCACTTGATCTGCGTAAACTTCCTCTAAAATATCTAAATCATACTGACGAACATAAGGATCATTATTAACAAACGTAATAACAATAGTCTGCTCATCAACAAACGATTTTGGACCATGTCTAAATCCCATTGATGAATCATAAAGAGTTGCAATTTGTCCAGCAGTTAACTCTAAAATTTTTAATTGTGCTTCGTGTGTTAACCCTTTTAAACAACCAGAACCTAAATAGACAATTCTATTAAAATCTTTTGAAACAATATATTGGAGTTCTTCTTCCCTAGTAATAACGTCGTTGGCAAGTTCTCTTATTACCTTGATATAACGTTCTTTATCAGATAATGATGCTTTTAAATCAAAAACTAACAAAGATGTCAACATCATACAAGAGAAACTACCTGTCATAGCAAAACCAGCATCATTTGACCGCTCAGGCATTAAGAGTAGAAGGTTGTTTTGTTGTTCCCTAGCTCTTTTAGCGAGAGCACCGTCAGCAGCACAAGTTATTGTTAAATGGTAAACATTATTAATTAATTGTTCTGCTAGATTAACAGTTGCCACACTCTCTGGGCTATTTCCACTTCTTGCAAACGATACTAGTAATACTATATCATTTGCGTAAAAATAATACTCTGGACATGACACAATATCTGTTGTTCCAATGCTTAAAAATTCAAAATGTTCTGTGTCACCGTGTTTTTGAAGATAGGCATAGATCGTTTCTCCGATATACTCTGAAGTCCCTGCTCCCGTAAAAATTACTTTTACTTTTTTTCCACCAGAAGAAACAACTACTTTTTTTAGAAACTCTTCAATTTCTGACTTTTTACTGATGAAATAATCAAATACTTCTTGCCAGAGTTCTGGTTGTTGTTTTATCTCGTGTGTCGTTATCGCAGCCCCCATAGTCTTTAGTTCTTCAAAAGATAAATCGAACATTTACTAATCCTCCGTGATTAAAAAATTTGGATAGAAAACGTTTTCAATCAGTTGGACGGATAATGAGTCACGCGGTAGCGAAATTGATCAGCACGCGCAATACTGAAAGTAAATTCAATAATCATATTTTTATCATTGAATGTCTTACGTACCATATGTAAAACAGGATCACCCTTTTTGATTCCTAATAATTTTGCTTCGTAATCAAGGGCTATACTAGCATAGAACTCTTCATCCGCCTGACGTATCATTTGCTTATAATCCTCTGAAAAAATTTCATAAAGTGGCTTATCTTGCAGTCTTTCTTTTTTCAAATCTGAAAATAAGCTAGCAGGTACATAAGTCCTTTCAAACATCATAGGCTTGCCGTCTGCCTTTCGTAGACGCTCAAATTCTAGCATATCTGTTCCCACTTCCAAATTTAAATGCTTTGAAAGATAAGGAGTTACCTGCATCTTTTCAAACGATAATAAATCGGTTTGCGGCTTTTTGCCTAATTCTTTCATATGTTCAGTGAAACTATAGGCAGACGCTAAATCTGTAGTAGGTCCTTTTATTTCAGAAACGTAAGTTCCCTTACCTTGCTTTTTGTAAATCAGTCCTCTACTCTCCAATTCTTTTAAAGCTTGTCTTACTGTAATACGACTAACATCATAAGTCGTACTCAACTCACGTTCAGATAACAACTTATCATTTGGAGACATCGAATTTCTTATTTCCAATTCCAACATATCTACTAATTGTAGATAAAGAGGTTGATTTTTTTTAGTGCGCACGTTCTCCTCCTTTCTGGCTATAACCACTTGTAGTTTATTATATTATTTGTTTTTTGTCAACACATTATGTATAGTTAATAATGACAATTTATATTACCAGATCAAAATTCATTCAATTTATAATAAATTTACAGAAACTAACCCTTTTTCGATCGTTCAAAATACTTTAAAGGACAGTATTTATGTTAATCATATATATACAGATTAAAGTTTTTAACGTTGAATAAGCCTATTTTAGGAATTTTAGGCAAAATAAAAAGGCTATCCTGCCAGCCATTTTGCGAGTTTTTTAAGATTTAAGCATGCTAAAGTCAGTCCAACTTTTGCCTCCATTTTGGACTTGCCTCTTTCTCTGGTATAACGCAAATTATGATATTCTTTAGCTGTCCCAAATAAGCGTTCAATGGTTTCCTTGCGTTTTCGGTAACGGTCAATCATCCCTCGATGATGTCGGATATCTTCACAAATCTCTAAGTCAGCTTTCCAAACATGACGGGTAACCACTTTTTGATGGGTTTGGCTACTGGTACACTGGCTTAGTAAAGGACAATTCTGACAATCTTCAGGTTGACTTTGGTACTCACGATACCCTTGACGGTTGGTAGTTCGGTAAGTCAACACCTGATTTTCAGGGCAAAGGTAACAGTCATAATAATCATCATAAATAAAATCCTTAGGACGTAACATACCCTTTTTACCATGAGGACGAGTATAAGGGAAAACAGGAATAAGCTTTTGAGAGAGTAAATAATGAGCAATCGTTGGTGTTTTATAACCTGCATCTGCGATTAAGTAGGTTGGTTGAAAGGCTTTGAGTTGAGCAAAAAGAGCTGGAAAAGCTTGGCTATCATGAACATTTCCAGATTCTACGCTGTAGGCTAGCGCCCAACCATGTTTATCACAGGCAACTTGGGCATTATAGGCAAAAACTTGTTTATGTTCTCCCTTATGAAACCAGCCACTTTCTGGGTCTGTCGTTGAGACTTTCTTAGTTTTGGGCTCTTTTTCTTTGGCGAGCCCTAGCCACTTTTTTGCGTGTTTCCCACGGTCACGATTGATTTCAAGTTCGAGTTGATCCGCCATGAATTTAGTTTGTTGGTTAACTTCTTGAGTGATGTATTTGTGGTTATTAGCAGCTGCTTTAATATGAGTGCCATCTACAAAAATCTCACT
>NZ_NETH01000058.1 GCF_003337175.1 Streptococcus gallolyticus
TATGCTTTTGTTAGTTTATCTTAGTTTATCTTAGTTTATCCTCTTCAAAGGCTTCATTGTTCTGAAGTAGACGAAACAGCACTCGAATGAGTTTCTTAGCGACATGAGAAATAGCGACATTGAAGTGTTTCCCTTGCTCTAACTTAATTCTCAAGTAAGCTTTAAACGTAGGGGAGTATCTAGCTACTTTAATAGCAGCTTGTATGAGTGCCCAACGTAGATGCGATGAGCCTCGTTTGACCATTTTACCCTGAGTATCTAGTTGTCCAGATTGGTAGATAGATGGCTCTAATCCTGCAAAAGCTTGTAGTTGAGCTGGATTAGTGAAAGTATTAATGTTTCTGATTTCAGCTAAGATGACAGATCCAAGGCGATTACCAATTCCTGGTACCGTAGTGATGACCGAGTTGAGCTCAGCCATCAACTCATCAATCTTCTTTTCAGCTTGTTTGATGAGTTTTTCGTAGTGTTGGATGTTCTCAATGATTTCAACCAATTCAAATTCACGAGCAAAAGAAGTTGTGCCAATAGAATTTGGAGCTAGTTCGAGAATGTCCAACGCATGTTTAGCTGTTAATCGTTTAATCTCAATAAGTTTATCAAATCCAGCAGTTACCATTTTCTCAGGAGAAGGAAAACGTTTGAGCAACTCATAGACATAGTCAGAGTGTTTCGTAACGACTTGATGTAGTTCAGGGAAAATGATATCTAAACACTTGGTATATTGGACTTTCCAATCCGATTGATGTTTCTTTAAACGATTCATGTGACGTGTCATAATTTTAAGTTCTTCTTGTTTATTATCGTGCTTAAAGAGGTCACGACTAGGGTCAGAAAGCAACTTAAGAGCTATTGTACGTGCATCTTTCTTATCCGTTTTCGTTTTACGGAGTGAGAGAGACTTTGTGAATTCTTTGATGAGTAAGGGGTTATAGGTGTAAATCGTATAGTTTTTCTGATGTAAGAACGTTAAGAGATTTAAGGCATAATGTCCAGTATCTTCCATGGCGATAAGACAGTCTTGTCTAAGCTGTTTCAAGGTGTTATGAAGTAGTTCAAATCCTTGTTTACGGTTTGTAATAGTGATAGGTTTCAATACCATTTTCCCTGTATTATCAATAACTGTCACATCGTGTTTGTTTTTAGCGACATCAATGCCAACATAGAGCATAAGAGTACCTCCAGATATTAAGTATTAAGCCCACTTGGTATCCACTTACTTTTTGCCTTGTTACCTTACTGAAGATTAAACGTCTAGCGTTATCAAACTCATTACCAATTGAAACAAAAAGCTGTGGTTAGAGCCTTTCGTAAATCGTCAAGCGATTGGAGGATAGAAACTAATCCACAGTGGCTTTTTCCAAGTATAACACTTGGGCTTTGGCAGTAGCTAACTGCACTAAATATAATATAAGGGAGGATACCAAATGAAACAAGTCATTGTTGGAATTACAGGAAATCTCAAAGAAATGCCAGCAATGTCAGGGCTGCATTTTGATGCGGTTTCTCGTCATTTATCAGATGGTGTTAAGGTAGCTGGAGGAGTTCCCATCATCATTCCTATGGGGACACCAGACCTGGCTAAAAGCTATATTAGTATGATTGATAAATTAGTTTTATCAGGTGGGCAAAATGTGATGCCACAATTTTATGGTGAAGAAAAAGAAGTTGATAGTGACGATTACAGCCTAGAACGTGATGAATTTGAGCTTGCCTTGGTGAGGGAGGCCATTCAACAAAATAAACCGATTTTTGCCGTTTGCCGTGGCATGCAGCTGCTGAATGTTGCCTTAGGGGGGACACTCAATCAAGAGATTGATAATCACTGGCAAGATGATATTTCGGGCACATCTCATGAAGTGGACATTTTGCCCAATAGTCAGATCAGTCATTTGATGACATCAGGGTCATGGATTAACTCATTTCACCATCAAAGCATAAAAGACTTAGCCCCTAATTTGATTGCGACAGCACATGATACTCGTGATGGGACAATTGAAGCCTATGAGAGTAAAGATGGTGTGCCGATTTTGGGGATTCAGTGGCATCCAGAGCTTCTTTTGGAAAAAAGTGAGAGTCGCTCGCTGTTTAATTATTTGGTAAAGACGCTATAACAGCGGTAAAGCTGATGCCAGTCAGCTTTTGTCTTGCCCAAAATAAGCCATTATAAAGGTGGTAGCAAGCCATAAAAGGAGGCATTAGATACTGTGGGTAAGAGTCTCTTACCATTCAGCAATAGCGAAATCGCTCAAAGGAAGCTACAGACTGAGTCTAATAAGCTAGGAAAGCTCAAAAAGAGTCCTCTTAGGTTAAAGTGATAAGATTTTTTTATCACTGTGATAGATTTTAAGTATTTGTTAAGTGAGCTTAGTGATGTTAAGATATAACCATACCTTTAAAAGGAAGTTTTTACAAAATAGGAGACAATTATGACATTAATGAAAAAAATGATTGGTGTAACAGGTGTTGCCCTAGCTTCAACCGCCTTTTTAGCAGCTTGCTCATCAAGCTCTTCATCATCTAGTTCTTCAGGGAAGGAAGAAGTTGTTTTTGCAACTGTGGGAACCACAGCGCCGTTTTCATATGAAGAGGACGGTGAGTTGACAGGTTATGACATTGAAGTTGCCAAAGCGGTCTTTAAGGATTCGGATAAATACGAAGTAACATTCAAAAAAACAGAATGGTCTTCAATCTTTACTGGGCTTGATTCAGGAAAATACCAAATGGGTGGGAATAACATCAGTTATACGGAAGAACGCTCGGCTAAATACCTCTTCTCATATCCTATCGGGTCAACACCATCCGTGCTTGTCGTGCCAAATGACAGCGATATCTCATCTTATGATGATATCGGTGGGCATTCAACGCAAGTTGTTCAAGGAACGACAACTGCTGCGCAATTAGAAGAGTACAACGAAGAGCATGCGGATAATACTGTTGACATCAATTATACAAATGAAAACATTACCCAAATCTTGACAAATCTCAATGATGGGAAATATGATTTCAAGATTTTTGATGCGCCAACCGTTAATTCTGTCATTAAAAATCAAAGTTTGGATGATTTGAAAACCATTGATTTGGATTCAGAAGAGCAACCATACATCTATTTCATCTTTGGACAGGATCAAGAAGACTTACAAGAATTTGTCAATAAGCGTTTGAAAGAGTTGCAGGAAGACGGTACCTTGACAGAGCTTGCTGAAAAATACCTTGGTGGTGATTACACACCTTCTGCCGATGATTTGAAAGTCCCAACATCAGATTAAAAAGTGTTG
Source organism: Streptococcus gallolyticus (assembly GCF_003337175.1). Classification (GTDB taxonomy): domain Bacteria; phylum Bacillota; class Bacilli; order Lactobacillales; family Streptococcaceae; genus Streptococcus; species Streptococcus gallolyticus_B. The sequence continues at coordinate 3,279 of NZ_NETH01000058.1, forward strand.
GTTATAGTTTTAAACTATAAGAAAATCTTACTAATAACAATTTGAAACCGATAATCAAATAGGATAAAATAAAAACACTGATTAAAACGAAAGAGGACATATCTATGAAATTGAAAAAATTATTTGGATTAGCTAGCCTAGCTTTTGCGTCAACAGTCTTGTTGGCAGCATGTGGAAGCTCGTCAAGTTCATCATCTTCTGATGACACAACACTTAAAGTTGGTATCATGACTTTGGACGATTCAACGGAACCACTTTGGGATAAAGTGAAAGAATTGGCAGAAGATAAGGGGGTCAAGATTGAGCTGGTTGAGTTCACAGATTATAACCAACCCAACGAAGCCCTTCAAAATGGTGAAATTGATGTCAATGCTTTCCAACACAAATATTTCTTGAGCAACTGGAATTCTGAAAATGACGGAACTTTGGTTGAAGTTGCTGATACGCTCCTTAGCCCAATTCGCCTCTTCTCAGGAACTGATAGCGATGGTGAGGCTAAATACACTGATGTTAGCGATATTCCAGATAAGGGAACTATTTCAATTCCTAATGACGCTTCAAATGAAAGCCGTGCCCTCTATCTTCTTCAATCTGCAGGCTTGATTGAATTAGACGTTTCTGGTGATGAATTGGCTACAATTAAAAACATTTCATCAAATCCGAAAAACCTAGATATCAAAGAAGTGGATGCGGCTCAAACCGCCTCTACCTTGACATCGGTTGATGCTGCGGTTATTAACAATTCTTATGCACGCCCTGCTGGTGTTGACTATGACACAACCCTCTATAAAGAAGCTATTGATGATAACTCTAATCAATGGATTAACGTTATTGCAGCCCAAAAAGGTTGGAAAAAATCAGATAAGGCTGATGCTATCAAGACTTTAGTTTCTGTTTACCAAACAGATGAAGTTGGAAAAATTATTGAAGAAGCTTCAGATGGCACTGATATTCCTGCATGGGATGGCGCAACAACATCTTCATCATCTTCTGATGACGATTAATATAGCCTATTGAAAATGAAAAATTAGAGGCTGGGATAACTTCCCAGTCTCTAAATCATTATTTCGTATTTTATGGAGAGTTACTAACTTCTAAATTGCTTCTTTGTTGGGAGTGGATTTTAAAATAATTAGCAATATGGTAGAATAGTAACTTGGAGAGTTTTCAAAACTGTCTACCAATGTGTTTTGAATTTTGAGAGGTAGAAAATGGTAGTAAGTGATAATAATCAGTTGCAGAAGTTTGAAAATGATGACGTTGCTCAATATTATTTTGAGATTTTACGTCAGTTAATTGCTAAAAAATCGATTTTTGCGCAGCAGATTGGGTTAGCAGAAGTAGCAAATTATCTAGGCGATATTTTTACTGAAGCTGGTGCTGAAGTGACGATTGATGATACTTGTACGGCGCCGTTTGTTTTGGCACGTTTTAAGAGCAATAGACCTGATGCTCAGACGATTATTTTTTACAACCATTATGATACTGTGCCAGCTGATGATGACCAGCCTTGGTCGTCAAATCCTTTTGCATTAACCGTCCGTGATGGCTACATGTATGGACGTGGTGTTGATGACGATAAAGGGCATATCACAGCACGCTTGACAGCCGTTCAGAAGTATCACCGTGACTTTGGAGATCTTCCAGTTAACATTATATTTATTATGGAAGGTTCCGAAGAATCAGCTTCTGTGGGTCTTGAAACCTATCTTGAAAAATATGCTGATGAGCTCCGTGGCGCGGATTTATTGGTGTGGGAGCAAGGTATTTCAAATGCCAAAGGTCAGATTGAAATTTCTGGTGGAACAAAAGGTATTGTCACCTTTGATATGATTGTTGATTCTGCTAAGGTTGATATTCATTCGAAATTTGGTGCGATCATTGAGTCAGCATCATGGTATTTGCTTAATGCAATTGCTAGCCTTCGTGATGAAACTGGTCGCATTTTGGTTGACGGGATTTATGACCAAGTCATTGAGCCAAGTGAGCGTGAGTTGTCGCTTGTCCTAGAACATGCCAATCTTGATGCTGATAACCTAAAAACACTATATGGTTTGACCTTACCCATGCTGACAAGGGATAAGGAAAAGTTAGTTCGAACGCTTTTCTTTGAACCAGCTATCACGATTGAGGGCATTTCAACAGGATACCAAGGTCAAGGTGTCAAAACGATTCTACCAGCTAAAGCTCAGGCTAAAATGGAAGTTCGTTTGGTGCCTGGGCTTGAGCCAAAAGATGTTCTTCAGAAGATTGAACAACATTTGCAACAACATGGTTTTGAACAGGTGGAGTTGGTTTACACATTGGGCGAAAAGGCTTATCGTAGTGATATGTCTGCCCCGGCTATTCTCAATGTGATTGAGATTGCAAAGGCATTTTCACCAAATGGTGTTTCCGTTTTGCCGACGACTGCTGGTACTGGACCAATGCACCAATTCTTTGAAGCATTAGAAGTTCCGATTGCTTCTTTTGGGATTGGCAATCCAGACAGCCGTGACCATGCTGGAGATGAAAATGTTCATTTGGCGGATTATTACACCCACATTGAAATGATTGAGGAGTTGATTAAGAGTTATGACAAAACCGATTATTAATTTAGAACATATTGACATTACGTTTTATCAGAAAAAACGTGAGATAGAAGCGGTAAAAGATGTTTCTATTACGATTGACAAAGGTGAAATTTATGGAATCGTTGGTTATTCTGGAGCAGGAAAATCAACCTTAGTTCGTACGATTAACCTATTACAGACACCAACTTCTGGGAAAATTACGATTGGTGATGATGTGACATTTGACAATGGTAAAGTACAGTTAAAAGGTGCAGCTTTACGTCAAAAACGTCAAAAAATTGGGATGATTTTCCAACATTTTAATTTAATGGCACAAAAAACAGCCCGCCAAAATGTGGCTTTTGCGCTTCGCCATTCAAAATTATCAAAGGGAGAAAAAGCTAAAAAAGTCGCTGATTTGCTTGAATTAGTAGGCTTGTCAGATCGTGCTGAAAATTATCCTGCTCAATTATCAGGTGGGCAAAAGCAACGTGTTGCGATTGCGCGTGCGCTTGCCAATGACCCAGAAATCTTGATTTCTGATGAATCAACATCTGCCCTCGATCCTAAAACAACAAAACAAATTTTGGCTTTATTGCAAGATTTGAATCAAAAACTTGGTTTGACTGTGGTTATGATTACGCACGAAATGCCAATTGTCAAAGACATCTGCCACCGTGTTGCTGTTATGCAAAATGGGCACTTGATTGAAGAAGGTTCTGTATTGGACATTTTCTCAAATCCAAAAGAACCATTGACGCAAGAATTTATCAAAACAGCTACTGGTATTGATGAAGCCTTGGCTAAAATTGAAAAACAAGCTCTTGTGCAACATTTGCCAAAAGACGATTTGCTTGTTCAATTGAAATACGCAGGAACATCAACAGACGAGCCTATGTTAAATCAGATTTACAAACAATTTGAAGTAACTGCGAATATCCTTTATGGAAATATTGAAATTCTAGACGATACACCAGTTGGTGAAATGATTGTTGTCCTATCTGGTGAAGCCGATGCGCTTGCTGCTGCCCAAACAGCTATTCTTGAAGCTGGAATTGAATTAACTGTATTGAAACGAGGTGCCTAAATGATGGAATGGATTGAGACAAATTTACCAAATGTTTACCGCATTGGTTGGGAAGGAACGAATTCTTGGTCAGATGCCTTTTCAGCAACGCTTTATATGACTGGCTGGTCATTTGTGATTGGTGGTATTTTAGGGCTTTTAATGGGCTTATTTTTAGTTCTAACTGGACCAAATGGTGTGCTTAGCAATCGTATTGGGTTTAAAATTTTAGATATTTTCACGTCAATTGTTCGTGCCATTCCTTTCATCATTTTGTTGGCTATTTTGAAAGGTTTCACTTATGCTATCGTTGGAACCAACCTAGGTCGAACAGCGGCACTAATTCCCCTAGCTGCAGCAACCTTTGCCTTCTATGCTCGTCAGGTTCAAGTTGTCTTCTCAGAAATGGATAGAGGTGTTATTGAAGCTGCACAAGCTTCAGGAGCTACCCTTTGGGATATTATCAAGATTTACCTTAGCGAGACTTTGCCAGAACTTATCCGTGTCTCAACAGTGACGCTCATCTCACTTATCGGTGAAACAGCTATGGCGGGTGCGATTGGAGCAGGTGGTCTTGGTTATATTGCCATTTACTACGGTTATAACCGCTCAGCAACAGATGTCACTATCGTTGCAACAATCTGTATTCTTATCCTAGTCTTTATTATCCAATTTATCGGAGACTTTCTCACTAGAAAACTAAGTCATAAATAGAAAAAAAGCACTTCTGTGAAAACAGAGGTGCTTAATGATTGTTTTGTGCTATTTTATTGTCCATGTCTGTAATGAGGCTAGCAAGAGTGATATTCGCAAGAGAAGCTTTAAAATTTTCTTGAACCTCATCAATACGTGGTTGTAAAACGGCGTTCACCACGCTACCAACTGGGCAATTCGGGTTGGTATCATCATTAGCTTTAAAAATAGGCTTGTTTTTATCTTCGACTGCTTGAAAAATATCCCAAAAAGTGAGTTCTTGAGGTGCTTTTGTCAAATGCGCTCCGCCAACACCAGCTTCTACCTTTACGAGTTCAGCTTTTTGTAATTTCCCCAATAAATTTCGGACAATCACAGGATTGGTCTGGATACTATTAGCGAGAAAGGTAGATGTTACTTTTTCTTTAGTTTCAAAATGATAAATAGCTAATAGGATATGGACAGAAGTCACTAATCGTGCAGAGTAAGGCATTTTTCCTCCTTGTAGGAATCTAATTTGTTAAGAGTATTATAGCATATTTTTGTTGTAATTAAAAAACTGACAACTTTTTAGTTGTAACTATTGACATTACATCTGAAGAGGGCTATACTATAGATACAGTTGTAACGAAACATATTACAACAAAAGAAATTATTTATATTTTGGAGGAATCATGATGAAAATTGCAGTAGTTGCCGCAAATGGTAAGGCAGGTCAATTAATTGTTGAAGAAGCGCTTAATCGCGGACATGATGTCACAGCAGTTGTTCGTAGTTCTAATAAATCAAAAGCTCAGAAAGTTATTGAAAAAGACTTATTTGACTTATCAAAAGAAGATTTGGCTGGCTTTGATGTGGTTGTGGATGCCTTTGGTGCTTGGACAGAAGACCAACTTCACCTTCACAGCGAGTCACAAAAGCATTTAGCCGATTTGTTGTCAGGAACAGATACACGCTTGATGATTGTTGGTGGTGCCGGAAGTCTTTATGTCAATCCTGAACACACCGTACAATTGGTTGACACACCAGAATTTCCTGCTGTTTTCAAACCATTAGCAAATGCCCAACGCCAATCATTGGCAGAAATTCGGAAGCGCAATGATGTCAAATGGACCTTTGTCAGCCCAGCAGCAGATTTCCAAGCTGACGGTAACCGTACAGGGCAATATATTCTTACTGGTGAAGAATTAACCACAAACGATAAGGGTGAAAGTATTATCAGCTATGCAGACTATGCTATTGGCTTTGTTGATGAAATTGAAAATGCCAAACATATCCAAGAACGCATCAGTTTAGTTGGGAAATAAGATAGAATAAACCCACCAAACTCATTTGAGCTTGGTGGGTTTTGTTAGTAATCATATTATCTATGCTTTTTTGACTTTTGCGATAAGCGTGCTAAGAATGAAGCCGACGAGGGCAAAGCTAATCCAGCCCATTGAAAATTGGCCCAATGGAACCATCGTTGTGAAGAAGTCAACGAGGCTTGTTGGCAGTGTGAATAAGCCAGTCATTGCAGATAGGGTTGAAACAGCGTCATAAAGTGCTGGAATGGCAGTAAAGGCAATGGTTATGCGATAAACCATTGGGCTATTGTTGAAGAATTTAGCAAGGAGTACCAAAAGTACAATCACGACTGTAAGTGGATAGAGCAGATAGAGTACTGGCAAGGACCATTTAATCAACTCAGAAAGACCACCAAAGTAGAAGCATAAAGCAATCAGGGTAAAGCTACTTGCCCAAGTAACGTGAGACAGTTTTGGTTGTAGTTTGTGGAAATATTCCGCACAGGCTGTGATTAGCCCTGTTGCTGTTGTTAGGCAAGCAAGGAAAATCGCTGCCGCAAGAACGGCTCGTCCAATGCTACCAAGATAGAATAAGCAGCTTGTCCTAAGACGTTTCCGCCATCAATAGCAGCCCCATTAAATGTAAATTGTCCGTTAGTAAGTGTAAATAGGTTTTGTGATGTTGCGCCGATACGGGCCACAAAAATGTAAATAAGCGCCAGCAATACGGTTGCAATGATACCAGATTTGAAGGTCAAAAGAGCGACTTCTGACTGATTTTTGGCACCGTGTTGTTTACTAGCATTGATAACGATAATGGCAAAAGCAAGGGAAGCCAGTGCGTCCATTGTCCCATATCCTTGAATGAGCCCTGCCACAAAAGGCACGTCCTTAAAGGCATTACTAATATCGCTAGCAGCGTTATAAGCACTACCGATGTTACCAGCTGGTTTGATAAAGGATGCAATCACCAAGATTGCAAGAATAATAAGAAGGGCAGGTGTCAAATATTTGCCAATACGGTCAGCAATCTTGCTTGGTTTAATGGCTAAAATGTAAGAAAGACCAAAAAAGAGTAACCCATAAGCAATTTTTATGCCAATGCTATCACCTAAAATGGGTTGAATCCCAATCGAAAATGACGTAGCACCTGTCCTTGGAATGGCAAAGAAAGGTCCAATTGACAAATAAAGGGCAATTGAAAATAACAAGGCATAGTGGCGTGAAACAGGGCGTGCAAAATCCTCGACATCGCTAGCACCAGAATAAGCAACAGCAACCACTCCAAGCAATGGCAAGGTAACGCCAGTCAAGCAAAAGCCCAAAATAGCCAATGCTAAGTTACTTCCAGAATAAACGCCTAAAAAGGCAGGGTAGATAAGGTTACCCGCTCCAAAAAATAGAGCAAATAACATGAAACCGATAATGACATAAATATTTTTAAATGGTTTCATATGTCCTCCTAATAACCCAATTTGTAAAATTAAGCTAGACAGAAAAAAGCCATCTATGTTAGGCTCAGATAAACACCACATTTGTCTGAAAGGAACTAACATAAATGACCTATACTCATCTTACCACAACCGAGCTTGTAATGATAGAGGCTTATTACAAAGAGGGAATACCTATTAGCGATATTTGTCAATCCCTCAAAAGATCAAGACA
>NZ_NETH01000059.1 GCF_003337175.1 Streptococcus gallolyticus
AGCCACAACAAGGTGTTCTCTTGTATCGCAGACCATTTTTTCAGATTTTTAAGGGGTGTCATCACTTGTATTGAGTTTTGTTGTTATGCTATTTATTAGGTAGCTAACGATTAAATCTGTTACGCTTTTAGGTATCAAAAAAGACCATGGATAAACCACAGTCCCAAAGAAAAGCCCTGCCACGCAAGCCCTCAAATATGAAACGCTACTATATCATAACATTTTCTATATTTATTTTGGCTTTTATGCCAATGCATATATTATAACACAAAAAGATAGAAGTGACCCACCGCCTACCGCAGACAAGTCTGTTTCAAGGGGCGTTAGACCACTTCTACCTTTACCTAAATTATATCACGAAAGGGCAGAGTATGGAAATTAAAGACAGACTAAAAAGCATGTATTATAAGCGTTTGTATATTGAGAGCTTGAAAGCAACATTGGAACATGATAGGGAACTAATCAAGCTTTTTCCAAAATATTTAGCAGAGTTAGAGAAAGATGATATAGAACGAATAGCGCAAGAAGAAAGCGAGTTACAAGCTGATTTAGATTTAATCAATAGCCTAGATGATGAACTACAGCGTAATATACTGACTGAACGCTATGTAAATAATCTCAAATGGGACGACATAGCAGATAAGCTATTTTATCCAAGACAAACACTATTCAGACATCATAACAAAGCCTTGGAGCAACTCACGCGCCACAATCAATTTTAAGCCTCACAGAGAGCCTACAGCAACCGTTAAGACTTCCCGAGGGTAATTATACCAGACCAGTATTTTCCAGTATTTAAGTTCGATTTAGCGCCTGTAGAACGTGTCTAGGAGCAAAAGAAAAGCTACCCGAAAAGGTAGCCATCAGAAAGTGTGATACATGAACGAATTTAGTTTATCAGTATCTAAAAAAGTTATCAAAAGAATATCAAGAACTAACTATATTATACCACAGCCAAACTAAAAAAGCACCTTTTGGGTGCTAGTTCCTTGCCTGCTGAACTCGTTAAATGATGTAAACTTGCTTTTTTACTCCCCTTTTTTTCGTTGTGTTTTTGCTTTCCATTGTCCCCCAACGGTTTTCAGCGTCGTTTTTACTCCCCCTAGTTACTGTAAATCATGCATTACAGTAAAGTAAAGATATTGATTTAATAACGTTTTTAGTGTCTGGTGTCAATCACTTTCAACCATTTTGTCAACTTTATATAATTTTTTGAAATTTGGGGCATAAAAATTTGTTCCCCCTTTTGTGGACTTTTGAAAGAAATGTAAAAAAATCAGTGTAAACTTGTTTTTTAAAAAACACCTTATTATCAAGGGTTAGGAGGTGTAAAGCAATCTATGAAAAATTAAAACAATAATTCAAGTAATTATAACATAAACGTGGTATAATTTTAGCTAATAATGTGTTTTTTAGTAAGGAATTTGCAATGAAATTAGTTGAGGGTGTTGAATTACATCTTATCAAAAGTGAGAAATTTAAAATGAATCACCTAACTTTTCGCTTTTCTGGTGACTTTAGTCAAAAGACGGTTGCACGACGTGTTTTAGTCGCGCAAATTTTAGCGACAGCCAATGCGGAATATCCAACAGCTCAGCGTTTTAGAGAGCGTTTAGCTAGTCTTTATGGTGCAACGTTGTCAACCAAAGTGTCAACCAAGGGACTCGTCCATATCGTTGACATTGAGTTGGCTTTTATAAAAAATCAATTTGTAATGACAGATGAAAATCTGTTGGAAGAAATGATTGATTTTCTTTACCAAAATTTATTTTCTCCACTTGTGACGGTTGAGCAGTATCAGTCTAAACTATTTAATATCGAGCAGACCAATTTGATTAATTATTTGAACGCTGATAAAGACGATAGTTTTTATAGCAGTGAGTTGGGGCTTAAGAAACTTTTTTATGAAGATTCTACTTTTCAAATGTCAAAATATGGAACAGCCGAATTAGTAGCCACTGAAAATTCCTACACAACTTTTCAGGAATTTCAGAAAATGTTGCGTGAAGACCGTTTGGACATCTTTTTATTAGGTGAATTTGATGATTATCGTATGCTACAGTTGTTTAATCGTTTTCCGTTTGAAGAACGTCATAAAGATTTAGTATTTGACTACCAACAAGAATTTACAAATGTTATCAGACAACAATTTGAAACTAAAGACGTTAATCAATCAGTTTTACAGCTAGGCTATCATTTTCCAATACGTTATCAAGATGAAGAATACTTTACACTACTAGTCTTTAATGGGCTGTTTGGAGGTTTTGCTCATTCTCGTCTGTTTACAGAATTACGTGAGAAAGAAGGCTTGGCATATACCATAGGAAGTCAATTCGATAGTTACACAGGTTTACTGAATGTTTACGCTGGAATTGACAAGAAAAATCGAAATAAAATACTTCAATTAATCAATAAGCAATTTTCGGATATTAAGATGGGGCGCTTCTCTGAATCACTTTTAAAACAAACGAAAACAATGCTGAAAGTCAATTTAAAATTGTCTAGTGATTCTCCAAGAGTAATCATTGAACGTGACTACAATCATCAGTATCTTACAGGTAATTTTAGTGTTGATAAGATAATTGACAAAATTGACAACGTTAGTAAAGAAGATGTTTTAAAACTCACAAGAAAAGTAAAATTACAGGCGCTTTATTTTTTGGAGGGGAAATAAATGACAGAATTAAAAGAGCAAATTTTTTCAGAAATAAATGAAAAAATTTACTCGGCTGAGTTAGAAAATGGATTGAAAGTTTTTCTGATTCCAAAACAAGATTTTCAAGAAAGTTGTGGAATGATGATTGTAAATTTTGGCTCTCTTGACACGAAGTTTACACATGATGGACAGTCCAAAGAATACAACGAGGGGATTGCTCATTTTTTAGAGCACAAATTGTTTGAATTGGAAGATGGTCAGGATGTTGCGGAGCTATTTACTAATGCGGGAGCAAATAGTAATGCCTTTACAACGTTTGACAAGACTTGCTACTATTTTTCTGCGGTTGACAACCTAGAAGAAAATGTGACACTTCTTCAGCAGTTTATATCAGAAACCTCCTTTACAGAAGCCTCTATTACGCGTGAAAAAGATATTATTGGTCAAGAAATTGACATGTATCAAGATGATGCAGACTACCGTCTTTATCAAGGAATTCTTGAAAATTTATATCCTAACACTGCCCTTGCTCAAGATATTGCTGGCACGCAAGAAAGTATTGAAAATATTTCGGTGGCAGATTTAAAAGAGAATCACAACATTTTCTACTCCCCACAGGAAATGACATTGTTGCTTGTTGGAAATTTCGATAAGGACTTGCTATTTAATCAAATCGAAAAAGAGCAAAAAGAAAAGGCAAGTAAAAAACACGTTGTTAAACGACAAGGTTTGGTGTATGAGCAGGTAGTACCGAAAAAGAATGTTCAAATGGATGTCACTCAACCTAAATTGGCAATTGGTTATAGAGGAGCACAGTTGCCCAAGGTAACTTCAATGTTACGTCAAGAACTGGCGTTGCGATTATTCTTTACCATGTTGCTTGGCTGGACATCAAAACGTTATCAGCAGCTTTATGAAAGTGGACAGATTGATGACTCTTTTGATTTTGAAATTGAAGTTTGTCCAGATTTTCAGTTTTTGATTATTTCTTTAGATACTTTGGAACCAATTGCGATGGCAAATAATATCCGTCAATATTTGAATAAAGTATCTCAATCAAGCGATTTGGACGATTTATCAGAAGAACACTTTAAAATTGTCAAAAAGGAATTGTATGGCGATTTCTTCAAAAGCCTAGATTCTATTGATAACTTATCAGCGCAATTTATTAATCATTTATCAGAAGATGAAACTTATTTAGAGGTTCCAAAAATATTAGCAACGTTGGATTTTGCAGAAGTCTTGAAAATCGGTAATGATTTCTTAGCACATGCTGATGCAACAGAATTCACAATCCTGCCAAAATAAATCGAAATCCTTTCTAAAATTTGCTATAATAGACCTGATTACATTTTATTAAAGGAAACCTGTATGAGAGAACAAACGATTGGTGAGATTTTAAGAGAAGCTCGGGTGGCAAAACACCTGACATTAGAAGAAGTCGAAGAAAAAACAGCGATTCCTTCGCCACATCTTTTGGCTTTGGAGCTTGAACAATTTAAATTAATCCCTAAAGATAAGATTGAAACTTACTTACAACAATATAGCGAAGCTGTTGAGCTTGACACCGCTGATTTGTTGGAAAAATATTATGAACAAGAAGTTGATTCATCAGATGAGGAGCAAGAAGAGCACGTAGTAGAATCTACCACTACTAATACTGAGAGTATTGTGAAAACGCCGCAAGATGAAACAATTAGCATTGCAAAATCATCTAGCGATGATAGCTTTATTATTGGCTCACGCTCAAGCCGTTACAAAGGAAAAGAAAAAACAAATTCTTACCTTCCGATTGTGATGCTTTGCTTGGTAGCCTTAGGAATTTTAGCGTTTGTGTCTTTCGTGACTTGGAATCAATTGCAAAGTGATAGCAATAACGCAAGTACAAGTTACTCTGTTGTCCGTAGCAGTAGTTCAACAACGACAGACTCAACATCATCAGAAAATTCTTCTTCAACAAGTGAGTCATCATCTTCTGAGGAAGATACTTCTTTGAAAATGTCCACTGAGGGAAGTGGCAATAGCTTGACAGTAAACTTGTCAAATGTGACAGATAGTTTAACTGTTGAAATTAGCTTATCTGGTGCAGACAGTAGTTGGGTGTCTGTGACAAATTCAGAATCTAATGATTCTGGTACTCTTCTTTCGTCAACTGGAACAATAAGTTATACTGCCGTTCTTCCTTCTGGAACAACAAGTTCTTTGATTACTTTGGGAGTTACTGAAGGTGTGACAGTAACCATTGATGGACAAGAAGTTGACACTTCTGCATTAACAAGTACAACGCTAAGTTATATTACAATTAATATTCAGTAAGGTAAAAAATGAAAATTGATTTTACAAAAAAAGAAAACATTCCTAATTTATTAACATTAGGACGTATCGTGATGATTCCGCTCTTCATTCTTATCCTTTGTTTCTGGAAGAGTTCGACAGGGCATGTTGTTGCTGCAATTGTTTTTGCATTGGCAAGCATTACAGACTATTTAGATGGTTATCTTGCAAGAAAATGGCAAGTTGTTACTAACTTTGGTAAATTCGCTGACCCATTAGCTGATAAAATGTTGGTAATGACAGCATTTATTATGCTTGTTGAATTAAAAATGGTTCCTGCTTGGATTACTGCTATCATTATTTGTCGTGAATTAGCCGTTACAGGACTTCGTCTTTTACTTGTTGAAAATGGTGGAACAGTCTTAGCAGCTGCTATGCCTGGAAAAATCAAAACAGTTACACAAATGTTTTCAATTATTTTCTTACTATGCCATTTTTCAATCATTGGCACACTTTTACTTTATGTGGCATTGATTTTTACCATTTATTCAGGATATGATTACTTCAAGGGAGCAGGATTCCTTTTTAAGGATACATTTAAATGACATTGAATAGCATTGACGTTAACCATTTAAAATTTAAATATGATGATAATCAGGACAATTACACCTTGGATGACTTATCGTTTCACGTGAAACAAGGTGAATGGTTGTCTATTATTGGGCACAATGGTTCAGGAAAATCAACAACAGTTCGTTTGATTGATGGGCTGTTGGCCGCTGAATCAGGCGATATTTTTGTTGAAAACGAGCTTTTAACGGAAGAAAATGTGTGGAACATTCGTCAGAAGATTGGAATGGTTTTTCAAAATCCAGATAATCAATTTGTTGGAGCAACCGTTGAGGATGATGTCGCCTTTGGACTTGAAAATAAAGGCATTCCTCTTGAGGAAATGCAGTCACGTGTTAAAGAGGCACTTCAATTAGTTGGAATGTCTGACTTTGCTGACCGTGAGCCGTCACATCTTTCTGGCGGACAAAAACAACGTGTTGCGATTGCTGGAGCAATTGCTATGCGTCCCAATATTATTATTTTGGACGAAGCAACAAGTATGTTAGACCCAGAGGGTCGTTTAGAATTGATTCAGACGATAAAAGAGATTCGTGATCAGTATCATATGACGGTTATTTCTATCACTCATGACTTAGATGAAGTTGCATTGAGTGACCGTGTGTTAGTCATGAAAAGAGGAAAAGTTGAGTCAAGCTCAACGCCGCGAGAACTCTTTGCTAGAGGAGAAGAATTATTGACGTTAGGGCTAGATATTCCTTTTTCAGCCAATCTTATCTCTACTTTAAAAAATAAAGGGTTTGAATTTACAGAGAATTATCTTACGGAAAAGGAATTAGAAGATCAGTTATGGGAATTACTCTTGAAAGCGTAAATTATACTTATCAAGCGGGGACACCTTTTGAAGGGCGTGTCCTTTTTGACATTAATCTTAGTATCAAAGAGGGCTCTTATACCGCTTTTATCGGACATACTGGCTCAGGTAAGTCAACGATTATGCAGCTGTTAAACGGGCTTAATGTGCCTACGGAGGGCGTCGTTATCGTAGATGATATCAAAATTACAGCTGACTCTAAAAATAAAGACATCAAACCTGTGCGTAAAAAAGTAGGACTTGTTTTTCAATTTCCTGAAAGTCAACTTTTTGAGGAGACTGTTCTTAAAGATGTCGCTTTTGGTCCACAAAATTTTGGTGTTTCCATAGAAGAAGCTGAACAGCTAGCGCGTGAAAAACTAGCTATGGTTGGTATTAGTGAGGAATTTTTTGAAAAAAATCCATTTGAATTATCAGGTGGTCAAATGCGCCGCGTTGCGATTGCTGGTATTTTAGCCATGGAACCAGAGGTGCTGGTCTTGGATGAGCCAACAGCAGGCTTAGATCCTAAAGGGCGTCGTGAGCTGATGAGTTTATTTAAGGAATTGCATCAAAATGGTATGACAATCGTTTTAGTAACTCACTTGATGGACGATGTAGCTAATTATGCAGATTATGTCAATGTCCTTGAAAGTGGAAAATTAGTTCGTTCTGGTTACCCTAAAGACGTTTTTCAGGATGTTGATTTTCTTGAAAGCAAACAACTTGGTGTGCCAAAAATCACCAAGTTTGCTCAGTCGCTTGTAAAACGTGGTTTACAGCTAGACAGTTTACCAATTACTATAGAAGAATTTGCAGAGGTGGTGAAACATGGATAAATTAATACTCGGACGTTATGTTCCAGGAAATTCTTTGATTCATCGCTTAGATCCCCGTAGCAAACTTTTAGCAATGATTTTGTACATTGTTATTGTTTTCTGGGCTAATAATGTGGTGACAAACATTATTATGGTTGCATTCACCTTAATAGTTGTTTTGCTATCAAAGATTAAGTTGAGCTTTTTCTTAAAAGGTGTTCAGCCAATGATTGGTATTATTTTATTCACAACTTTGTTTCAAATGTTTTTTACACAAGGTGGTCAAACCTATTTTCAATTTGGTTTTCTTAAAATAACAAGCTACGGTTTTAGCCAAGCAGTTTTGATTTTTATGCGTTTTGTATTAATCATCTTCTTTTCAACCTTGCTGACTTTGACAACAACACCGTTGAGCCTTGCAGATGCTGTAGAATCACTTCTAAAGCCTTTTGTTCGTTTTAAGGTGCCTGCACACGAAATAGGCTTAATGCTCTCACTAAGCCTGCGATTTGTTCCTACCTTGATGGATGACACGACACGTATTATGAAGGCACAGCGAGCGCGTGGTGTGGATTTTGGAGAAGGAAATCTAATTCAAAAGGTAAAATCAATCATTCCAATCCTTATTCCGCTTTTTGCATCGAGTTTTAAACGAGCAGATGCTCTTGCTCTTGCCATGGAAGCACGTGGTTACCAAGGCGGAGATGGACGAACTAAATATCGAGTTTTGCAATGGCACCTAAAAGATACTTTGGCTTTAATAGTGTTAGTTATTTTAGGAATTTTGCTATTTTGGCTTAAGAAAAGCTAAAGCGCCCTATTTGTGGGCGTTTTCTTTATGTTAACACAATCTAATTGTAATATTTTTAATAAAAGACTAAAGCTCAGGTAACATTAACCCTGTATTATATATCCTATACTAATTTGTAAAAAGGAGCATATAATGCAAAAAAATATTTTAAAAAATCAATCAAAAACGCTTAAGCTAGGAATCGTTGGTGTAGCTTTTGTGGTATCCTTGCTTGCCTCAGCAGTAGCAAATGCCGATTCTTACACCGTTCAATCAGGAGATACTCTTTCTGAAATTGCTTCAACTCACAATACAACAGTTGAGCAATTAGCCTCATTAAATAGTATCTCTAACGTTAACTTCATTACTGTTGGTCAAGTCTTAGAATTGGATTCAACAGCTTCAACAACAGAAACTACAACTTCAGCAGCTACTACTGACGATTCATCATCAGCAACATCTACAGCTGCAAGTACAGATACAACTACTACAAGCACAACTTATTCATCAAACTTGAGTTCAGCAGATGCAGCCGCTAAAGAAACAATCGCACAACGCGAATCAAGTGGTAGCTACACAGCTCAAAATGGTCAATACTACGGACGTTACCAATTAACGATTTCTTACTTGAATGGTGACTTATCAGCTGAAAACCAAGAACGTGTTGCAGATGCATACGTTGCAAGCCGTTATGGTTCATGGTCAGCAGCCCTTGCCTTCTGGAATGCAAATGGTTGGTATTAAGATTTTAGATAATTAGTTAGAAAGATTTGAGACTTTCTCTCAAATCTTTTTTGTTTGCTCAAAATGGCTTTAAAACAGTATTTTTCAGTAAAATTGGGGTAAGTTTCAATGTTTTTGTAACATTTTTAACATATTTTCAATCTCCGAGTAACAATTAAATTATATGATAGAAAAAGGAGTTCTAGAGAGGTATATAGTTTATATTTATGTATAGTAGGATTGCTAAAGCAAAACAAAGAAAAATAAGAAATATTATCATTAGTGTGCTCGGAGCAACTTTGAGCTTGGCTATGATTATTTTCCTTATTCCAAAAATAGAATTATTCTCAGATACGTTTACAACACATGCTGAGGCAGAGGTTGTTAAATCAACATCTACAAGTCTTTCATCGACTTTAAATCAAACAGTAACAAGTACAACATCATCTGAGTCTAGATCAGCAGAAGTTAGCGAGGTGTCTGAAGAACCTGCTACCGAAGAAGCTACTGAGGTAGAAGGAGTTTACACAGAATCAGAAGAGCCAGTTGTTGAAGATACGACTGCGACAGAGTCAGCTTCTTATACGACAACAAGTTCAGAAGTAGTTGATGCAACAACAGCATCAAATGGAAACACTGCTGGTACTGTCGGTACAGAAGCTGCGGCGCAAATGGCAGCAGCAACAGGTGTTCCTCAATCAACTTGGGAAGCAATCATTGCACGTGAATCTAACGGTGATCCAAGTGTGACAAATGCTTCTGGGGCATCAGGTTTATTCCAAACAATGCCTGGCTGGGGGTCAACAGCAACTGTTCAAGATCAGATTACAGCTGCTATAAACGCCTATAATGCTCAAGGTTTATCTGCTTGGGGTTATTAAGCTAAATAAAAAGAAAGCACTAATCATCTTATAGCGATGATAGTGCTTTTTTAATGTCTTGTGGTTGATGACAGATTATTTCAGCGCCGTATTCTTGCAAACTTTCAGCAGAACCAAAGCCCCAAGTAATACCAAGCCTTCTAACGCCTGTTTTCTGACCACCAATCATATCAAATTTTGTATCACCGATGATGACAGCTTCGGCTGCTTGGATTCCTTGTTCTGTAAGACAAGCGTTAATCACATCTGCTTTGTGAAAATGTTCAGGAGTTGAACCATAAACTTGCTTAAAGTTTGAAATGACACCAAGCTCGGTTAACATTAACTTAGCTATTGGTTCATGTTTACTTGTTGTGACATAGAGAGAGTAGCCTAAGTCATTCAATTCTTTTAGTAGGTTGGAAATACCAGCATAAAGCGACACTTGATGAACACCTTTAGCGTTATAGTATTCTCTAAAAGTTTTTATTGCATGGTCAATATCGGCTTTCTCGGTGAAATAATTAGCAAAGGTAACTTCTAAGGGTGGACCGATAAATGTTGACAATTTTTTGTCAGTCTGTAAAGGTAACTGTAATTTTTCAAAAGTGTAATTAAATGCTGCTTTGATTCCTGGACTGGAATTTACCAAGGTTCCGTCAAGGTCGAATAAGATAGATTTCATATTTATAATTCATTCCTTTCGTTTCACTCAAGGCACAACACTGAATGAAAAAGTGCTGTGCTCTTTATTTTGATTTATAATTAAAGTGAGAAGACCTATCACTACTACAAATCACGGGGAGGAGAGTAAGTGAGTAGTTCAGCTACTACCTCGCATATTTATAGGTGTAGCTCATCCCATCAAGCACAACTAACTGTGACTAAGAGCACGTAAACTTATAATTGGATAAGCGACTCGTTTGTGAAAAGGAATGAGCAGTCAAGGGATAGGCTCTTCTCAAATTTTGGTGAAGGGAGAC
>NZ_NETH01000006.1 GCF_003337175.1 Streptococcus gallolyticus
AGTCAGAGAAATACCCTGAGTTTAGAAATAAATATCTCAAACTCAAGAAGCGCCGTGGGCATCGAAAGGCGATTATCGCTATTTGTCGCAGGCTTCTCGTTGCTATTTACCAAGTCCTGCTAAAACAAGAAAACTATAATCCTGTTTTGCAAGGATTAACTGAAATCAGAAACCCAGACAAAACAATGTCTGTTAAAGACGCTATTCGCTTTGCACAGCAACACGGATTCAACGTCAGTTAATTTTTTAAAATCCGGTTGCAAGACCTCTTTTTAGTGTACTCAAAATTTGGGAAAACAATATCTTATTCAATTTTTACTCTTTTTCAAACTTAACTCTCCTGTAAAATAGTGTCAACTTTTGTTGACAATTTTGTCAATATCGAATGTTTTGCTACTATAGTATTAAAATACTAAATGCTTAGCAAACTATTCTCCAAAAATTTGAGCTTGTAATCGTCGTCCTGTTGGTGTGGCAGCTAAGCCACCTTCGGCAGTTTCACGAAAGGCAGTTGGCAGACTTGCTCCAACTTGGTACATCGCATCAACAACTTCGTCAACTGGAATTTGAGATTCAATGCCAGCAAGTGCCATGTCAGCAGCCACAAGTGCAAAACTTGAACCAAGAGCATTACGTTTAACACATGGGACTTCAACAAGCCCTGCAACAGGGTCACAGATAAGCCCAAGCATATTTTTGATAACAAAAGCAACTGCTTGGCTGGCTTGAAAAGCAGAGCCACCAATAGCCTTAACCAAAGCTGCGGCACTCATTGCAGAAGCAGAGCCAACTTCAGCTTGACAGCCACCTTCAGCACCAGAGATTGAAGCATTATTTCCAATAACGAGTCCAAAAGCACCAGCAGTGAATAAAAAGTTCAACTGTTCTTCTTCAGAAAGTTTTAATTTGTCAATAGCAGTTGTCAGAACGGCAGGTAAACAACCAGCAGAGCCAGCTGTTGGTGTAGCACAAACAAGTCCCATTTTGGCATTCAGTTCATTGACAGCAATGGCATTGCGGACAGCGGTCAAGATAGTGGTATCTGACAAAGTCTTACCCGATTTAAGGTAGGTGTCCATTTTGACGGCGTCTCCACCAGTTAGACCACTAATTGATTTACTAGGTGTTAGTCCGTCAGTAACAGAATTTTTCATGACTTGAAGGTTTTTCGTCATAATGTGAATGATTTCATCACGGCTACGCCCACTTAATTCCATTTCGGTGGCAATCATTAGTTCAGCAATATTACCGTTAAAATCTTTATCGGCTTGTTCAACTAATTCTTTAATAGAATAAAACATTCTTTTCCTTTCTAATCAAAGAAATTAACATTGTGCAAATGTGGAATTTGTTGAATCTGTTCAACAGCTTTGTGACAATCACGAGAGTCAACTTCGATAATCATGATTGCTTTTTCACCAGCACGTTCACGAGTTACATTCATTTGGGCGATGTTGATATGATGTTCAGATAGAATATCTGTCACTTTGGCAATCATTCCAGGAATGTCTTGGTGAACAATAATTAAAGTTGGTGTATTCATTTTGAGCGATACAGAGAAACCATTTAACTCGGTTACCTCAATATTTCCTCCACCGATTGATACGCCAGTAATACTCATGCTTTTGTCACCTTTTTCAACGGTAATTTTAGCGGTATTGGGATGTGGAGCGTTACTATCTTTGAGAATATCCCAATAAATGCGAATCCCTTTCTGGTGAGCGATTTCTAATGAATTTTTGATGTCAGGATTGTCAGTATCCATGCCAAGGATACCTGCAACGAGAGCTTTGTCAGTTCCATGGCCACGGTAAGTCTTAGCAAATGAATTGTACAAATGAAAGGTTACGGAATCGGGAATTTCTCCGAAAATAGAGTTAACAATTTTTCCAATACGAACAGCCCCAGCCGTATGACTACTAGACGGACCAATCATCACGGGACCGATGATGTCGAATACGGATTGGAATTTTAGATTTTTCATATCTACTCCTTTAAGAATCTATGCTTACTTATTATAACAGAGGAAGGCAAAAGGGTAAACGATAATAAATGAGAAAAAGCATTAGAATTAAGTGTAAAAGACTTACATAAATGAAATTTCGTGTTATAATAGTCTTCGCGTGGTTTCACGCCTTCAAAATCGACCTTCAAATCGATTTTTGAAAAACTGGGCCCTTCAAGCCTATGTTCGAAAAAATATCTTGATGGGAGGATTATCATGTCAGATAATTCAAAAACACGTGTTGTTGTCGGTATGAGTGGCGGCGTTGATTCGTCTGTAACGGCTCTCCTTTTGAAAGAGCAAGGTTATGACGTTATCGGTGTCTTTATGAAAAACTGGGACGACACAGACGAATTCGGTGTTTGTACAGCAACCGAAGATTATAAGGATGTGGCAGCTGTGGCTGACCAAATTGGTATTCCTTACTACTCTGTCAATTTTGAAAAAGAGTATTGGGATCGTGTCTTCGAATATTTTCTAGCGGAATATCGTGCAGGACGCACACCAAATCCAGACGTTATGTGTAACAAGGAAATCAAGTTTAAAGCTTTCCTTGACTATGCCATGACGCTTGGAGCTGATTATGTAGCAACTGGACATTATGCGCAAGTTTCTCGTGATGAAGACGGTACTGTTCATATGTTACGTGGAGCAGATAATAATAAAGACCAAACTTACTTCTTGAGTCAATTATCACAAGAACAATTGCAAAAAGTAATGTTTCCACTTGGGCATTTGGAAAAACCGGAAGTGCGTAAAATTGCAGAACGTGCAGGTCTTGCGACAGCTAAGAAAAAAGATTCAACAGGAATTTGCTTTATCGGTGAAAAGAATTTTAAAGAATTCCTTAGTCAATATTTACCAGCGCAAAAAGGTCGTATGATGACTGTTGATGGTCGTGATATGGGAGAACATGCTGGATTGATGTATTATACCATCGGTCAACGTGGCGGTCTTGGTATCGGTGGACAACAAGGTGGTGACAATCAACCTTGGTTTGTTGTCGGAAAAGATTTATCAAAAAATATTCTTTACGTTGGTCAAGGTTTCTATCATGATTCACTAATGTCAACTAGCCTTGACGCTTCAAGTATTCACTTTACACGTGATATGCCTGAAGAATTTACAATGGAAGTTACAGCAAAATTCCGTTACCGTCAACCAGACTCTAAAGTTACAGTGCATGTTAAAGGAGACAAGGCAGAAGTTGTCTTTGATGAACCACAACGTGCCATTACACCAGGTCAAGCTGTTGTTTTCTATGATGGCGAAGAATGCCTAGGTGGCGGAATCATTGATATGGCTTATAAAAATGGAGTCGCTTGTCAATATATATAGTTGACAAAGATGTAAAGATAAGTTGACAGATTTGGCTTATCTATATAATCAACTATTGCTCGAAAAATTATCGGCAATTAAATTGACATTTTAACTTAATTTGATACAATAATCATAACAATAATCATGATGGTCAAAGCTCATGAGAATTGTGCGTTTTTATCGCACAATTTTCGAGGGTTTTGGCTGTTTTTTGTGTATTAATAATCTTAATTTTATATTTGGAAAGGAATGCTTTAAGTAGATTTAGCTAATGTTTTATTAATCTGAATGAATAAAATTTAGCTAAGATTTACTTGATATTGTAATTGAAACATGACACACGAATTTGCTGAAAATTATGATGTAATTGTTGTTGGTGCTGGGCATGCTGGTGTTGAAGCTAGTTTGGCTGCGGCTCGTATGGGTTGTAAAACGATGCTGGCAACAATTAATTTGGAAATGTTGTCCTTTATGCCATGTAACCCTGCAATTGGGGGTTCTGCCAAAGGGATTGTCGTTCGCGAAATTGACGCTCTCGGTGGTGAAATGGGTAAAAACATTGATAGGACTTACATTCAAATGAAAATGCTCAATACTGGTAAAGGTCCTGCAGTCCGTGCTCTTCGTGCGCAAGCAGATAAGGCTCTTTACTCTCGTACAATGAAGCATACGGTTGAGCAACAAGAAAATTTGACATTGCGTCAGTCAATGATTGAAGAAGTTTTAGTCGAAGATGGTAAAGTTGTCGGTGTTCGCACAGCTACTAATCAGAAATTTTCAGCTAAAGCAGTTGTTATCACAACAGGTACAGCTCTTCGTGGCGAAATTATCCTAGGCGAGCTTAAATATTCTTCTGGTCCAAATAACAGCTTGGCTTCTATTGGACTTGCAGATAATTTGAAAGCATTAGGTCTTGAAATTGGTCGTTTCAAAACAGGAACACCACCACGTATCAAAGCAAGTTCTATCAATTACGATGAAACAGAGATTCAACCAGGTGATGAAAAACCAAATCATTTTTCATTTATGTCCAATGATGAAGATTACCTCAAAGACCAAATTCCTTGCTGGTTGACTTATACGAACCAAACAAGCCACGATATTATCAATAAAAATCTTTACCGTGCACCAATGTTTTCAGGGATTGTCAAAGGGGTAGGACCTCGTTATTGTCCATCTATCGAAGATAAAATTGTGCGCTTTGCGGATAAAGAACGTCATCAACTTTTCCTAGAACCAGAAGGTCGTGAAACAGAAGAAGTTTACATTCAAGGGTTGTCAACAAGCCTTCCTGAAGATGTTCAAAAAGAATTGATTCGTTCTATTAAAGGGCTTGAAAATGCCGAAATGATGCGTACAGGATATGCGATTGAGTACGATATCGTTTTGCCACACCAATTGCGTGCAACGCTTGAAACGAAGAAAATTTCAGGTCTCTTTACGGCTGGTCAAACCAATGGTACGTCAGGTTACGAAGAAGCTGCTGGTCAAGGAATTGTTGCTGGTATCAATGCTGCTTTGAAAGTTCAAGGTAAGCCAGAAATGATTCTTAAGCGTAGCGATGCTTACATCGGTGTTATGATTGATGATTTGGTAACGAAAGGAACGTTGGAACCTTATCGTTTGTTAACAAGTCGTGCGGAATATCGTTTGATTTTGCGTCATGATAATGCTGATATGCGTTTGACCGAGATTGGTCACCGTGTCGGTTTGGTTGATGATGAACGTTATCAACATTTCTTGAATCGTAAACGTCAATTTGACAATGAGTTGACAAGGTTGTCAACACTTAAAATCAAGCCAGTTAAAGAAACTAATGCACATATTGAAGCACTTGGTTTCAAACCGTTGACAGATGCCTTGACAGCAAAAGAATTCATGCGTCGTCCTGAAATCAATTATGACATTGCGACAAGCTTTGTTGGTCCTGCTGAAGAAAAACTTGACAGCAAAGTGATTGAACTTTTGGAAACTGAAATCAAATATGAAGGTTATATCAACAAAGCCCTTGACCAAGTAGCCAAAATGAAACGCATGGAAGAAAAACGTATTCCTGCTAATATTGACTGGGATGATATTGATTCTATCGCAACAGAAGCACGTCAAAAATTCAAGAAAATTAACCCAGAAACAATCGGTCAAGCAAGCCGTATTTCAGGTGTTAACCCAGCAGATATTTCTATTTTGATGGTTTACCTAGAAGGCAAGCAAAAACATCATAGAAAAGCGAATGATTAAGTCATAAAATTGTAATCTTTAAACCAATGACAGCTCTATCAAATAGGGCTGTTTTATGGTATAATTGTAAGCTAAGAGGTTAACCAATGAAAAGATTTCGATTTGCAACGATTCACTTAGTCATGATAGGCTTGATTTTATTTGGGATTTTGGCGATTTGTGTCAGACTTTTTCAGACGGAGTCAGCTATTTTAGCTACAATCTTTTTGGCACTATCTTTGCTTGTTGCATTGCTTTATTATCAAAAAGAGACCTATGAGTTATCAGAACTTGAACAAATTGAATTACTAAACGACCAAACAGAAGTCAGTTTGAAGAGTTTATTAGAACAGATGCCTGTTGGTGTTGTTCAATTTGAGCAATCTACAAATGAAGTTGAGTGGTTTAATCCATACGCCGAACTTATCTTCACTAGTGAAGAAGGAGAATTTGAGGACGAGCTCATCCAAAAAATTATTGGCAATAAGCGTGAAGGGGATGCCAGCCAAACTTTTGAGTTAAATGGCAATAAATATTCATCTTACATTGATTCATCTTCAGGGATTTTTTATTTCTTTGATACGTCAATGGGAAATCGTCAACTAGGAGATGCTGCGCTTTTGCGACCAGTTATTGGGATTATCTCAATTGATAATTATGACGATGTAACAGATGATTTATCTGATGCGGAAATTTCTCAAATCAATAGTTTTATTGCTAATTTCATATCGAATTTCACGAAGTCTAAAAATATTTTTTATCGTCGTGTGGATAGGGACCGTTTTTACTTTTTCACAGATTATGCTGTTTTAAGTAGTCTAATTGACGATAAGTTTACAGTACTAGAAGCTTTTCGTAAACAAGCTAAAGAAGAGCGTGAGTTACCGCTGACTTTGAGCATGGGGGTTGCTTATGGTGACGATAATCATCAGCAAATTGGGCAAGTGGCTCTCCAGAATTTGAATACGGCACTTGTGCGTGGTGGTGACCAAGTTGTTATTTGTGAAAATGATGAGCATAAGAAACCATTGTATTTTGGTGGTGGGTCAGTATCTACCGTTAAACGTACCCGTACGCGTACCCGTGCGATGATGACTGCTATTTCAGACCACATAAAAAATGTGGATAGAGTATTTGTTATCGGACATCGTAATCTAGATATGGATGCTCTTGGTTCAGCGATTGGGATGCAGTTCTTTGCAAGTAATGTCATTGAGGAAGCTTATGCGGTTTACAACCCAGATGAAATGAGCCCTGATATTGCAAGAGCAGTTAAAAGGTTACAAGAAGATGGAAAAACGCATCTAATTTCAGTCAACCAAGCTTTACAACTAGTAACAAGCCAATCACTGTTGATAATGGTTGACCATTCTAAGATTGACTTAACGTTATCGCAGGAACTTTACAACAGATTTACAGATGCCATTGTTGTTGATCACCATCGTCGTGACAATAATTTTCCCGAAAAAGCTATATTAAGCTTTATTGAAAGTGGTGCAAGTAGCGCAAGCGAATTAGTAACCGAATTAATTCAATTCCAAAATGCTGGTAAACGTCTCAGTAAAATTCAAGCTAGTATTTTAATGGCAGGGATTATGTTGGACACGAAGAATTTTTCAGCTAGCGTTACAAGTCGAACATTTGATGTTGCAAGCTATCTTAGATCTCAAGGAAGTGATAGCATTGAAATTCAAAACATTTCTCAAACAGATTTTGAGGAATATCGATTGGTTAATGAACTTATTCTCAAAGGGCGTAAACTTTATGACAATATTATCATTGCCAGTGGTGGCGATAATGTGGTTTACAGTAAAGTAGTTGCCAGTAAAGCTGCAGATACCATGTTATCTCTAGCTGGCATTGAAGCAACGTTTGTTATTGTTCAGGTTGCTCCTAATAAAGTAGCTATTTCGGCACGTAGCCGTAGTAAAATCAATGTTCAACGAATGATGGAAGAACTTGGTGGCGGTGGGCATTTTACTCTAGCAGCTTGTCAACTATCAGACATAACTGTTAGTCGAGCCGAACACTTATTACTTGAAATAATTGAAAATGATTTAAGAGAAAACATGGAGGTAGAGTGATGAAAGTTATTTTTCTAGCAGATGTTAAAGGTAAAGGGAAAAAAGGCGAAATCAAAGAGGTCCCAACAGGTTATGCCCAAAACTTTTTAATTAAGAAAAATTTAGCTAAAGAAGCGACTAACCAAGCTATTGGTGAATTAAAAGGTAAACAAAAATCAGAAGAAAAAGCACAAGCTGAAATTTTAGCAGAAGCTCAAGCGCTTAAAGCAGAGCTTGAGAAAGAAGCCACAGTTGTTAAGTTTACCGAAAAAGTTGGACCTGATGGACGTACATTTGGTTCAATTACAGCTAAGAAAATTGCTGAAGAATTGACTAAACAGTTTGGTTTAAAAATCAACAAACGTTCTATCGAGTTAGATCATCCAATTCGTGCAATTGGTTCTGTCGAAGTTCCTGTTAAGTTACACAAGGAAGTAACTGCTGAAATTAAATTAAGCATTAAGGAAGTATAAGCCTACATTTAGAGGTTATTAGGGGAGGTGAAGAATTTGGCAGAAGAGCCAGAATTGAGAGTTCAGCCACAAGATTTATTAGCAGAGCAGTCTGTCTTAGGTTCGATTTTTATCTCGCCAGATAAGCTTATTACTATCCGTGAATACATTAGCCCAGATGATTTCTATAAGTATTCTCATAGAGTTATTTTTCAGGCAATGATTACACTTAGCGATCGTAATGAGGCTATTGATGCCACAACAGTTAGAACAATTCTTGATGACCAAGGAGATTTACAAAACATTGGTGGCTTGTCTTACATTGTCGAACTTGTCAATAGCGTTCCTACAAGTGCCAATGCAGAATATTATGCTAAAATTGTCGCTGAAAAGGCAATGCTGCGTAATATCATCTCTAGGTTGACAGAGACTGTAAACCTTGCCTATGAAGGTGCTACGGATTCTGAAGATGTTATTGCGGGGGCAGAAAAAGCCCTTGTTGAGATTAATGAACATAGCAATCGCAGTGGTTTTCGTAAGATTTCAGATGTTTTGAAGGTCAACTATGAAAATTTAGAAATCCGTTCTCGTCAGACAAGCGACATTACTGGATTGCCGACTGGTTTTCGTGATTTGGATAAGATTACAACAGGTTTACACCCTGACCAATTGATTATTCTTGCTGCACGTCCAGCTGTCGGGAAAACTGCTTTTGTTTTGAACATTGCGCAAAACGTTGGGACTAAACAAAATAAACCAGTCGCTATTTTCTCTCTGGAAATGGGTGCTGAAAGTTTGGTTGACCGTATGTTGGCTGCTGAGGGAATGGTTGATTCTCACCACCTTCGAACTGGTCAATTGACCGACCAAGAATGGAATAACATTACCATTGCCCAAGGTGCTTTGGCAGAAGCACCGATTTATATTGATGATACACCAGGGATTAAAATCACTGAAATTCGTGCACGAGCACGTAAGCTGTCTCAAGAAGTTGAGGGTGGTCTTGGTTTGATTGTCATTGACTACTTACAGTTGATTACAGGAACACGTCCAGAAAACCGACAACAGGAGGTTTCTGATATTTCACGTCAATTGAAAATTTTAGCAAAAGAGCTAAAAGTCCCTGTTATCGCACTTAGTCAGTTGTCTCGTGGTGTTGAACAACGTCAGGATAAACGTCCTGTGTTGTCAGATATTCGTGAATCAGGTTCTATCGAGCAAGATGCGGATATCGTTGCCTTCTTGTATCGTGATGATTATTATCGTCGTGAAGGTGAAGAAAATGATGACGCTGTTGAAGACAATACTATCGAAGTTATCTTGGAGAAAAACCGTTCAGGAGCGCGTGGCACAGTGAAATTAATCTTCCAAAAAGAATACAATAAATTTTCTAGTATAGCGCAGTTTGAAGAGCGTTGATAAATATAAAATTACTTTATTAAGGAGCAAAGTAGAAGATGAGTGATGCATTTGCAGATGTAGCAAAAATGAAAAAAATCAAAGAAGATATTAAAGCCCATGAAGGTCAACTTGTTGAATTGACACTTGAAAATGGTCGTAAACGTGAAAAAAATAAAGTTGGTCGTTTGACTGAAGTTTACCCTTCATTATTTATCGTTGAATACAATGAAAATTCAGATGTTCCAGGAGCAATCAACAATTCCTATGTTGAATCATACACTTATTCAGATATTTTAACTGAAAAAACATTGATTCGCTATTTTGATTAATCCTTGATTAGAATTATCAGCAATAGTAGATAAAAAGGCTTTACAACGCCTTTTTTTTATGTTAAAATGAGATTTGTGTGAAATAATAGCAGGAGAGTATGAAGCTCGTCAACAGTTGGCTCTTCTACAGTTTTTCTTCTTATAGAAAAGCTCCTAGAAGTCGGAAAAGTAATCTTGGCTGTTTAGATGAAAGTCAACTGCACGAATCAGGATTCTCTAATTTGTTATTTCCTACAAAATTTTTATTTTATAGGAGGACATTTTTAATGTCACGTTATACAGGTCCATCATGGAAACAATCACGTCGCCTTGGCTTGTCTCTTACAGGTACAGGTAAAGAATTAGCACGTCGTAACTACGTGCCAGGTCAACACGGTCCTAACAACCGTAGCAAACTTTCTGAATATGGTTTGCAATTGGCTGAAAAACAAAAACTTCGTTTCACTTACGGTGTAGGTGAAAAACAATTCCGTAACTTGTTCGTACAAGCTACTAAGATTAAAGGTGGAACTCTTGGTTTCAACTTTATGGTTCTTTTGGAACGTCGTCTTGACAACGTTGTTTACCGTTTAGGTCTTGCAACTACTCGTCGTCAAGCTCGTCAATTCGTTAACCACGGTCACATCCTTGTTGACGGTAAACGTGTTGATATCCCTTCATACCGCGTAACTCCAGGTCAAGTTATCTCAGTTCGCGAAAAATCAGCTAAAGTACCTGCTATCCTTGAAGCTGTTGAAGCTACTCTTGGACGTCCAGCATTCGTATCATTCGACGCTGAAAAACTTGAAGGTTCATTGACTCGTCTTCCAGAACGCGACGAAATCAACCCAGAAATCAACGAAGCACTTGTCGTTGAATACTACAACAAAATGCTTTAATTCTCAGTTTATTGAAGTATTTGAAACCACGGTTTTGCCGTGGTTTTTTGTTTTTTATAATAGAAAAGTCATTTTTGATACTTCCCTTAGGTTTCTCGCTTTTTTATTTCTAGGCTCAGACCTCAAACTCTCCATTGGATGGTCTGAGGCGACGGCAGGTTAATAGTCCACTGGACTACTGGAGGAATTCTCAAAGCTTCCGTGTGGCTAATTTTTGTGTTATTTCAGCCACTTTCCCTACAGCGGTAAGTATCATCTTATTGCTCACTTCGTTTGCAAATAATTCCTGAAATTAAACAATGAGACAGCAACTATTTGCAACTTATTTTGAGTTAAAAGCCAGTTTGTCTACCTTCAGAGTCACTAAAGGGCAACTGTAGGAATGGCTGATTATAGTGATAGTGGTAAAAGTTTTAGGATTAGTTCAGTCATCTGGCGGGGAGATTCTTTTTTGCCATTAGCTATCCAAGATTGGCAGAGACCAAAAAAGGCGTAAGCAAAGTAGATACTACTGTATTCTTTTTCGACAGGGGAAAGCTCTCCACGCCCAAAACGATTTTGAAAATCAGTATTGATAAAGATACGCACTTTGTTAACAATAAAGGCTTGAAATTCTCGCGTGCCATTTGCCGAAATGAGAGCAGATAGTAATTGTTCACGTTTGAGAAATTCAAAAATCTCTAAAAAAGCCTGTTCTTTATTGCCTTCATGTTTCTCGAAAATATACTCAACTTGATTGAAAAGGGTTTGTTGGCAGGAATCAATCAATTCAAATTTATCCCGATAATGGGTATAGAAACTGGAACGACTGATACCAGCCTCTTTGGCAATTTTGATGGTTGTAATGCCATCAAAGCTTTCAGTTTTTAAAAGCCTGACCATAGCTTCTTGAATGGCTTTTTTGGTGTTAGCTTTGCGATTATCATTTGCCATAATAAAAATCTTTTGAACACTTTTAGACATAGTGTCCAAAATCCCTTCTTTTCATATTGAAATTATTTTATATCTCTGTATAATATATTCTATCATAATTTTAAACATCGTGTCTAATTAGGAGAAGATATGTTAGAAGAATTAAAAGCACTTATAAAAAAACCGAAACTGTGGGTAACAATGATTGGTGTTGCTCTTATTCCAGCACTTTATAACCTATCTTTCCTAGGTTCTATGTGGAATCCTTACGGAAAAATTAATGATTTGCCAGTGGCAGTTGTCAATCAAGATAAGTCATCAACGTTAAATAACCAGACCTTATCAATTGGTGATGATATGGTGGACAGCATGTCTAAAAATAAAGCCTTAGACTATCACTTTGTTAGTGAGAAAAAGGCAGAAGAGGGCCTAGAAAATGGTGATTACTATATGGTTATCACATTGCCAGAGGATTTATCTGAAAAGGCAGCTAGCCTTTTGACAGATGACCCTGAAAAATTGACAATTAATTATCAAACAACAGCTGGACGTAGCTTTGTCGCTTCTAAAATGAGCGAATCTGCAATGACTAAGCTTAAAGATACTGTTTCTGAAAATATCACAGAAACTTATACAAAAGCTGTATTCAAGAGCATGTCTCGTTTACAAGATGGTTTACAAGAAGCAAGTGACGGTGGCAATGAATTGCTCTTAGGAAGCCAACAGCTTGAATCTGGTAGTCAAACCATTACAGATAACCTCAACACAGCAGCATCAGGCAGCCAAACTTTAGCAGACGGAACAGCGACACTTTCAAGCGGCTTGACAACTTATACAAACGGTGTGTCAAGTTTGGCGAGTGGCTCAACAACTTTATCAACTGGATTAGCTACTTATGTTGCTGGAGTTAACACATTATCAAGTGGTTTAAATGAGTTAAATGCTAACTCACAAAAATTAGTAGATGGTGTAAATAAACTCCAGACAGAAAGTTCTGCTGGTCTTACAGAGTTGATAACAGGAGCTACTAAACTAAATGATGCTTTACAAACTATCCAAACACAATTGAATAGTACAACTTTACCAGATATTTCAAAAGTACAAGAAGCAATTAGCGATTTAACTAAACTTGATGAGAAATTATCTACTATGAGCACAGCAATTTCTTCTATTACTAGTTCTGATTTAGCAGCTGTACAAGCAACATCAGCTTATAAAAATTTAAGTTCCGATGAACAAGCTGAAATCGACTCGGCTATCACAACTGGTGGAGGAGCTCAAACCGTACAACAATTAACTGCTCAGATTGAGGAAACTCAAAAGCAAATCAGTCAATTGACAAATCTTTCAACACAGTTATCAACTCTTTCAACGCTTCTTACTAACCTTGCTAATTTGCAAGCAGGAATTTCACAAGCAAGTACAGGTAGCCAACAATTAGTTGGTGGTTTAACGCAATTAAAAACAGGCTTAGAAGACGAAAATGAAGGAATTCCATATCTAGCTTCAGGTTTACAACAATATACTTCAGGTGTTGCACAAGCTGCGGATGGAGCAAATCAATTAGTTGCTAATAACAATCAGTTGACCAGCGGAGCTTCCCAAATATCTTCTGGAGCTAATCAATTGGCTGCTAGCAATAGTCAGTTGACAAGTGGAGCTTCTCAATTGCAATCTGGTGCGCAAGAACTGGCTTCTGGTTCAAGTCAGTTAGCTGCTGGTAGTGATACGTTGACAAGTGGCTTGACAACCTTGACAAGTGGTATTTCAACATTGACATCATCACTTTCAGAGGTAAGTGACCAATTATCACTCGTTTCTGTAACAAATAAGAATGCTAAATTGGTTTCTAACCCTGTATCAACAAAAGAAACAGATAATGATAGCGTGAAAGTAAATGGTATTGGTATGGCACCTTACATGATTGCAGTATCACTTATGGTAGTTGCCCTTTCAACGAACGTTATCTTTGCAAGCTCATTGTCAGGACGTCCTGTGAAAAATCGTTTTGAATGGGCAAAACAAAAACTCTTTATTAATGGATTGATTTCAACGGTTGGTTCGTTAGTATTGTATGGTGCTATTCAATTTCTTGGATTTGAGGCTAATTACGAATGGAGAACTATCTTTGTGATTCTCTTGGGTGGCTGGACCTTAATGGCTCTTGTAACAGCTCTAGTTGGTTGGGATAATCGCTATGGGTCGTTTCTTTCAATGCTGATGTTATTACTTCAGGCTGGTTCAGCGGGTGGTTCCTATCCGATTGAACTTAGTCCTAAGTTCTTCCAAGTCGCTCACCCATATCTGCCAATGACCTACATTGTAACAGGTTTACGTCAAACCATTTCGATGACAGGTTCAATTGGTAGGCAAGTTAGTGTACTTTTTACCTTCCTCGTTGCTTTTATGGTACTTGGACTTATCATTTACAGACAACCTAAAACTGCAAGTTGAGATGACTAGATTGACGAATAGTTCGTTTTGGGGAGGCGCTTTAATGTTTTTGGATGTTAGAATCAGATTATTTGAAAAGAGCAGGGAACTGTTGTATACTTAGCAGGTTGGTTAAAATAGTTCTTCTTTACACTATATTGACAACCGAGTAAACTATTCAGTTATTATTTAGATTGGGGAAATAATGTCACTTATTACGATTATTTTGTCACTATTAGTGGCTCTAGAGCATTTTTACATTATGTATTTAGAAACGGTTGCAACACAATCATCAGCGACAGCGCGGGTTTTTGGACTATCACAAGAAGAGTTAGGACGTGAGTCTGTGAGTAATCTATTTAAAAACCAAGGTGTCTATAATGGCTTAATTGCTGTTTTTCTGATTTACGGTGTCTTTACAGCTAATCCTACTTTGGTAACTGTTTTTCTAATAAATGTCGTTCTCGTTGCCCTTTATGGCAGCTTGACCGCAGACCGTAAAATTATTTTAAAGCAAGGCGGTTTAGCCATTATAGCTTTACTGACCTTATTATTTTAAAAGGATAAAGGTAGCATAGTGAACTGCAATTTGTCTTTCAATAAGATGGACTTTTAAAATTATTGAGAGCATGTTAAAGCGTATGGATTATGAAGTTTATCCTGCTCTTTTCAAAGCTAAAGATTTTGGTGTTCCACAGAATCGCAAACGTATATATTGTAGGGTTTGATAAAAAGCAAATTAAGCATCCTGCTGATTTTAAATTTCCCCCTTTTTGTTGACACCAACTCGTTTAGGAAATATATTGGATAAATACAACACTATATCCGACAAATTATGGCTGGGACACCAAAGGAGAAAAGCTGAGCATAAGCGAAATGGATTTGGCTACTCATTATTTAATGAGGATAGTCCATATACCAGTACCATTTCTGCTGCTATTATAAAGATGGTAGTGAAATTTTGATTGAACAAAAAGGTAAAAATCCTCGAAATCAACTCCTAGAGAAGCTAGTAGACTTCAAGGATTTCCAGAGAAATTTATTATTCCTGTCAGTGATACACAGGCTTATAAGCAATTTGGGAATTCTGTTGCCGTTCCAGTTGTCATACCATTACTAAACAAATTCTAAAAGTGCTTGATAATTAACACTAAAAAATGAGTTTGGGATAAAAAGTTTTTGAAAAAGTTACTATTAAGCCATTAAAAACTTAAATGAATAAAAAGTGAACAAAACAGAAGATTAACTGCCAGAAAGCACTGTTTGTTCGCTTTTTCTAGTTGAGTGGGAGTAGCTGTCATAGACTCTAGCTTTGCTATTTTAATATCGCTTAAGGTGAATTTTTTCAGAATTAATAATTCTAAATTTATTGAAATTTCAAAATAGAAGGTATACAATATAGTTAATGATAACGATTATAATTTAAAAGATAGTTCCATAGTATATGTTTTTGGATTTATGGGGTGATTAGAATGAAAAGTATTGTTATTATTAACCTTACACAAAAGTGTAATGCAAAGTGTGCTCACTGTTGCTTTGAATGCTTACCAAATTCTAGTAATTATCTAACAGATGATAAATAATTAGATTGATATTTGAACAAACCATTCTCTAAAGTAAGTAAATTAAGGAGTATGAGATGATTATTGATAATTATAACCTAACAGTTGGTAATAAAAAATTATTAGAAAATACGAAACTATTATTTGAAAAAGGAAAAATTAATCACGTTTTGGGTAGGAATGGTTCTGGTAAATCGCAACTCGCAAAGGATTTTATACTAAATAGTAGTAAGTGCTTTCCAAGTGATATTTCTGAAAAAACTTTAATTATATCTAGTTACTCAAATATTCCTAGCGAATTGACTATATTAGATTTGCAAAATACAGTTCCATGGAAATTATCTAGTGAAATATATAATTTATTAAATATAGAGTCTATTGATGCTCATGTCAAACTGAGATATTTAAGTGATGGTCAAAAACAAAAAGTAAAATTATATGTACTTCTCTCTTTAGATAAGGATATTGTTATTTTTGATGAAATTACAAATGCTTTAGATAAAAAAACAGTTGATGAGATACATACTTTTTTTAAAAATTATATTATTAATAATCCTAGGAAAATAATTATTAATATATCACATGATATAAGTGATATTAGGGAACTTGAAGGGAATTATCTAGTAATTGATAATGCTAAGCTTAATAAGGTTGATTCATTGGATAAGGCAATTAGTTGGTATTTGGGAGAATAGTAATATGTTTAAATTGGAGTTGCGTAAATCAATAAGGAATAGAACACTTTTTTATATTGTATCAACAGTAATGCTATCTTATGTTTTGGGGTATATTTTACCTGTTGGGATTGATAAAGTGAATACTTTAGGATTAGGCTATTTTTATTTTAGCACGTATACAGTATTTACTCAATTTGGATTTCTAATATTTGGTTTTGTGGTTGTCTATTTTTTTAATAAAGATTATTCCGAAAAAACTATCTTGTGGAATTATTTTTCAGGCTATCAATTAGTGCAATATTTTTACAGTAAGCTTTTTGTGCTGTTTATTGAATTTGTAGTATCAATAATTTTTGCAAATATTATTGTTTGTCTTATATTAGGATTTTCAAATTTCTATTTCCTATTCTCAACAATAGCTTTTTCTATAATTGTATTACAGTATCTTTTAATTGTTGGTACAATTAGTGTTATTTTTTCGAATATGCTTGTTTCAATAGGGGTTTCATTAGCTTACTGGATTACATCAATTATCCTAGTTGCAGTAGGGGGTATATTTAAATATGTAGCCATTTTTGATGCTTCTAACTCACTGTATCATAAGGTTAGTGATGCTATGGCTAAGGGAATTATTCAAAATTTCTCACCATTTTATGTTATATTACCTTATATTCTTGTATTATTCATTATAAATTATATATATAAAAAATTTCACAA
The DNA here is from genome assembly GCF_003337175.1 of Streptococcus gallolyticus. Taxonomy (GTDB): domain Bacteria; phylum Bacillota; class Bacilli; order Lactobacillales; family Streptococcaceae; genus Streptococcus; species Streptococcus gallolyticus_B. Next base: position 16,967 of record NZ_NETH01000006.1, read on the forward strand.
GAAGGTGGTTGAAAAACGGAGTTTGATTTTTCACAATATTTAAAAAGTACTCTAACTGAACTAGAGTACTTTTTGTTATGATCCGATTCAATTTTCTTCCTAAAAGGTAGAGATTCAATTGATTTTTAATGCAATATATTGGAATTCAAAATTTTAAAAATCACTTAAAATCAATATTTTTCGTCTAAATTGACGTGTATTGAATGTCTATTTAATTTCAGTGAGAAAGTCATAATATCGGTGACTGTTGATGATGTTTAGAAATATCGATTTTATCAGGTTTTAGTCAAAGTAAAAATATATAAAATATTGCAGATTGAAGACAAACCTCAGAAATAGGGTTTGTCTTTAATCTGGGCAGTAAGGGAAGATACTTACTGCCTTTTGTTCGCTATAAAAATTTATTAATTTGACGTTCATAGTATTCTTTAACAAAAGTATGTTGCTGATGTTTACTTAGTTGTTTTTCTAAATTAAGTCTAATCTCATTCTTGACGTCTTCGGTATAAGTAAAATTTTTCCATTTGTCGACAGTTTCTTTTAGAATAACTAAGAGATTTTCTATACTTATCACACTATGATACTTCTTGTAATTTGCTTCTTTAATTGAATATGTAGTAACGACTTGGATATTAGCATCATTTAAAGTTTCTATAACTTCTTGACTAATAGTATTATCTAAAGTTACAAGAAACATTTCTCTCGCTCCTGTTCTCCCCATTTCTTCAGGAACTTCTTGCCAGCGTTCTCTTAAGGTTGTTTTAGCACTAATTAATACTGTATTACGTTTATTAATGACGTATTCGCTAGAACTAGGGGATACAATATCTACTAATTTACCTAAACCTTTATCCAAAAAGAATTTCTTTCCAATGTTACCCTGACTATCCATTGGAATATCAGCTCCAATTAAAATTAATTCTATGATTGCTTCGAATTCTTTTCCTGCTCTACTTCTACGACTCTGTGTGTTAGAAAGATTTAGATTATAGATGTGCATTGGAAACTTTTCAACAAACCAAGCGATTGCTTCACTGCTAGTCATATTTTCTACATCTTTTGTTGTATATAGAGCTGAAAGCATTTTTGATGTAAACTCATGCTCTTTTGCTTGAAATTCATTCCATGAGTTCTCCCTGAGTTGTTCCATAATATAGCTAGCATTTTTAAAAAAGTACTCTATTGATTGACTGGTTAGCCCTAGTTTTTCAAAGTGACGGTATATTAGGTTGTACGGCATATCATCAATGAAATAATCTTTTCTTTGTTTCTGTACAAAATTTTTATATTCTTCTAATTTCATAGTTTTCCTCACTTTACAAATTTAGATTTTCAAGGTATAATCGTGTCAGTGATAGGACATTTTGACCTAATAATGACACATAAAAACAGAAAGGCTTTTTATGAACTCTATTATACTAGAAAAAAATGATTTAAGCAGTACGGTTTCACTTTTAATAAAAAATAAACGAACACGCCTGAATATGACTCAAAAGGAACTTGCAGATGCAATTGGGCTTCCTAAATTTGGTGATAGGACTATTAGACGGTGGGAAAATGATGAATGTAAACCCTCTAAAATTGAATTAGAACACATTCTAAATTTTCCCGAAGAAGCTCCTTTTCAAAATCCAAGTACTGCAGATTATACTATGATAGATTTGTTTGCAGGTATCGGTGGAACACGCCTAGGGTTTCAGCTTACTGGACGAACTAAATCTATTTTTAGTAGTGAGATTGATAAGTTTGCAATTAAAACTTACAAAGCTAACTATGGTGATATTCCCAAAGGTGATATTACCACAATTAATGAAACAGATATACCTGACCATGATATTTTAGTGGGGGGATTTCCTTGTCAAGCTTTTAGTCAAGCTGGAAAAAAGTTAGGCTTTGAGGATACTAGAGGAACTTTGTTTTTTGAAATTGCTCGTATTATTAAAGCAAAACGCCCTAAAGCATTTTTGCTAGAAAACGTTAAAAACTTAAAAGGACACGATAAGGGGCGGACTTTTAAAGTTATTGAGAGTACGTTAAAGAATATGGATTATGAAGTTTATAATGCTCTTTTTAAGGCTAAAGATTTTGGTGTTCCACAGAATCGTGAACGTATATATATTGTGGGTTTTGATAAAAAACAAGTTAAGAATTATGCTGATTTTGAATTTCCAACCCCTTTGTTGACTCCAACTCGTTTAGGAAATATATTGGAAAAAAATGTATTGGATAAATACACTATATCCGACAAATTATGGCAGGGACACCAAAGGAGAAAAGCGGAACATAAGCGAAATGGAAATGGATTTGGTTATTCATTATTTAATGAGGATAGTCCATATACCAGCACCATTTCTGCTCGTTATTATAAAGATGGTAGCGAAATTTTGATTGAACAAAAAGGTAAAAATCCTCGAAAATTAACTCCTAGAGAAGCTAGTAGGCTTCAAGGATTTCCAGAGAAATTTATTATTCCTGTCAGTGATACACAGGCTTATAAGCAATTTGGGAATTCTGTTGCAGTTCCAGTTGTTAATGCCATTGCTAAACAAATTCTAAAAGTGCTTGATAATTAATAAAAAGCAGTAAACTTCTTACTGCTTTTTATGTTTCCAAAATGTTGCCATTTTAAGTTTATATAGTGTTTAAACGTTGATATAACGCTATTTTTACTAATTAAAATCTTATTTAACTTCAGTAAAGATTACGTGTTTACGCAATTTTGGTGAGTATTTTTTCAATTGAAGACGGTCTGGAGTGTTACGTTTGTTTTTTGAAGTAAGGTACAAGCGTTCACCAGATTCTTTGTGTTCAAGTGTAATATTTACGCGCATGGTATCTCCCTTCTATTTAGCTGCTTTAGCGATTTTACGTCCTTTGTAGTATCCTTTAAGTGATACACGGTGAGAACGTGAGTAATCTCCAGTAGTTTCGTCAAACTTAACTGATGGAGCAGTCAATTTGTAGTGTGTACGACGTTTGTTTTTCTTCGCTTTTGAAGTGTGACGTGCAGGTACTGCCATGTTTTATTTCCTCCGATAATATTTTTTTGTTCTTGATTTTTAATCAACTCTAACATAATAACATATATTTTTTGTAAAGTAAAGTTGCTTGACAAAAAAATTATAAATAGGTGCGAATGTGGTTATTAATGCTTGGCTACTAGTTAAAAACGAAAGTCATCAAGGAATAATTCATAAGAAAATCCTAAAAAAGAATAGACTATTCTTCTGTATAACTTGTTTTTGTGATAAAATAGAAATGATTGAATCGCTACAATAGTAGAAAGGAATTAGGGGCTAAATTTGTTTAAATTTGGTGCCATATGTCTTAAATTTATGAAATTACAAAAACCTAAAGGAACACAGGATATTTTACCTAGCGAAAGTGCCAAGTGGCAATACGTGGAAGCTGTTGCGCGTGAAACATTTAAAAAATACAATTACAGCGAAATTCGTACACCAATGTTTGAACATTATGAGGTTATCAGCCGTTCTGTTGGTGACACAACGGACATCGTGACAAAAGAAATGTATGATTTCCACGATAAAGGTGACCGCCATATTACTTTGCGTCCAGAAGGTACAGCACCTGTTGTGCGTTCTTTTGTGGAAAATAAATTATTTGCACCAGAAGTTCAAAAGCCAGTTAAGATGTACTACATCGGCTCAATGTTCCGCTACGAACGTCCACAAGCTGGTCGTTTGCGTGAATTCCACCAAGTTGGTGTTGAGTGCTTCGGTTCAGCCAATCCTGCCACAGACGTTGAAACAATCGCGATAGCTTACCAATTGTTCCAAACGCTGGGCATTAAAGATGTTACGCTTCATTTGAATACTTTGGGAAGTGCAGCTAGCCGTGCGGCATATCGTCAAGCTTTGATTGATTACCTTACGCCGATGCGTGAGCAATTGTCAAAAGACAGTCAACGTCGTTTAGATGAAAACCCACTTCGTGTTCTTGATTCAAAAGAAAAAGAAGACAAGATTGCTGTTGAAAACGCACCATCAATTCTTGATTATCTTGATGACGAAAGCCAAGCTCATTTTGATGCTGTGCGTAGTATGCTGGAAACCCTCAACATCCCATATGCCATTGATACAAACATGGTTCGTGGTCTTGATTACTATAACCACACTATCTTTGAATTCATCACAACCGTTGATAAATCTGAATTGACCATTTGTGCTGGCGGTCGCTATGATAGTCTCGTTGAATACTTTGACGGACCAGAAACACCAGGTTTTGGTTTTGGACTTGGTCTTGAACGTTTGCTTCTGATCCTTGAAAAACAAGGTATTGAATTGCCAGTTGAAAAAGACATGGACGCATACATTGCTGTTTTGGGACAAGGGGCAAACCTTAAAGCGTTGGAACTTGTTCAAGCTATCCGCAACCAAGGTTTCTCAGCAGAACGTGACTACCTTGGACGTAAAATCAAAGCGCAATTCAAATCAGCAGACGCCTTTAATGCTAAAACAATTATCACTTTAGGGGAAAGTGAAATTGAAGCAGGTCAAGTAGCTGTGAAAAATAACACAACTCGCGAAGCAGTAATCGTAAGTTTTGACGAAATTATAAACAACTTCGCTGAAGTATTGCATAAATTGGGTTAAACAAAATCAACTAGCTAATGTGCTGTGAGCTCACAGTCTGTTAACTAAACAAAAGCTAAGATAATCTTACTAGGTAAATACTCCAGTTGCTGTGCGTTAAAACAATAGTAGATATTGGAATTGAGGGAAGCATATGGGGTTCAGAGATAGGTTACTCATCTTTGATACGGATAGGATTGTAGGTCTTAGTAGGTTCTTTTAGGTTTTAATAGAGCAGTTGTTATTAGACAATAGGGAAATAAACCAAATATAGATGTCTAGTTACCAGCGAAAGCTCTTACTAGGGGGAGATAATCAGGATTGTAATAGAAAGTATGATAGATAGCGTAGCAGTTGTCATATTATCGCTTCTAGTATCAACATAGAAGGGCTATAATTATTTATACAACACCTCCCCATTAAATTATCTTAAAGAAGCTCCGCTAACTATTTTGGTATTGCTAGGTGGGGTGTTATTCTAGGCTTCTCCTTTGACTAAATGTTATCATTGAGGCAAAGAGGATTGGAAAGGTTATAGATTTTGGGATTTAATACCAGTTGAGATTTTCAAATTTTTGGCATTTCTAAAAAAATAAAAAAACTCCCCCGCATGGGTGGGGTTTTTACGTGCTTTTTGCTATAATAAGTGGGAATGAATAAATTAAAAAACGGAGAAACATATCAATGAAACGTACAATGTATGCTGGTCGTGTTCGTAGTGAACATATTGGCCAAGAAATTACTTTAAAAGGTTGGGTTGGTCGTCGTCGTGATTTAGGTGGGCTTATCTTTATCGACCTTCGTGACCGTGAAGGTATCATGCAATTAGTCATTAATCCAGAGGAAGTTTCAAGTGATGTTATGACCACAGCTGAAAGCCTTCGTAACGAATTTGTTATCGAAGTTACTGGTGAAGTTGCACAACGCCAACAAGAAAATAAAAACGTGCCAACTGGTGCTGTTGAATTGAAAGTATCAGCATTGACAGTTTTGAATACGGCTAAAACAACACCTTTTGAAATTAAAGATGATGTTGAAGTGAGTGATGAAAATCGTTTACGTTACCGTTATTTGGATCTTCGTCGTCCCAAAATGCTTAACAACTTTAAATTACGTGCAAAAGTTACTCACTCAATCCGTAACTACTTGGACGAACTAGAATTCATTGATGTTGAAACACCAATGTTGACAAAATCAACTCCAGAGGGAGCGCGTGACTACTTGGTACCAAGTCGTGTAAGCCAAGGTCACTTTTACGCTTTGCCACAAAGTCCACAAATCACAAAACAATTGTTGATGAATGCTGGTTTTGACCGTTACTACCAAATCGTTAAATGTTTCCGTGACGAAGATTTGCGTGGTGACCGTCAACCTGAGTTTACACAGGTCGATATGGAAACATCATTTTTGTCAGACCAAGATATCCAAGATATCACTGAAGGAATGATTGCTAAAGTCATGAAAGATACAAAAGGAATTGATGTCACATTGCCATTTTCACGTATGTCTTATGACGATGCAATGAACAACTACGGTTCAGACAAACCTGATACTCGTTTTGAAATGCTTTTACAAGACTTGACAGAAATTGTCAAGGATGTTGATTTCAAAGTGTTCTCACAAGCTCCAGTTGTAAAGGCCATTGTTGTTAAGGGGAATGCGGATAAATACTCACGTAAAAACATTGATAAATTAACAGAATTTGCAAAACAATTTGGTGCCAAAGGTCTTGCGTGGGTCAAATTTACTGATGGTGCGATTACTGGACCAGTTGCTAAATTCTTAACAAGTATCGAAGATAAGTTGACAGTAAGTTTACAACTCGAAGAAAATGATTTGGTTCTTTTCGTTGCCGATACCCTTGAAGTTGCTAATAATACTCTTGGTGCTCTTCGTACTCGTATCGCTAAAGAACTGGACATGGTTGACAACTCTAAATTTAATTTCCTTTGGGTTGTTGATTGGCCAATGTTTGAATGGTCTGAAGAAGAAGGACGTTACATGTCTGCTCACCACCCATTCACATTGCCAACTGAAGAATCCGCTCATGAATTAGAAAGTGACCTTGCTAAAGTACGTGCAGTTGCTTACGATATCGTTCTTAACGGTTATGAACTTGGGGGCGGTAGCTTGCGTATCAACCAAAAAGAATTGCAAGAACGTATGTTTAAAGCGCTTGGCTTTACAGCAGAAGAAGCAAATGACCAATTTGGTTTCTTGTTAGAAGCTATGAACTACGGTTTCCCACCACATGGTGGACTTGCTATCGGTCTTGACCGCTTCGTTATGCTTCTTGCTGGTGAAGATAACATTCGTGAAGTCATTGCATTCCCTAAAAATAATAAAGCTGCAGATCCAATGACACAAGCACCAAGTCTTGTTTCAGATAAACAATTAGATGAATTGGCTTTAGCAATCGAAAATAATGATTAAGAAAACATCTTTGAAAAAGAAAACAAAGTTTATTGTTAGCCGTTGGGCAGAAAGATATGGTCTGTTAAAGACAATGCAGAGCATTTCAAGAGAGAAGTATGCGGAAAAAGTTTCCGCTTCTCTTTTTTATGGTTTGCTATCGGCAATCGCGGTTAATTTCTTCTTCCAACCAGGACACGTTTATTCAAGTGGTGCAACTGGTTTTGCACAGGTTTTATCGGCGGTTAGTGAGCGTTTAATTGGCTTTAGGTTACCAATTTCAGTTGTTTTTTATGCGATTAATGTGCCGTTGCTCGTTTTAGCTTGGTATAAAATCGGACATAAATTCACTGTTTTTACACTCATTACAGTTTCGATGAGTTCTTTCTTCATTCAAATTGTTCCTGAAATTACTCTGACGACTGATCCCCTGGTTAATGCCATTTTTGGTGGTTTGGTCATGGGGACCGGTGTTGGCTTTAGTTTAAAATCACGCATTTCAAGTGGTGGTACGGATATTGTTAGCCTGACTATTCGGAAAAAGACAGGCCGTGATGTGGGAAGCATTTCTCTCATGGTTAATGGTGTTATCATGATTTTTGCTGGCATTTTATTTGGTTGGCAATATGCCCTTTATTCTATGGTGACTATCTTTGTCTCTAGCCGTGTGACAAATGCTATTTTCACTAAGCAGAAGAAAATGCAAGCAACGATTGTGACCAACCGACCTGAAAAGGTAATTGCGATGATTCACACCAAATTACATCGTGGGGTGACACAAATCAATGATGCCGAAGGAACTTATAATCATGAGAAAAAAGCAATTTTGTTGGCTATTATTACTCGCGAGGAATATAACGACTTTAAGTATCTGATGAAAAAAACTGACCCAAATGCCTTTGTTTCAGTTGCTGAAAATGTTCATATTATTGGACGTTTTGTTGAGGATTAAGAGGTTGAGAAAGTTCTCAGCTTCTTTGTTTATGGCGTTATCATTTACAAGACGCAGAAAATTTTGTTTTGGAGGTATGAGACATGGTTCGTGAAAAGCTTGGACAACTAAGAAGTTTGGTGTTAATTGCCATAGGTGTAGCCATTTATACTTTCGGTTTTGTCAAATTTAATATGGCAAATGCTCTTGCTGAAGGTGGGGTTGCGGGCGTAACCTTGATTGCCCATGCTCTTTACGGAATCAACCCTGCTTATTCGTCACTTATTTTGAATGTTCCTTTGTTCATTCTAGGAGCTCGAATTTTTGGACGAAAATCGCTAGCGCTAACCATTTATGGTACTGTTTTGATGTCATGGTTTATCTGGTTTTGGCAACGTGTACCGATTCAGATTGTTCTCGAAAATGATATGATGTTGGTTGCTGTCGTTGCTGGTTTATTTTCTGGTGTCGGTAGTGGATTAGTTTTTCGTTACGGCGCTACAACGGGCGGAACAGATATTATCGGACGCGTTATCGAAGAAAAATTCGGTTTCAAACTTGGTCAGACACTGCTTTTTGTTGATGCCGTGGTTCTTACAGCGTCGCTGGTTTACATTGATTTACAACATATGCTTTACACGTTGGTAGCAAGCTTTGTTTACAGTCAAGTTCTGACAATTGTACAAAATGGTGGTTACACAGTGCGTGGCATGATTATTATCACACAAAAATCTGAAGAAGCTGCGCAAGCTATTCTTAATGGCATTAATCGTGGGGTCACTTATCTGAATGGCCAAGGGGCTTACTCTGGAAACGAAAAAAATATTTTGTATGTGGTCTTAAATCCAGGTGAAGTCCGTGATGTTAAAGCCATTATGGCAGATTTAGACCCAGATGCTTTTATCTCAATCATTGATGTTGATGAGGTTGTGTCATCTGATTTCAAAATTCGACGAAAAAATTATGATAAATTGTAATTAATAACGAAAAGAAGGGGTGAATTTTCATTTACCTTTTCTTTTTTTGATATTATAGTCTGACAATTTAAAGATATGCTATTAAAATTTTGAAAACGCTTTTTATTTAGCCCTTTTAATGGTATTATGAGCCTTGTAAGGATTGTCACTGGTCAAACAGGCAAAACCTAAATCTAACAAGAAAATTAGGAATAGCACCAATTGTTCCTCTATTTTTCTGTTGATTAGATTTAGGTTTTTGTTTTTGTCAGAAATTCTTTGGAGAACTTGTGTTCATTGTGGAAAGTATTTTCGCAAAATATAAGCACCTGTAATTTTATTTAGGAGGAGAGATTGACATGAAACAATCAATTTCAAAGGGAATCGTTTTGAGTGCTGTTAGTTTTTTTGGAGTGTTTGCAGGAAGTCAAGTTGTATCTGCTGACATTGATGTTGCTATTGCTAAAATATCAATTGTTGTAAAGGGGTATGAATTTGGTCCAGCAGTACCAAAAGTTGTTGTAAAGTTAGACAGTAAAGTCTCTAAAGTATCAAAAGAAAATGTCACTGTTACAACGGCAGGTACAGAACGCCAAGTCAGCAAGGTTTATTTATCTGATAAAAATGGGAAAAAAGTTACCAAAGATAGTAAGTACGTCACTATTCAAATGCCAGTTACTTTTGACACCGAATCAAATTCTGGTATTGCCAGTCCTTTCTTTTACAACATGGAAAATTTCCATAATACATGGGTAGATGATTACACAGTTTCAATTCAAGGGTTGACAGTAACTGTAAACGGCGAAGAAAGCGAGCTTGACAGTAAGAGCAACGCTATTAACAATCGCATTTCAACAGATGTAGCAGCATTTAGCAATCGTGGGTCTTATTCTGGAACTTACACGAATCCGTTGACCAATCAAGATGAAGAAGTCACCCTGCAATATGCCGCTTATGAACCAGAAAGTTTGAAAAATGGAAAGAAAAATCCTTTGATTATCTGGCTACATGGGCAAGGCGAAGGCGGTACAGATACCGATATTACATTGTTGGGAAATGAAGTTGTAGCGCTTGCTAAGGATGATATCCAATCACATTTTACAGCAGGTAAGCAAACGGGAGCTTATGTTTTAGCGGTTCAAACCCCAACGTATTGGATGGATGAGGGTGATGGTACAAATGGAGCGGGGGCGGGTGTGTCTCGCTACACAGAGGTACTCATGGATACTATTAAAGATTACGTTTCGAATCATTCAGATGTGGATACAGACCGTATTTATTTAACTGGTGGTTCAAATGGTGGTTACATGACGCTTAATTTGGCTATCAATAATCCAGATTATTTTGCAGCGCTTGTTCCGCAGGCGGCAGCTTATTCTTACTATCAATATCAGCGTAATGAGGACGGTACTTATACAACTGTTCCTAGTGATACAAGCTTGTCTGGCACAGCATTTGTCAAAACAGATGATATCTACTTTGACGAGGATAAAATTGCTGTGCTTAAAGATATTCCAATTTGGTTTATCCATGCCACTAATGATACGGTTGTCAATCCAAGCGATTATTCTTTACCAATCTATAAAGCTTTAGTAGATAGCGGAGCAACGAATAAATGGTTCTCATATTATGAAAGTGTTGAAGGTTCAGACATGAAAGATACTTCTTATCTTGGGCATTGGTCATGGACGTATTTCTTCAATGACAAGGTGTCAGGTGTACAAAGTGTTTCTGATATTAAAGAGGCTGGCGACCTCTCAGGTTTTTCACCAAGCAATAAAACTAATGGTGGAACAATCACCGTAAAAGTTGACGGAATAGCTTATGATAACATTTTTGATTGGTTAAATGCTCAGAAAAAATGAGTTTAGATAAATGAAAAAAGCCGTTTAACACGGCTTCAGATTGAAGACAAACCTTATTTCTGAGGTTTGTCTTCAATCTGAGAACGAGAAATAATCTCGTTCTCTTTGCTTTTATAAAGAAATAATTACATTTCGTTTGGTGCTTCAACACCGAGCAGACGGAGCGCTTCTTTTAGAACAGTTGCAGTAGCGTAGCTAAGTGCTAGGCGACTATCACGTTCTGGGCTTTCATCAAGGATACGTGTGTGTGCATAGTATTTGTTGAAGCTTTGTGCAAGACTGATAGCAAATTTTGCAATAATAGAAGGTTCAAAATTGTCAGCTGCACGTTTGATGATACGTGGGAAGTCTTGGATAAGTTTTACAATTTCCCAGCTTTCAGCATCATCAAGACTGTAAACTTGGTTGACAGATGGTGTAAACCTAGCTTTACGAAGAATAGATTGGATACGTGCGTGTGCATATTGTACGTAAGGTCCAGTTTCACCTTCAAATGATACCATAGCGTCAAGGTCAAAGTCATAACCGTTCAAGCGGTCTGTTTTCAAATCGTAGAATTTGATAGCACCGACGCCAACAGCGTGAGCGACTGCTTCCTTATCAGTAAGGTTAGGATTTTTAGCATTGATTTGGTCTTCAGCGCGTTTGATAGCTTCGGCAATTGTTGGTTCAAGAAGGATAACATTACCTTTACGAGTTGACAGTTTTTTACCTTCTTTAGTAACAAGTCCAAATGGAACGTGAGTAATATCTTCATTCCATTCAAATCCCATTTCGTTAAGGACCGCTTTTAATTGTTTGAAGTGAGCTGATTGTTCGTTACCAACGACGTAAATGGCCTTGGCAAAGTTGTAAGTATGTTTGCGATAAAGAGCGGCAGCCAAGTCACGTGTGATGTAAAGTGTTGCACCGTCAGATTTTTTGATAAGAGCTGGGTGTTCGATACCATATTTTTCAAGGTTAACGACTTGAGCACCTTGAGATTCTTCAAGAAGTCCTTTTTCTGTCAAGATATCGACAACTTCGTCCATTTTATCGTTGTAGAATGCTTCCCCGTTAAAGCTATCGAAAGAAACACCAAGTTCATCGTAAAGACGGTTGAATTCAACAAGACTTTCGTCACGGAACCATTGCCAGAGTGAAATAGCCTCTTCGTCGCCAGCTTCCAATTTACGGAACCATTCGCGAGCTTCTTCGTCAAGTTCTGGTTGTGTTTCAGCTTCGGTATTGATGCGAACGTAAAGTTTTAAGAGTTCGTCGATTGGGTGAGCTTTGACAGCCTCTTCGTCACCCCATTTTTTGTAGGCAACAATCAACATACCGAATTGTTTACCCCAGTCACCGAGGTGATTGATTTTAACAGCTTTATAGCCAAGTTTTTCAAAAATATTAGCCAGGCTATCACCGATAACGGTTGAACGAAGGTGTCCAATTGAGAATGGTTTAGCAATGTTTGGGCTTGACATATCGATAGCAACGTTGCGACCTTCTCCTAAATCTTGACTAGCATAGTCGCTTCCGTTTGCAATAACTTGACCTAAAACATCAGCAGAAATGCTTTTCTTGTCAAGGAAGAAGTTGATGTATGGACCAACAGCTTCGATTTTTTCAAAGCCAGTTGCATCCATTTTTTCGGCAATATCAGCAGCAATCATTTGGGGTGCTTTGCGAAGAATTTTTGCTAATGAGAAAGCAGGAAAAGCAAGGTCACCCATATCAGAATTTTTTGGAATTTCAAGTAGATTAATAATTTGTTCTTGGTCTAATTCTGGAACAATATTTTGAATGCGTTCAGCAATTGTACGTTTTGTATCCATGAGTTTCTCCTAAATTAGTTAGTCACATTATTTTAACATAAAAATAAGAAATAAACGAGACTAGCTGAAAGAAAACGTTTGAAGCAGTAAAAAATAAGTTATCATAAGGAAAGCAGCGCAAAAGAGAGATGAAAAATTTTCTTTTTTTTGGTATAATTTTAAGGATAAATATACACAAAGGGAAAGTTATATGAATAAAATAGAACGTCAAAATCGAATCAAACATTTGATTCAATCAGGTCATATTGGAACACAAGAAGAAATCAAGCGTCATTTGCAAGAAGAAGGAATTAGTGTCACTCAAGCAACCTTGTCACGTGACCTTCGTGAGATTGGTCTTTTGAAATTACGTGATTCATCAGGTAAGCTTTATTATAGTTTATCAGAAACATCAGAGACAACTTTTGGTGCTAATATCCGCTCATATATTTTGAAAGTTGCTCGTGCTGGGTTCATGCTTGTTCTTCATACTAATCTTGGTGAAGCAGATGTTTTGGCAAACTTGATTGATAGTAGCGACATTCCAGAGATTCTTGGAACGGTGGCAGGTGCGGATACTTTGCTTGTTATCTGTAAAGATGAAGAGACAGCTCAAGCATTTGAAAGAGACTTATCAACGAGCTTATGAGTAAGTACGACCAAGCAGTGGACAAGTTAGTTCAAGCTATTCAAAAGCACGATAGTGTGCAAGAATTTCAAAAAGTAGAGCAAAAAATCAAAACTTTTCCAGAACTTGACAGTCTTGTTGACGACATGAAAGCTTATCAGCAGGAGGCTGTGCTTTATCACAAGATTGACAAGTTAGTGGCTGAAGAAGCAGCAGGAAAACAAGCTGACCAGATACAAAAAGACTTATCGGATCTCCCGATTGTCAAAGATTATCGTAACAAGATGCAAGATGCTAGTGATTTGGTTCAATACATCACGAAAAACTTGGAAACGAAAATTAACGAGGAGTTAACTAATAATGACAAAAGATAAAATTTCTCCAGGCATGCAACAGTATTTGGACGTAAAAAAAGATTATCCAGATGCTTTTTTACTTTTCCGCATGGGAGACTTTTATGAATTATTTTATGATGATGCGGTTAAAGCTGCACAGATTTTAGAGATTAGTTTAACTAGTCGTAATAAAAATGTTGACAACCCAATTCCAATGGCAGGTGTGCCTTATCATTCTGTGCAACAATACATTGATGTATTAGTGGAAATGGGGTACAAGGTGGCAATTGCTGAGCAAATGGAAGACCCAAAACAAGCCGTCGGTGTGGTTAAACGTGAAGTCGTTCAAGTGATTACGCCAGGAACAGCTGTCGCTTCCTCCAAACCAGATAATGCTAACAATTTCTTGGTGGCTATCGATTCTGACGGCAAAACGTTTGGGCTAGCCTATATGGACGTGTCAACAGGTGAATTTTTCTCAACAAGTCTTTCTGATTTTACAAGTCTTAGAAGTGAAATTCTAAACCTTAAAGCGCGTGAAATCGTTGTTGGTTATGAGCTTTCTGAAACAGAGCAACATAGCTTAGTCAAACAATTAAATTTACTCTTATCGTTTGAACAAGAACGTTATGAAGATGTGCATTTAATCGATCCTGATTTAACAGCCTTAGAAATTTCAGTAGCTGAAAAATTGCTACAATACGTTCATACAACGCAAAAACGTGAGCTAAGCCATTTGCAAAAATTGGTTCATTATGAAATCAAAGATTACTTGCAAATGTCTTACACGACAAAATCTAGTCTGGATTTATTAGAAAATGCTCGAACAAGTAAAAAACATGGTAGCCTTTATTGGTTACTAGATGAAACTAAAACGGCTATGGGAATGCGTCTATTGCGCAATTGGATTGACCGTCCTTTGGTGAACCGAGCACAGATTGAAGAGCGCCAAAATATTGTTCAAGTTTTTCTAGATAATTTCTTTGAGCGTAGTGATTTGACGGATAGTCTCAAAGGTGTTTATGATATTGAACGTTTAGCGAGTCGTGTGTCATTTGGAAAAGCTAATCCAAAAGATTTATTACAACTCGGTCATACGTTGGCACAAGTGCCAACGATTAAGGCGATTTTAGAATCGTTTGAGAGCCCTCACCTTGACAAGCTTGTCAACAGCATTGACACTTTGCCAGAGCTAGAATCGCTAATTCGCTCAGCTATTGACCCAGATGCCCCTGCTGTTATCACAGAAGGTAGCATTATCCGTACAGGCTTTGATGAGACTTTGGACAAATACCGTAAGGTTATGCGCGAGGGGACTAGCTGGATTGCAGAAATTGAAGCTAAGGAACGTGCTGCAAGTGGGATTACCAATCTAAAAATTGATTATAATAAAAAAGACGGATACTATTTCCATGTGACAAATTCCAATCTCTCTCTAGTGCCAGATTATTTCTTCCGCAAGGCAACGTTGAAAAATTCAGAGCGTTTCGGAACGGCAGAATTGGCTAAAATTGAAAGTGAGATGTTGGAGGCGCGTGAGCAATCAGCAAGCTTAGAATATGATATTTTCATGCGCGTTCGCGGACAAGTCGAGCGTTACATTACACGTTTGCAAGACTTGGCTAAGGCGATTTCAACCGTTGACGTTTTACAAAGTTTAGCCGTTGTTGCAGAAAATAATCATTATGTTCGTCCAACATTCAACGATAGCCATGAGATTAAGATTGAAAATGGTCGTCATGCGGTCGTTGAAAAAGTCATGGGAACGCAAGAATATATTCCTAATACGATTACGTTTGATGCCGATATTAACATTCAGCTGATTACTGGTCCAAATATGAGTGGTAAATCAACTTATATGCGTCAACTTGCCTTGACAGTTATTATGGCTCAAATGGGGTCTTACGTAGCTGCTGAAAGTGTTAATTTACCAGTATTTGATGCGATTTTCACGCGTATTGGTGCGGCAGATGATTTGATTTCAGGACAGTCAACGTTTATGGTGGAAATGATGGAAGCTAACCAAGCTATCAAACGTGCAAGTTCTCAATCCTTGATTCTTTTTGATGAGCTAGGTCGTGGTACAGCAACCTATGACGGTATGGCTTTGGCGCAATCAATCATTGAATATATCCATGATCATATTGGCGCTAAGACCATGTTTGCAACCCATTATCATGAGTTGACAGCTTTGTCAATAAACTTGACACACCTTGTCAATGTGCACGTTGCGACTCTTGAGAAAAATGGTGATGTGACTTTTCTTCATAAAATTGCAGAAGGTCCAGCAGACAAATCTTACGGAATTCATGTTGCAAAAATTGCTGGTTTACCAGAAGAATTATTACAACGTGCGGACAGTATCTTGACGAATTTAGAATCAGGTGCTGCGCAGCTTCAATTGACCTCTGAGGTAGAAGCTGAGCAATCAGAAGTAGCAGAACCAGTGGCAGAGCAACTAAGTTTATTTGCTGATGACTCATCTCACCAAGAAGTGATTGAAGCACTCAAAAAAGTTGATTTGATGAATTTAACACCAATGCAAGCCATAAATGTTATTTATGAATTAAAAAATATGTTGTAACAATAAGAGGCAGTCTTAAAGAAGATTGCCTTTTTAGTTTGTGTTATAATAGAAGATAAACAAGCAAGAATGAAAGGAATAAGGCTGCCTTTAGAAGGCTTGCTAATAGATAAATCATGAGTAAAATTATTGAGTTGCCAGAGGTTTTGGCTAACCAAATTGCAGCAGGTGAAGTTATCGAACGACCAGCTAGCGTTGTCAAAGAATTGGTGGAAAATTCGATTGATGCAGGGAGCAGCCAAATCACCATTGAAATTGAAGAAGCTGGTTTAAAGAAAATTCAAGTGACAGATAATGGCGAAGGAATTGCTCAAGATGATGTTGCATTAAGTTTGCACCGCCATGCCACAAGTAAAATTAAAAATCAAGCTGACCTTTTCCGCATTAGGACGTTAGGTTTTCGTGGTGAAGCGATACCGTCAATTGCCTCCATTAGTCATTTTACAGTCAAAACAGCAACGACAGATGAAAATTATGGAACATTGCTAGTAGCCAAAGGTGGCGAAATCGAAAAACAAGAACCGATTTCTACACCCGTTGGAACCAAAATTACGGTTGAAAATCTCTTTTATAATACGCCAGCACGTCTTAAATACCTGAAAAGTCTCCAATCCGAATTAGCTCATATTGTTGATGTGGTGAATCGTTTGAGCTTGGCGCACCCAGAGGTGGCTTTTAGCTTGATTAATGATGGTCGTCAAATGACAACAACATCTGGTACCGGTGATTTGCGACAAGCAATTGCTGGTATTTATGGGCTTAATACGGCTAAAAAAATGATTGAGATTTCGAATGCTGACCTCGATTTTGAAGTGTCTGGTTACATTAGTCTGCCAGAATTGACACGAGCAAACCGAAACTATATTACGATTTTGATTAACGGTCGTTATATTAAAAACTTTTTGCTCAATCGTGCGATTTTGGACGGTTATGGTTCAAAATTGATGGTGGGACGTTTTCCGATTGCTGTTATCGACATTCAAATCGACCCTTATTTAGCTGATGTCAATGTTCACCCAACGAAGCAAGAAGTTCGTATTTCAAAGGAAAAAGAATTGATGAGCTTAATCAGCTCTGCTATTGCAGAGAGTTTGCGTGAGCAAGATTTGATACCTGATGCTCTAGAAAATCTGGCGAAATCAAGCACACGTGAGCTTTTGAAACCAGAGCAAACGAGCCTGCCGTTGAAACAAACAGATCTTTATTATGATAAAGAACGTCGTGATTTCTTTGTCAAGTCAGATACGGTTGAAGAGCAACCAGTACAGTTATTTAATGAGGTTGACAACTCTGTCAAGGAAGTTGACAAGCAACAAACATCAGTGAAATATGCGCAGCGTTCCGAAGTAGATAGTCAAGATGATGAACACGATAATCTTGATTTTAAAAACAAGACAAAAATCAATAAGATGATTGAAAGTCTTGATAATGAGGAGTCATCAACTTTCCCAGAATTAGATTATTTCGGACAAATGCACGGAACGTATCTTTTTGCACAGGGAAATGGTGGGCTTTATATCATTGACCAACACGCTGCTCAAGAACGTGTCAAATATGAATATTATCGTGAGAAAATCGGTGACGTTGACAGCTCTTTACAGCAGCTTCTCATGCCCTACCTTTTTGAGTTTTCTGGAGCTGATTTTATTAAGTTGCAAGAAAAAATGGAGCTGTTAAATCAAGTTGGTATTTATTTAGGACCATATGGAAACAACACCTTTATTCTCCGTGAACACCCCATTTGGATGAAAGAAGAGGAAATTGAGACGGCTGTTTATGAGATGTGTGATATGCTGTTGTTGACAAATGAAGTATCGGTGAAGAAATATCGTGCAGAATTGGCAATCATGATGTCATGCAAACGCTCAATCAAAGCGAATCACATTCTTGATGATTATTCCGCCCGACATCTTTTGGTTCAGTTATCACAATGTAAAAATCCTTATAACTGTCCACATGGACGTCCAGTTCTTGTCAACTTTACCAAAGCTGACATGGAAAAAATGTTCCGCCGTATTCAAGAAAATCACACAAGTTTAAGAGAGTTAGGAAAATACTAAGATGTATGATTATATCAAAGGAAAATTAACTAAAATTACCGCCAAATACATTGTTGTCGAGGCTGGAGGGCTGGGCTATATTGTCAACGTTGCTAACCCATACAGTTTTTCAGACCTTGTCAACCAAGAGGTTCAGATTTATTTACACCAAGTCATTCGTGAAGATGCGCAATTGTTATTTGGTTTTCACACAGAAGATGAAAAAGCTGTTTTTCTTAACTTGATTTCAGTTTCTGGGATTGGTCCGACAACTGCGCTAGCGATTATTGCGGTTGATGATAATGAAGGGCTTGTCAATGCGATTGACACTAGTGATATCAAGTATTTGATGAAATTTCCAAAAATTGGAAAAAAGACAGCTCAGCAAATGGTCTTGGATTTAGCAGGAAAATTTGTCGATGTTTCGGTGGAAAATAGCAAAGCTTCTCAGACAAAAACAGCTACAAACGAGCAGCTTGAGGAAGCTATGGAAGCTCTTTTGGCACTTGGCTATAAAGCTGCAGAGCTCAAGAAAATTCGTAAGTTCTTTGAGGGAACAAATGAAACAGCAGAACAATACATCAAATCAAGCCTTAAAATGTTGATGAAAGCTTAATTTAAAGCTTTTTGGCTATTGTTTCACATGAAACCTTCTGAGCGTAGGGGTAAAAGCTTGGACGCAAAATAAATATTCCTTAGCCTAGAGACAATTGAACAATATGCCAATTTAGTAACTGCGATTATGGTGACGGTGTCTGAAATCTAATACTTACATTAATAGCAGAGCGTCATGTTTTAAACCGATAATAGACAGATGTAATCAATTAAGAAGCAATTACAATTGAGGATTATTGCCAAACTAATCTATTTTAGGTTATTGATTTATTTCAATAAAACGGTCTCAACTAACCTCCTACATCTTTTGTTTTTAATCTATTATTACGTTATTTGGGAAACACTTGATTGTGGAACTGCTAGATTTGATGGCAAAAGTAACGGTAGTCAATGTTACAACCTCAGTGATCTTCTTGTCTTTACTAGCTATGAGAGACCTGTTAAGTTGACAGGTTACTGAACTATTAGTTTGACTGATATCTGACTTTGTAGCAAAAATCAGCCAATTTGTTACTTTTTTTGATAGAATAAAACTAAATTACGAATAGATAAGTAGGTGGCAATTATGAAAGCTGAAATTATTGCTGTGGGAACAGAAATTCTAACAGGACAGATCACAAATACCAATGCTCAATTTTTATCGGAAGAATTTGCTAAGTTAGGAATTGATGTATTCTTTCAAACAGCTGTTGGTGATAATGAAGAACGTCTTTTATCAGTTATTGATTTAGCAAGCAAGCGAAGTGAATTAGTTGTCTTATGTGGAGGGCTTGGTCCAACAGAAGATGATTTGACAAAACAAACATTAGCCAAATATTTGGGACGGGATCTCGTCTTTGATGAACAAGCCAACAAACGTTTGGATGATTTTTTTGCGACACGTCCGCAGTTTGCTAGAACAGCTAATAACGAGCGTCAAGCACAGCTGATTGAAGGGTCAATACCGTTGCAAAATAGCACTGGTTTGGCTGTTGGTGGCGTGCTAGAAGTAAATGGCGTGACCTACGTTGTTCTCCCTGGTCCACCGAGTGAATTAAAACCAATGGTATTGGATTCTCTATTGCCTTTGTTGTCTGGAGACCATAAGCAACTTTATTCACGTGTGTTGCGTTTCTTTGGGATTGGTGAAAGCCAGTTAGTGACTGTTTTGTCAGAGCTGATTACTAATCAGACAGACCCAACGATTGCACCATATGCGAAAACAGGTGAGGTAACCCTTCGTTTATCAACCAAGGCAGATGATGCGATGTCAGCAAAAGCGAAATTGGATGCTCTAGAGCATAAAATTCTAGCCAAAAAAACATTAAATAGTATTCCTCTTGAACAGTTACTTTATGGCTATGGTGACGATAGCAGTATGGCGCGTGTTGTTTTTGATTTGTTGAAAGAACAGCACAAAACCATTACAGCGGCAGAAAGTTTGACCGCAGGGCTATTCCAATCTAGTATCGCTGATTTTTCAGGGTCATCTGCAGTATTTAATGGCGGATTTGTGACATATAGCATAGAAGAAAAATCAAAAATGCTTCACATTCCTCTTGAAGATTTGCAAGAACATGGTGTGGTAAGTCACTTTACAGCTGAAAAAATGGCAGAGCAATCACGTTTATTGACAGATGCTGATTTTGGTATCGGTTTGACAGGTGTTGCAGGACCAGATAGCTTAGAAGGGCACCCAGCAGGAACAGTTTTCATTGGCATTGCTACTAGAGAAAAAGTTCATTCTATTCGTGTTGTTATAGGTGGGCGAAGTCGCTCAGATGTCCGTTACATTGCTACTTTATATGCCTTCAACTTAGTACGTCAAGCTTTATTACAAGACTAGAATTTGGTATAATAGAGTTAATATCTCGAACAAACAGAAAGGGAAAAATTTGGCTAAAAAGACAAAGAAAACAGAAGCTATCACTAAAAAATTTGGAGATGAGCGTAAAAAGGCACTTGATGATGCCTTGAAATTAATTGAAAAAGATTTCGGTAAGGGAGCTGTCATGCGCCTTGGTGAACGTGCTGAACAAAAAGTTCAAGTCATGAGTTCAGGTAGCTTGGCTCTTGATATTGCTTTGGGTGCAGGTGGTTACCCTAAAGGGCGCATCATTGAAATCTATGGACCTGAAAGTTCTGGTAAGACAACGGTTGCGCTTCATGCAGTAGCACAGACTCAAAAAGAAGGTGGAATTGCTGCCTTTATTGATGCCGAACACGCACTTGACCCAGCTTATGCTGCGGCTCTTGGTGTTAACATTGATGACCTTCTTTTATCACAACCTGACTCTGGGGAACAAGGTCTTGAAATTGCAGGAAAATTGATTGACTCAGGTGCTGTTGACCTCGTCGTTGTCGATTCTGTTGCTGCCCTTGTACCTCGTGCCGAAATTGATGGTGACATTGGTGATAATCACGTTGGTTTGCAAGCTCGTATGATGAGTCAAGCAATGCGTAAATTGTCAGCTTCAATCAACAAAACAAAAACAATTGCGATTTTCATCAACCAGTTGCGTGAAAAAGTTGGTGTGATGTTTGGTAACCCAGAAACAACACCTGGTGGACGCGCGCTTAAGTTCTATGCGTCAGTTCGTCTTGATGTCCGTGGTAACACACAAATCAAAGGTTCTGGTGACCAAAAAGATAGCAATATCGGTAAAGAAACTAAAATCAAAGTGGTTAAAAACAAAGTTGCGCCACCATTTAAAACAGCCGAAGTTGAAATTATGTACGGTGAGGGAATTTCACGTACGGGTGAGCTTGTTAAGATTGCTAGCGACCTAGACATCATCAAAAAAGCAGGTGCTTGGTTCTCGTATAACGATGAGAAAATCGGACAAGGTTCTGAAAATGCGAAGAAATACTTGGCAGAACACCCAGAAGTCTTTGATGAAATCGACCACAAAGTACGTGTTCACTACGGTCTCGTAGAAGAAACCGAAGATGAGAAAGCAGCGGATGTTGTTGAAGAATCAGCAGCCACTAATGATAAGGTTGACGAAGTTGTTCTTGATTTAGATGATGCTATCGAAATCGAAGAATAATTCATAATAACGTTGAAACTCTGGGACAATTGTCTCGGAGTTTTCTTGTGTAAGAATGTCAATCTAAGATGAAAATATTTGAGCTGATTTTTGATTTTTTCAGAAATAAATGGAGCGTTTTCAAAATCACAAATGATTTTTTCGATTTTTATTGAAAAAAATAATCTTTTTAATTGACTTTTTTAAAAATAGGTCTTAGGTCCTATGGTTTCGTTAAGGTTAGTGTGCTATAATACAATTGTTATTGGGATAGAAAGTGAGAGTGCACATGATTAAAATTTACACAATTTCAAGTTGTACAAGCTGTAAGAAAGCCAAGACATGGCTAAACGCTCATCAGCTCCCTTATAAAGAACAGAATTTAGGAAAAGAATCACTAACACGAGAAGAAATTTTAGCGATATTAACCAAAACAGAAAACGGGATTGAAAGTATCGTTTCTTCTAAGAATCGTTATGCAAAGGCGCTTGACTGCGATATTGAGGAGTTAAGTTTAAGTGAGGTCATTGATCTTATTCAGGAAAATCCGCGTATTTTGAAGAGCCCAATTTTGATTGATGATAAGCGTCTTCAAGTAGGGTATAAAGAAGATGATATTCGTGCTTTCTTGCCACGTTCCATTCGTAATGTGGAAAATGCAGAAGCTCGCCTTCGTGCAGCGCTGTAATAGATAGTCTAAAAGCTCCGTTTTGGAGCTTTTTTAATATTTTCCTTAGCGTGGATTGTTAGAACCAAAGAACTTTTAAAGGTTATAGTAGTTGATTGCGCGTGGAAAAAACGAGTGCCTTGCTCTTTTTTATTTTTATAAAATAGTAAAAAGTTCGGTTGATAGTTGAGGCAGGGGGAGTAAAGGTGGCTTAATGGGACAATTAAAACGAAGGATTTGAAAATGAAAATAAACTTTGGTGAAATAAAGTCAGATTCTTGTGAAATCTTTGTGAATAAGCTATAATAAATAGTGACAGCTATTTTAGAAAGAAGGTGTAAGTATGGGATTTACAGATGAAACTGTACGCTTTAATTTAGACGATAGCAACAAGAAAGAAATTAGTGAAACCTTAACAACTGTGTATCGTTCTCTCGATGAAAAAGGGTATAATCCAATCAATCAGATTGTTGGTTATGTCTTAAGTGGGGACCCTGCTTATGTTCCTCGTTACAATGATGCCAGAAATCAAATTCGTAAATACGAACGAGATGAAATTGTTGAAGAGCTTGTCCGCTACTATCTCAAAGGAAATGGAATTGACTTGAAATGAGAATCATGGGACTAGACGTTGGCTCAAAGACAGTTGGCGTTGCTATCAGTGACCCGCTAGGCTTTACAGCACAGGGCGTAGAAATTATCAGAATTGATGAAGAAGCTGGCGAATTTGGTTTTGAACGACTTGAAGAGTTAGTTAAACAGTATAAGGTTGACAAGTTTGTTGTTGGTTTGCCTAAAAATATGAATAATACAGAAGGTCCTCGCGTGGAAGCTAGTAAGGCATACGGCGATAAAATCAACGAACTTTTCAATATTCCTGTTGATTATCAAGATGAACGTTTGACAACTGTTCAAGCAGAGCGAATGTTGGTTGAACAAGCTGATGTTAGCCGTGGAAAACGTAAGAAAGTTATTGATAAATTGGCTGCGCAGCTTATTTTGCAAAATTATTTAGATAGAATGTTTTAATCTAATCATTAATTCATTAAAGGAGAAACTTTATGGCACATAACCATAATCATGATCACGAACATGAAGTTATTACACTTGTAGATGAACAGGGTAATGAAACACTTTTTGAAATTCTTTTGACTATTGATGGTCGTGAAGAATTTGGTAAAAACTACGTTCTCTTGGTACCAGCGGGTGCTGAAGAAGATGAACAAGGGCAAATTGAAATTCAAGCTTACTCATTTACTGAAAATGAAGATGGAACTGAAGGAGACCTTCAACCAATTCCTGAAGATTCAGATGCTGAGTGGGATATGATTGAAGAAGTTTTCAATAGTTTTTTAGATGAGGACTAATATTGTCTTGATATGTTGAAAGGAAGTATAGGTTGTGCCTATGCTTTTTTTCATGCTCTTTTACGAATACTAAGTAAAGGAGGTGTGAATCATGACAAAGAAAGCGTGTTTGAGCCAAGAAGAAAGAAGCTTCTTGAAGTACTATAAAACCAAACCTTATCACCGTTTTAGGGAAATTTTAGTTTACTGTGCCATACTTCTTAAATTGACTAATGATTAGTTTCTGTTATACTTAAAGTATGACAATTCAAGGAGAGAATAAGTGAATACATCAGAACAAGTAAATGTAGATCAGAGTACTGCACAATCTTACAGCCGTTCAAGTCGTTCAGCTCGTAAGGTTAGTGAGAACAAAAGTCACCAAGAGGCGTCTAGAAGAACAAAAGTCCCACAACCTCATAAACTTTACCTTTTAATATTGAGTGTTGTTGTTAGTTGTTTGTCTGTATCAATGCCAGTATTTACAGATATGGCAAATAGTGTGCAATCTCAAAACCTTTACATTGGTTTAATGTTTACTAAAGGACAACTTCCGTTTACAGATATGTTTGCGACAGGTGGTTTCCTTTATTATGCTTTGATTGCTTTGGCTTACTATCTTGGTTCTACGTTGTGGTTGGTGCCAATTCAAATTGCAACGTTCTACTTGTCAGGAATCTATTTCTATAAATTGGTTAATTACTTTACTAGCAGCCAACGTGTAGCAGTTGCTTTTAGTGGTATTTTTTACCTATTAAACATTGCTCTTGGTTTTGGTGGTCTGTACCCTATCCAATTTGCGATGCCATTTGTCATGGTATCTTTGTGGTTCCTAACAAAATATTTTGCGGATATTATCAAAGACGAAGCCTTTATCCTTTATGGATTTGCTGGCGCAGCAGCAATGCTTTTAGAGCCACGTACTTTGGTGTTCTGGGGACTTTCTTTCCTAACCATTATCGTTTATAATTTAACACAAAAACATTTCGCCCGAGGATTTTATCAATTATTGTGTATCATTTTCGGGACAATTCTTGTTTTTTACACAGTCGGCTACTTTATCCTGAATTTGCAGGTGTTATCATCCTATATTTCTCAAGCAATTGTTTATCAGTTTACGTATTTTGCGACAAGTGATAGTAATTTTATTTTGACATTGCTATTTCAAGTTGTTGTGGCTCTAGTTTCAGGGATTTTACTTGGTGCTCTTACTTTTGGAAAAATCATCAAGGGAGCTAGTGACAAGGTATCTAAATGGCTTATCTTCCTTGTTTTCTTAGGATTCTTAGTGATTGACCTTTTGTCACAAAGTTATCATTTCTATCATTTGTTAACAGTATTGCCTTTTGGTTTGTTGTTAACCGCAATGGCATTGGGTGAACGTTATCAACGTAGCTTGACGAAAACATCACATCGTCGTAAGAAATCATCTAGTGATGACAAAGGCATTTTTGGATTATATCTAAGTCGTCATCTTTATTTGCCGATTTTGTTGCTTATTATCGGTGTAGGGCAACCTGTGGTTTCTTATTTCTTGTCATCTGGTACTGATAGTGAACGCTCGACTATTGCAAGCTATTTGAAAAAACAAACATCTAGTGATGATACGATTTATGTCTGGGATACGTCATCTAAGATTGGTATTAAGAGTCAATTAGCAAGTAGTTCACAATTTACATCACCTGTTGTGAATACAACTAAAACATCTAATGAAAAAACATTAGAAGATGAATTATTACAAAATCTAGCGTCGTATATTGTTGTTAATAATGATGAAAAAATTTCTGATACGATAAAAAATGATATTTCTTCAAACTATGAAGAGGTCTCAATCAGCGGTGTGTCAGGCTTTACTATCTATCGTAAAAAATAAATAAAAATCAATATATTGTGGTTTGATAAAAAGATGACTACTATATATTGATTTTTCTTTCTTACGTGTTATAATAGATGAGTAAGAAGGAGTGTTCAGATGATTACATTAGAAAAAGAAACAATTGCGACTCAACCAGCTATCAAAGTTATCAAACGTGATGGACGTTCTGTGAACTTTGATGCAGATAAAATTTATAACGCTTTGGTTAAAGCAAGTAATAATGTGACAAAAATGTCACCAGTTGTTGAAGCAAAATTGGAAGCTATTTCAGATAACATCATTGCTGAAATCTTTGATCGCTTCAAAGATAATGTCAAAATTTATGAAATTCAAAATATCGTTGAGCATGAGCTTTTAGAAGCAAATGAATATGCGATTGCACAAGAATATATTAATTACCGTACACAACGTGATTTTGCGCGCTCTCAAGCGACAGACATCAACTTTACGATTGATAAACTATTGAACAAAGACCAAACTGTCGTCAACGAAAACGCTAACAAGGATAGTGAAGTTTTCAATACACAACGTGACTTGACTGCAGGTATTGTTGGTAAATCAATTGGTCTTAAAATGTTGCCAGCTCACGTTGCTAATGCTCACCAAAAAGGTGATATTCATTATCATGACCTTGATTATAGCCCATACACTCCAATGACAAACTGCTGTTTGATTGATTTCAAGGGGATGCTTGCAAATGGCTTCAAGATTGGTAATGCTGAGGTAGAAAGTCCAAAATCTATCCAAACTGCGACAGCGCAAATTTCGCAAATCATTGCGAACGTTGCGTCAAGCCAATATGGTGGTTGTACAGCTGACCGTATCGATGAATTTTTGGCACCATATGCTGAACTTAACTATAAAAAACACCTTAAAGATGCTCAAGATTGGGTAGCAGAAGACCGTCGTGAAGATTATGCTCGTACAAAAACGAAAAAAGACATTTATGATGCTATGCAAAGTCTTGAATACGAAATCAATACCTTGTTTACATCAAACGGGCAAACACCATTTACTTCTCTTGGATTTGGTCTAGGAACGAACTGGTTTGAACGTGAAATTCAAAAAGCGATTCTAAAAATCCGCATTAAAGGCCTTGGTAGCGAACACCGCACAGCTATTTTCCCTAAACTTATCTTCAGTTTAAAGAGTGGTCTTAACCTTGAAGTGGGAACACCAAACTATGATATTAAACAATTAGCTTTGGAATGTGCGACAAAACGTATGTATCCAGACATTCTTTCATATGATAAAATCGTTGAATTGACAGGTTCATTTAAAGCGCCAATGGGATGCCGTTCATTCTTACAAGGTTGGAAAGATGAAAATGGTGTCGAAGTTAACTCAGGTCGTATGAACCTTGGTGTTGTGACGGTAAACCTTCCACGTATTGCAATGGAATCAAATGGCGACATCACTAAATTCTGGGAAATCTTCAACGAACGTCTGGGCATTGCTAAAGATGCACTTGTTTACCGTGTAGAACGTGTCAAAGAAGCGACACCAGCAAATGCGCCAATTCTTTACCAATATGGTGCTTTTGGTAAACGTCTCGGCAGATATGATAATGTTGATGAACTTTTCCGTCATCGCCGTGCAACGGTTTCACTTGGTTATATCGGACTTTACGAAGTTGGTACAGTCTTTTATGGTCCAAAATGGGAAACAAACCCAGAAGCCAAAGAATTCACCGTTGATATCATTCGTAAGATGAAAAAATTGTGTACAGAATGGTCAGATGAATTCGATTATCATTTCTCAATCTATTCAACACCGTCTGAAAGCTTGACAGACCGCTTCTGCCGTCTTGACACAGAAAAATTCGGTATCGTTAAAGACATTACAGATAAAGAATACTATACAAACTCATTCCACTATGATGTTCGTAAGAATCCAACACCATTTGAAAAATTAGACTTTGAAAAAGCTTATCCAGAAGCTGGTGCAACAGGTGGCTTTATCCATTACTGTGAATACCCAGTTCTTCAACAAAATCCAAAAGCTCTAGAAGCTGTTTGGGATTATGCCTACAGCCGTGTTGGTTACCTTGGAACAAATACGCCAATCGACCGTTGCTATAGCTGTGGATTTGAAGGTGACTTTACCCCAACTGAACGTGGTTTCGTTTGTCCAAACTGTGGTAACAGCGACCCTAAAACAGTAGATGTTGTTAAACGTACTTGTGGCTATCTTGGAAACCCACAGGCCCGTCCAATGGTTAATGGTCGCCACAAAGAAATTTCTGCTCGTGTGAAACACATGAACGGCTCAACCATAAAAAATCCTGGCGATTACAGCAAACATAAAGCTTAAAATAGGAAAATAATAGGGTTCTCAGTTCTTGACAAAGTCACCAATCTGTCAGTTTGGGAGTTTTTCCTGCTTATTTTTAACGAGTCATTTTCCTTATTTGAGACTTTCTATCACTTATATCAAATATGGAAAACGCGTTAATAAATATGGTTTAGACAGTTTCAGGACATATTGAAGCTGGAGACATTTGTCCCAGCTTCTTTATTGTATTAAATAGATAGTTTAATGAAAGGAAAGCATATGGGAAAATATCAGTTAGATTATAAGGGTATGCAACAAGTTGAACGTTTTCACGAAAAACATTCAAATGTGAAAACTGACAAAAAAGCGCGTGTTAATCAGTTGAAAGCACAGTTTTTAGAAAAAGCTAAAAAGAAAAGTAAATAGAGGTATTGTTTATGCAATTACGAAGACCTGAATTATCAGATAAAGCAGCTGTTATTGACATGATGAAAGAATTTGAGGTAAGTCAATCTGCTCATGACGGCGGTTTTTGGTCTGTGGATAACTTTGTTTATGAGGACTGGATTGAAAGAAATCAATTAAGTGAAATGGGCATTGATGTGCCATCAACCTTTGTTCCAGCGATTCAATTTGTTTCTTTTGATGATAACGGAAGGGCTCTAGGCTTTTTGCATTTACGTTTACGTCTAAATGATAATCTCTTAAATAAGGGGGGACATATTGGGTATTCGATTCGTCCGTCAGAGCGTCATAAGGGATTGGCTAAGGAACAGCTTCATCTAGGTTTACTAGAAGCTAAAAAGAAAAATATCAAGCAAGCTTTGGTGACTTGTCACACGGATAATATTGCTAGCCGAAAGGTGATTTTGGCAAATGGTGGTGTTTTAGAGGATGTCCGTGAGTCAACCGAGCGTTATTGGATAAATTTGGATGAAGAATAACCTGTGGATAAGTAGAAATTAAAAATAGAAAGAGGGCTAGGATGGCAGAAAAAAATTGGAATACTCCCGAGCCTGGTGAATGGAAGTCAGAGGAATTAAGTCAAGGACGAATCATTGACTATAAAGCTTTTAACTTTGTTGACGGTGAGGGTGTGCGTAATTCTCTTTATGTTTCTGGGTGTATGTTTCACTGTAAAGGCTGCTATAATGCGGCAACGTGGTCTTTTAAGGCTGGTATGCCTTATACACAAGAGCTTGAGGAGCAAATCATGGCTGATTTGGCACAACCTTATGTTCAAGGGCTAACACTTCTTGGTGGTGAACCATTTCTTAATACGGGGATTCTATTACCGTTAATCAAGCGCGTGCGTCGTGAATTGCCTAAAAAGGATATTTGGTCTTGGACAGGTTATACGTGGGAAGAAATGATGCAAGAAACGCCAGATAAGTTAGAAATGCTTAGTTTAATCGATATTTTGGTTGACGGGCGCTTTGATATTACCAAGAAGAATTTAATGTTGCAATTCCGTGGTTCTTCTAATCAACGTATCATTGATGTGCAAAAGTCGTTGAAAGCTGGTGAGGTTGTCATCTGGGATAAATTAAATGATGGTGACCAAACATTTGAACAAGTCAGCCGTGATGATTTGATTTAAGGAAAAATATTTTTTGATACTTTCCTTAGATTCCTCGCTTTTTTGTTTTTAGGCTCAGACCTCAAACCTTCCACTGGATACTTTGAGCCGACGGCAGGTTCAATAGTCCAGTGGACTATTGAAGGAACCCAAGGAATTCTTAAAACTTCCGAGATGTGGGAGAAACTTTGTTTCTCTTATCTGCAACCTTAAACAATCTTCCAGATTGTTTAAGCGGCACAAAGTATCGTTTTGGTGTTTGCGTTGCTTGCAATATATGCTGTTAATATAGCAATTAATAATATTTAGAGGCTATTTTAGATAAAAACTGACTTGTTTATAAAATTGCTGGTTATCATTGCTATTAGAGGAATTTCCTAGCTAAACAATTCACTGTGGGTCTTGGTTTTGGTATAATAGGGGCATGAGCAGAATTTTAGATAATGATATTATGGGGGATGAGGAATTTGCGGAGCGCACGCTTCGCCCTCAGTTTTTAAAAGAATATATCGGACAAGATAAGGTTAAAAATCAGCTAAAAATATTTATTGAGGCAGCAAAATTACGTGATGAGTCTTTGGATCATGTGCTATTGTTTGGACCTCCAGGTCTTGGTAAAACGACAATGGCATTGGTGATTGCTAATGAATTAGGGGTGAATTTAAAACAGACATCAGGTCCTGCTATCGAAAAAGCTGGTGATTTGGTTGCTATCTTGAATGATTTGGAACCTGGTGATGTGCTTTTTATTGACGAAATCCATCGTATGCCAATGGCTGTGGAAGAAGTGCTTTATAGCGCCATGGAAGATTTTTATATTGACATCATGATTGGTAATGGCGAGACTAGTCGTAGTGTTCACTTGGATTTACCACCGTTTACCTTGATTGGTGCGACAACACGTGCTGGTATGCTGTCTAATCCTTTACGTGCTCGTTTTGGCATTACTGGGCACATGGAATACTATGACGTTGAAGATTTGACAGAAATTGTTGAACGCACGGCAGATATTTTTGAAATGGAAATTGTCCATGAAGCTGCCCAAGAGTTGGCACGACGTAGTCGTGGAACACCTCGTATTGCTAATCGTCTCTTGAAGCGTGTGCGTGATTACGCCCAAATTATGGGAGATGGTGTTATCGCAAAAAATATTACCGATAAGGCCTTGACGATGTTAGATGTTGACCATGAGGGGCTTGATTACATTGACCAGAAAATCTTGCGTACTATGATTGAGGTTTATAGCGGTGGTCCTGTCGGTCTAGGAACGCTATCTGTTAATATCGCTGAAGAGCGTGATACTGTTGAGGATATGTATGAGCCGTATTTGATTCAAAAAGGCTTTATTATGCGCACTCGTACTGGTCGTGTGGCAACTGCAAAAGCTTATGACCATTTGGGCTATCCTTATTCGGAAAAATAATTTTTTAGCTTAAGGTAAGTTTAAGCAAGTCTTTATATACTATAAACAATCCTAAAACTTTTCTTTTTCATAATCTCCTGAAAGAACTCTGCTAGTGGGGTTCTTTCTTTTTTGTTTTGAACTGCAAAATGAGTAGAAAAATAGTAAATTCTTGAGCAATTTCTCCCAGATTGTGGAAGTTTAGTTAAAAATAATAGAAGCTGTGGAAAAGTACACAACTTCTTTTTTACTGAAAATGTTAGAAATCCCTTGAAATCAAGGTTTTTAGTAAGTTTTGTGCTAATTTCTTCTTGTGAAAGATGAGTTATAAACAAGGTGTTTTTAAATTCTGTGGATTAGTGCTAAAGCTTTATTTTATGGGGTTTTTATCGTGCTTATAAACAAGTTATCCCCAGTATATGACCATACTTATCCACAAGTTGTTAATAAGTATGTATAACTGTGAAAAAAGCAGGTAATTTTCACGTTTTGTTGCTATCATTACAGAATATTTTGCGCCATTCATGGATAATCTCCTGAATAAACGCCTAGAACAGCCAATCAACTGCACTGTAACAGTTGGGTAAGAAGGCTAACGATTAGGATACCGCTCAGCTAGCAGTGTGCTTGTTTTGGTGATAAGCTACTAAATTGCCGTTATAACCTTGGGAATATAAACTGATGCCCCGTCCTACCTACCAGAGAACAATGTTATCTGATGAGCAGATGCCATGGTAATCATAGTTAAGCTGGTATTTATTTGCCTTTCTTTTTGCTTGATTGCTTGTTGATGGTGCAAAAAAAGCTTGACAATTATCACTTAAAAAGTTAGCTAAATCTTAAAAAGGCGCTAATGGTGCGGTTAGCTTATTATGGTTTTCGGGTTGCGAAGTCAACAAAGCGGAATTTTTCGAGTTTGTGTCTGCTTTCGGTGAATTGGAATTGGTGTTTGTTGGTGAGGTAAACTTTTGATTTGACAGAGACAACGTGGTGTTCGGTACCGATATCAAGGAGTAGTTTGTCACGGTCGGTTAGCTGGTCAATGGTGATTTCTTTTTGAGCGTAAGCGATGATGAGGTGGAGTTGGTTTTCAAGGTAATCGTAAATGGATTGTTCGGCGATTTCTCGTGTCATATTTGGCACGATTTTTTTGTCTAAGTAGTCAATGTCAAGGACAGAAGCGGTGCCGTCAACGACACGTTGGCGAATGATTCGCCAGACAAGGTTATTTTTCGGAAAACCTGTCAGCGCAGCTAATTTTTCATCAACGATAAGTTTATCTATGGCAATGACATTGGTTTTGGAATTGATATGGTTAGCGTCGACCAGTTCTTTATAGCTTGTGAGCTGTGAAACGGGAAAATCAATCTGCTCGTGCTTGATGACTTGAGAGCCAGAACCGTGAATTTTCTTGATAAGCCCTGCTTCGGCAAGGAGGCTAAGCGCTTTGCGGATAGTGTCACGGCTCATATGGTAGGTCTGGGTTAGCTCGTTTTCGGTGGGGAGATAGTCACCTGCTTGGTAAATGCCAGAGGTGATATGATGTTCAAGTTCTTTAAAGAGTTGTTCGTATTTTTTCATGACTTGTGTTGAGAAATTCCTTAAGTTTTCTAAAGTTGTTTTTAAATTACCATACAACTTTAGAAAATCCAAGAAAAATGTGCTTATTTATGCCAAACAACTTGCAGACAAAACAGAAAACGATTACAATAACCTTGTAAATAAAGCTAGCAACTATTTATAGACTAACGAAGGAGTCGGTTTTACCGAAGACATATGGGAAAATTTGAAAGAGATGCCCGTGAAATGCTTGAAGCTATCGGCGGGAAAGAAAATATTGCGGCGGTAACGCATTGTGCGACGCGGATGCGTTTTGTTTTAAATGATGAGAGTAAGGCGGATGTCAAGCGTTTGGAAGCCATCCCTGCGGTTAAGGGGACATTTACAAATGCAGGGCAATTCCAAGCGATTATCGGAAATGACGTCCCTATTTTTTATAATGATTTTACAGCGGTTTCTGGTATCGAAGGGGTATCAAAAGAAGCGGCTAAATCAGCTGCGCAGAAAAATCAAAATTATCTACAACGTGCGCTTGCAATGCTAGCGGAAATTTTCACACCTATCATTCCAGCGATTATCGTTGGTGGTTTGATTTTAGGTTTTCGTAATATCCTTGAAGGTGTAGAATGGTCAGCATTGAATGGTAAGACGATTGTTGAGGTTTCTCAATTTTGGTCTGGTGTGAACGCATTCTTGTGGTTACCAGGTGAAGCGATTTTCCACTATTTACCAGTGGGAATCGTCTGGTCTGTGACACGTAAAATGGGAACTAGCCAGATTCTTGGGATTGTTCTGGGGATTTGTTTGATTTCTCCAAACCAACTGTTAAATGCTTATAATGTTGCCAGCACATCAGCTGCTGAAATTGCGGCAAACTGGACTTGGGATTTTGGTTTCTTTACGGTTCAAAAAATTGGTTACCAAGCTCAAGTTATCCCAGCGCTTTTGGCAGGGTTGTCTTTGGCTTATCTGGAACGGTTCTGGCGTAAGCATATTCCAGAAGTGATTTCAATGATTTTTGTGCCCTTTCTATCATTGATTCCAGCATTGATTTTGGCACATACGGTACTTGGTCCGATTGGTTGGACAATTGGTAAAGGTATTTCAGCAGTGGTACTTGCTGGATTGACTGGTCCTGTGAAATGGCTCTTTGGTGCTATCTTCGGTGCACTTTATGCGCCACTTGTTATTACTGGTTTACACCACATGACGAATGCGATTGATACACAATTGATTGCGGATGCTGGTGGTACTGGGCTTTGGCCGATGATTGCTTTGTCAAATATTGCTCAAGGTTCTGCTGTTTTGGCGTTTTATGTGATGAATCGTCATGATGAACGTGAAGCTCAAATTTCATTGCCAGCAGCGATTTCAGCTTATCTTGGTGTTACAGAACCAGCACTTTTCGGGGTTAACTTGAAGTATGTTTACCCATTTGTTGCAGGGATGATCGGTTCAGCTATTGCAGGGCTATTCTGTACAAGTTTCAATATCACGGCTAATGCGATTGGTATCGGTGGTTTGCCAGGTATTCTTTCGATTCAAGCAAAATACATGGGCTTATTTGCCATTGATATGGTGATTGCAATTGTTATTCCATTTGTTTTGACATTTATTTTCCGTCGCCTTGGTTTCTTGACAAAAGCTGAAGATGAAGTGAAGTCAGATGAAAATTCACAAGTTCAGGCAGTTGTTGAGGCTAAAAAGGATGCGGAAGTGCCTGCAGGAACAGTGATTCCTATCCAAAGTCCGCTTGCAGGACGCGCTAAACATTTGAGTGAAGCACCAGACCCTGTTTTTGCCCAAGGTGTTATGGGACAAGGTGTTGTGATTGAACCGACAGAAGGAGAATTGGTTGCGCCAGTTGACGGTGTGGTGTCCGTTCTTTTCCCAACAAAACATGCGATTGGTTTGGTTTCAGATGAAGGTCTTGAATTGCTGATGCATATCGGTATGGACACAGTAAATCTTGACGGAGACGGCTTTACGGCTCATGTTAAGCAAGGTGATAGAGTGTCGGTTGGTGAGGCTTTGATTAGTTTTGACATGGCAGCTATTCAAGCGGCTGGCTATCCTGTGGCGACACCTGTTATTGTGACCAATCAAAATGATTTCCAGACGGATGTTACGCGAGAATTGCCCTGTGATGTTGCGCGTGGGGAAGCGATTTTTACAGCAAGTAAATTGTGATAAAGGAGCAAAAATTGGCATTTGATAAGAGAAAAGTCGTTTATCAGATTTACCCAAAATCTTATAAAGATACGACAGGTAATGGCGTAGGGGACTTGCGTGGGATTATTGAAAAATTACCCTATTTGGAAGAATTAGGTGTTGATGTCATCTGGCTCAACCCTTTCTATCCAAGTCCTCAACGTGATAATGGGTACGATATTTCAGATTACACAGCGGTCAATCCCTTATTTGGGACAATGGCTGATTTTGAAGAATTAAGTCAAAAAGCTAAGGAACATGGCATTGAATTAATGCTTGATATGGTTTTGAATCATTGTTCAATAGAGCATGAATGGTTCCAAAAAGCTTTAGCTGGGGACAACTATTATCAAGATTTCTTCATTTTACGTGATACGCCGACGAATTGGGTTTCAAAATTCGGTGGTAATGCTTGGGCACCATTTGGTGATACTGGCAAATATTATTTGCATTTGTTTGACATTACACAAGCTGACTTGAATTGGCGCAATCCGTATGTGCGTGAGGAATTGTTCAAGGTGGTTAATTTCTGGCGTGAAAAAGGTGTCAAGGGATTTCGCTTTGATGTGATTAATTTAATCGGTAAAGATGAAGAGCTGAAAGATAATACTGCTTTTGATGGTAAACCTGAATACACAGACCGTCCGATTGCGCACGATTATTTGAAACTGTTAAATCAAGCGACATTTGGTCAAGATGACAATAGCATGACGGTTGGTGAAATGAGCTTTACAGACATTCCAAATGGTATCCAGTATAGCAACCCTGACAGTCATGAATTGGATATGGTTTTCAATTTTCATCATCTTAAGGTTGACTACGAAAATGGTCAAAAATGGACGTTAAAATCATTTGATTTTGAAGAATTAAAAAACCTTTTCCACACTTGGGGTGAAAAAATGAGTGAGGGTGGTGGCTGGTCAGCACTTTTCTGGAATAATCATGACCAACCTCGTGCGATTAATCGTTTCATAGATGTTAAAAACTTCCGTAATGAGGGAGCGACCATGTTAGCGGCAGCTATTCATTTGTCTCGTGGTACACCATATATTTACATGGGCGAAGAAATTGGTATGCTCGATCCAGATTATGACAGCATGGCTGATTATGTTGATGTTGAATGTTTAAATGCTTACCAAGAATTACTGACATCAGGCAAGACAGAAGCGGAAGCATTTGCCATTATTCAAGCAAAATCACGTGACAATAGCCGTACGCCAATGCAATGGGATGCTTCAGAGAATGCGGGATTTTCAACAGGCACACCATGGTTGAAAGTTGGTAAAACGTATCGTGACATTAATGTTGAAAATGAAAAAAGCGGACCAATCTTCACTTTTTATCAACAATTGATTCGTCTGAGAAAAGACTTGCCAATTATTGCGGAAGGAAGTTATCAGTCAGCTTATCAAGATAATCCTTATATTTATGCGTTTGAACGTCATTTTGACGGAAAACAGTTGTTGGTGTTGAATAACTTTTTTGCTAAAGAAGTTGAGCTTGATTTGCCAGAAGCTTATCAGTCAGGACAAGTTTTGTTAAGCAATTATCCAGAAACAACCCTTTCTGAAAAAATCACTTTAAAACCTTATCAAACACTTGCCATTTATCAAGAAAATTGATAAAGCAAGTAGGATAATGACCAGAATGGTAATTATCAATACAATGGCTAAACCGTAGCCGATTTTTCCAAGACGGCTGTGTGGATTAATAGAAATACCAAACGTTCTGATACGTGTTAAGTCGTTTGTTTGAGTAAATTTATCACATTCATACCGATTACCTAGTGATAATCATGCCAAATAGCAAGACATGCTGTGCAAAGAAGCAGTCTAGACACTCCGTTAGACAAGGCTTTTCCTAAAAAGCTGTCAATCCCCATAAAGATGATAAAGAGTATTAAACAAGCATAGAGCATAATCACATGATATGGTGTATTTCCATTTCCCCATAGCACTTTGGGATGAATCTGGCGGATGAAAATATATGAGTAGGGAGATTTCTCTGCTCATTTTTTTCTTCGTGATTTTAATGTTGCGTAGATAAGAAAGATAATGCTGTAAAGTAAAACAAGCACGCAAAGCCAAAAGACCACAAAATTTAAAATGTTAGCCACACTCGGTAAATAGTTATTTACCAAGATAAATACTATCACCAAGATAGATAATGTGGCAGCCCCTAAAACTTCTTTTTTTACCAATTAGAAATCCCACCTATTTCAACATTTTCCTTTAAATATAACATTTTTAAGGTGAATTTTCGATTAAAAACCTTGTAATGTCAAGGGTTTTATTCTTCTTCTGGGTAAATGAGGTTCCAGTCTTTGCGGAGTTTTGTCATAATGTCCATGACGTCTTTGGTGTAGTCAAGGTGCATGGCATTTTCTTGACCAGAAACTGCCATTTCCATGTCAGCGACTTCGTAGGAAAGAGCGAGTGCGGTACTTCCAGCTTCGATGACTTCTTGATGTCCGTCCTCGGTATAGGTAATCACTGCTTTTTGCCCACGAGGGTATTCGTAAAGTTCGATATAGCCTTTATCGTAGGCGATTGTTCCACGTTTTGGTTGTTTGGCGTGAAGGCTTAATGTCAGAGTTGCCATTTCGCCTTGGCTGTTCGTTAGCAAAATCCCAGCTTGTTCATCGACTCCTGTCGGAGCTAGTTTTACTTGGGAAGCAATTTGAGTCGGCCTTGATGTCATAAACCAACGGACAAAAGAAAGAGCATAGACACCAATATCAAGAAGTGCACCGCCAGCTAACTGACGATTAAAGAAACGGTTTGTCATATCGTATTCTTTGTAGCTACCAAAATTCATTTGAATGAGCTTCAATTCACCGAGTTTTCCAGTCGCAATGATTTCTGAAAGCTTGCGGTAAATTGGCATATGGAAAATAGTCATGGCTTCTGCTAAAATAACGTGATTTTCTTCAGCGAGCTTGATAGCTTCGTCCAATTCGTCAGCGTTAAGCGTCATTGACTTTTCACATAAGACGTGTTTGCCGTTTGCTAGGGCTTTGCGCAAAAAGTTAATGTGTGTATTGTGTGGCGTTGAGATGTAAATAATATCTACGTTAGGGTCGTCAAATACCTCATCAATAGTTTGATAAACGTTGTCAATGCCATATTTTTCAGCGAAAGCTAGCCCCTTATCATAAGTACGGTTAGCAACAGAATAGAGTTTTCGCCCTTGTTGTTGAAGTGCTTGCGCTAATTCATTAGCAATGACACCAGTTCCTAGGGTTGCCCAATGATAATGTTTTTTAGTCATAGTCGCCTCTGTTCCCTAAGTATAGCAAAAAAGTGTCAGAAAGTCCGTTATTTAATCTCTAACAAATGCGCTTTATATCTGCTATTCTCACGTTTTTTTGATAAAATGGTTCTAATAGATTAAAGGAGATTTTTTATGACTCGATATCAAGACGATTTTTATGATGCTGTCAATGGCGAATGGGAAAAAACAGCCGTCATTCCTGATGATAAACCACGTACAGGTGGTTTTTCAGATTTAGCCGATGAGATTGAAGACTTAATGTTGGCGACAACAGATAAATGGCTTATCGGCGAAGATGTGCCAGAGGACAGTATTTTACAAAACTATATCAAGTTTCATCGTATGACTTCAGATTATGATACACGTGAAGAAGTTGGTGTTGCGCCAGTTCTTCCATTGATTGAAGAATACAAAAACTTGGATTCTTTTGCTGAATTTGCAGGCAAAATTGCCGATTTTGAAATGGCAGGAAAACCAAATGCATTCCCACTTGGTGTTGCCCCAGATTTCATGAATGCGCAGCTTAATGTTCTTTGGGCAGAAGCTCCTGGAACAATCTTGCCTGATACGACTTACTATGCCGAAGATAACGAAAAAGGTAAAGAATTATTAGCTATCTGGCGCCAAATGCAAGAAGAATTATTGCCAAAATTTGGTTTTTCAGCTGAAGAAACGAAAGACTTGCTTGACAAGGTGATTGCATTAGATGCCAAAGTTGCTAAATATGTTTTGTCACGTGAAGAATCTTCTGAATACGTCAAACTTTATCATCCATATGATTGGGCTGATTTTACAAAATTAGCACCAGAATTGCCTTTGGATGCTATTTTCACGCAAATTTTGGGAGAAATTCCTGACAAAGTGATTGTTCCTGAAGAACGTTTCTGGACTGAGTTTGCTGCTGACTATTATTCAGAAAAGAACTGGGATTTGCTAAAGGCGGATTTGGTTTTATCAGCTACGGGGGCGTTTAACGGTTACTTAACAGATGATATTCGTGTACTTTCAGGTGCTTATGGTCGTGCGCTTTCAGGAACACCACAGGCTATGGATAAGAAAAAAGCGGCTTATTACTTAGCTTCAGGTCCTTACAACCAAGCACTTGGTCTTTGGTATACTGGGCAAAAATTCTCTCCAGAAGCTAAAGCTGATGTGGAGCATAAAGTAGCGACAATGATTGATGTTTACAAAAAACGTTTGACATCAGCAGATTGGTTGGCAAAAGAAACACGTGATAAAGCCATTGTTAAATTGAACGTGATTACACCACACATTGGTTATCCTGAAAAATTGCCAGAAACGTATGCTAAGAAAATCATTGATGACTCCTTGTCATTAGTTGAAAATGCGCAAAACCTTGCTAAAATTTCAATCGCACATAGCTGGAGCAAATGGAACAAGCCTGTTGACCGTAGTGAATGGCATATGCCTGCCCATATGGTTAATGCTTACTATGACCCACAACAAAATCAGATTGTCTTTCCAGCGGCTATCTTACAAGCCCCATTTTACAGTTTAGAACAAAGTTCATCTGCGAACTATGGTGGTATTGGTGCGGTTATTGCTCATGAAATTTCACATGCATTTGATACCAACGGTGCATCATTTGACGAACATGGTAGCCTCAATAACTGGTGGAAAGAAGCTGATTACAAAGCCTTTACAGAACGTACGGATAAAATCGTTGACCAATTTGACGGCTTAGATTCATATGGTGCGAAAGTCAATGGTAAATTAACCGTTTCTGAAAATGTGGCTGACCTTGGTGGTGTGGCTTGTGCGCTCGAAGCTGCAAAACAAGACGAGGATTTCTCAGCGCGTGATTTCTTCATCAACTTTGCAACGATTTGGCGCATGAAAGCGCGTGATGAATATATGCAAATGTTAGCAAGTATTGACGTTCACGCACCAGGCAAACTTCGTACCAATGTTACCTTGACAAACTTTGATGAATTCCACACAGAATTTGACATCAAAGCAGGAGACCCAATGTGGCGTGCACCAGAAGAACGCGTTATTATTTGGTGATTTGTTGAAAGAAGTTTGAAGCTGAGCATTTTAGCTCGGCTTTTTTGTTGGGATTTGTTAACCTTTAGAATATAGGAGAGGCTGTGTTTCGTTTATTTCTCTTTTAGCAATTCTTGATAATTGAGCAGCGGTAGTTATTTTTTGGAACAAAGGATTAATGGTATCTTCAAATGAATTTAAAAAAAGTATGTTACAATAAACAATGGTGTTATATTGTAACAATGCGATAAATTGTGGGAAATATGTATTCAAAGCGTAAAGACTGGCATGGTTATTGGTCAGTTGGAAGCATAAAAATAATCACTTGAGATTTGATGGTGATTAAACATTTGACATAAAGGAGACTGATAAAAATACCGAATCATTTGATGTTTACAATCGTTTAAATGAATTAATGATTAAGATTACGATTCATTCTTTGGTCCCTAGCTATGTTATCACAGAAGAGAAAAGAATTTTTTGACATCTTATCTTTATGAGATAGAAGAATGGACAGAGTATGAGCTTTATATTTTTAGCAATACAATGACCATTTTATCTGATGATGACTTGATTTTTCTTGGAAAAGCATTTGTTGAGCGAGATAAATTGTATTTATCTTTGCCAAATCATAAGAAAAGTGCAGAGCTTGTTTTTCTGAACTTGATTTTGACCCTGATTAGTTTTACCAAGCGACTTATTTTATTGAATGTTTGGAGAAAATCATAACTTATCAAGATATGTTTGCGACGATTTGCTTGAATTTCTCGAAAAAAATTATTGCCCATATTGAAAGTGGGTCAGATGACCTTTCTGATTTGGAGCATTATATTGCTTGCGTCGAAGAAGTTGGCAATCCGACCATTGTTGCTTTCTTAAAGGCAAATCTATCAAGTCTTTTTGACCAAAACTAAACAAATAAAAACCGCCCTTACAGAGATTAGATGAGGGTGGTTCTTTTTGTGTCATGAAAAGAGTTTTGTTTAAAGTTTATTATTAAGGGTTGCTTATTAAATAAGTGGCAAAAGCAAAAAGATAAGAATAGGTAATAAATTAATTAAGCGTTTCAACATAGTAGATTTCCTCCTTAGATTATAACCCCATTTTAGCAGAGGAATTGATGAAATCGGTTTATTTGCAAATCTGCAAATGAAAATATTTTAATTATTCTTTTTTAGGGTATTTATTCCTCGATATGGATACTCAAAGTATCAGTGTCAATGCTTGCTTGTGCGCCGATAGTGATTGTAAAGAGTGGCTGAGTGTGGGCAAAATCAAGGTCATACATGACAGGAATGGTTTTAAGAAGTGGGTGCTTGTCTAGGATATAGGTTAATATTTCGGGTGTCATTTGGCATTCCTTTGGGAAGCGTCCGATAAGCACCGCTTTTGGATTGGGGTAAGCTTGTAAAATGGCTGCTAAATTGCGGTCAAAATCATGATAGTCATCTTCTTCTGCCTCTTCTAAGAAAAGGACATAATCGTTGACTTGAGGGGTGTAAGGTGTTCCGCGAAGAAGTCCAAAAGTAGATAAATTTCCACCAACAATGGTGCCAGAAGCTTTCCCAGCGTTGTAAATTTTCCAGTCTGTTGGCATAAAATGACGTGGTTGTGTTGGGTCATACCAAGGGTCGCTTGACCACTCTTGACTTGGAACAAGGTCATAAGCTGATTTTGTCATGGCATTTAACCAAGCCTTGCTCTGGTAATCTTGACCTTCTTTCATTTTAAAACTAGAATATGACGGTCCCATGTAAGTGTGGTTTCCAGTTTTAGCAAAAATAGCATTCAAAAAGGCTGTCGAATCCGAATACCCACAGATGATTTTAGGGTGTTTGGCAATTAAGTCGTAGTCAAGATAGGGCAACAGTTCGTTAGAATTAAAACCACCAATCGTAGCCAGAATAGCATCAACAGAGTCATCAGCAAAAGCAGCGTGCAAATCAGCAACACGGCTCTTGATTGAAGAAGAATAGAGCATATCAGATTCTAAATAATGTTCTGAAAACGACACACGAAATCCTAGATTTTCTAACGTTTCTTTGGCAGAAAGATTGGCTTCAAATCCACCCAAGCGAGCAATTGAATCTGACGGACTGAGTACGCGAATGTGACTGTTAGAACTTAGTTTTTTCATAAAACACCTCCAAAGATTTTTAGTATTATAGCATAAATCTCCTATTTTACAAGGGAAATAAAATCGGTAAGATAAGTTCATACAATTTAAGAAATCTACTTGACGCCGTTTAGATTTTAAGGTAGAATACTAGTTGTTATGGCGGTATAGCCAAGTGGTAAGGCACGGCTCTGCAAAAGCTTGATCGTCGGTTCAAATCCGTCTACCGCCTTTTTGATACATTTTAGTCTTTCTTTAACAACACAAAAACCTTGATTTAACAAGGTTTTTTAATTTTATAAACAGATAACAAAAGATAAAACATAAAATAATTTGGGGCGAATTTGGGGCAAGCTAAGCAGCTGCAAAAATCTCTTTGATAATTTCGTGATTTTGTTCTGCCAGTTTTTCCATTTGGTGTGAATAGACTTTCAATGTGATGTCTGGGCTTTCATGACCCAGTAATTTTGAAATGGTAATAATATCAATTCGTTTCAAAATCAAGTAAGACGCATAAGTATGTCTTAATGAGTGGTTACGTACCTTGCGCTTAACCAACTGCTTTATAAGCTTATTGCATGCCGAATTTGATACACCGTAACATATACGGTTTTTGTCATTTTCTTTCCAGTATTTAGCTCGAAAGATAGTAAGCACGTTGACAGTGACTGCATCAATAGGAATTTTTCGTTTTGATTGTTCGTTTTTAGTTTCGCAAAAATCTTGAGTGATAGAGTAGTCAAATGCTTTATTAATGGTGATAAATCCATTTTCAAAATCGACATTATCCCATGTAAGCCCCATGACCTCCGAAAAACGCATACCAGTAACCGCCAAAAGATATAAGGTGAAATAAGAAATATATTGTATTTTTTGACGTGTGGTGTCAATCAAATACAAGTATTCATTCTCTTCCAGAAAATCTTCATTTTCAGACCGCTTTTTAATTTGTGACCTTGCCTTAGCTTCTTCAGCAAAATTGTAGGTGATAATTTGTTCTCTAACCGCTATTTTCATAGCACCTTTGATTTGATAGTGAAATTTTTCAAGAGTTTCTTGAGCGTATTTCTCGCCGAATTCATTCAAAACTTGCTGATATTGTAGCGGTGTAATATCTTTAACTTTTGTATCACTAAAAATATGTTTGATGTGTTTTAGGTTTTTAGTGTATGTTTGCCACGTCTTATCTGTAACATGTGGTCTTTTATAGATTTCAGACCATAGCTTAACAAAGTCATACAATGTGATGTTTTCGTTTTGGAAACTATTTTGATTTAGCTTTAACTCAGCTTCTAAAGCGGCTGCTTTGGCTAAAGCTTTTGTTTTAAACTTAGATTTAGATTTTTGACGATATTTCCCATTAGCGTCTTTGTAGCTAATACGATATTCCCAACCGTTACTACGTTTGCGAAAATAAGCCATTTGCTTTATACCTCATTTCTATGGTA
Source organism: Streptococcus gallolyticus (assembly GCF_003337175.1). GTDB lineage: Bacteria > Bacillota > Bacilli > Lactobacillales > Streptococcaceae > Streptococcus > Streptococcus gallolyticus_B. Next base: position 60,487 of record NZ_NETH01000006.1, read on the forward strand.
AAATGGGTATAGTAAAGAGCCCTACGCATGCAGGTTTTTACTATACTACCAATTATTCCTTACACTCTAAGTTTGGCGACGGAGAGTGTAAGGTTTTTTTGTTTAGTCGTTAATAATATTTGGTTTTAAATTTATTTTTTTCTGCAGGGGTTCTATTTTGATTTTTAATTTTATCTAAGTTAGTTTTCCAAGATTTTTAAGAAATATTATTTTGTAAAATCTTTTCTGATGTATCCCAATCGGTAGGAAAATCGATAGAAATTAACACTTTTGAAATCGGAATTGAATAAAGTTTTTTCTTTAATGTGTTGATTCGCTTTAAAATTGTATTATGCAGTACAGCGTATTGAGATGATGATAACAAGCACCTTAAGTATAAAAAAACAAAATATAAACCTTGTTTATTGCATTTTGATGCGTTTAGAGGCATCCATTTTTGTGTTTTTAAATTTTTCCAACATCTATGATTGAAAAGTAGATTGTTGTGAGCAGCAATATTTCTAAATTCATTGGCATTTTTTAAGAAATTTAGCAATGTTGAAACAGAAATGATATTCTTTGAAGGGATGTTTGTTATATTTTGTAAATTATCTTGCAGAAAAGTGGATAAATCAAAAGAAATTTTTTCTTGAAGATTACAATCTAGATGTTCATAAAATGTAACTATTTGCCCAAAAGTCATGTCATTACATATTACCCAAAAAGGGACACCGTCATGTTTCATATAGTAGTGTTTTATCGAGTTGCTTTGTTTCTTTTTGATGTTTAAATTTATAATTTGAGATAGATTACCAATTAGTTTTGAAATACTAGATATTTCTTTAAAGTCGTTGGTATTCTTAAAATTATTAGTTTTTAAGTAGGAATATGGTTCAGGAAATTTTTCTGAAAATCTATAGGCGACTACAGACTTAAAATGTTTTTCTGCATCAATAAGTGCATTCAAAAGAGTTGTTTTGAGTTCTTTGTCAAATAAATGGATTGCTTCGATCTCTCTAAAGTCAACTGTAGAAATATAATTTTCAGGGTTTCTTTTTGTTGTAAAAAATTTACTATAGCCATTAATAACATTATAGTAATTATTAGTTAGTAAATATTGTTTTGCATGTTCATAATTTTTGACGTTTAGACCACGTCGTTTTAAAATTGCGATTTGTTGATCTAGTGTTTTAAATGGTTTCACTTAGAACTCCTTTATATAAACAAAAATGGCATCTACAAATATAGATGCCATACTTTTGCGTTACATATTCCCTCAGAAATATGAACTTAACTCGTAGTTTTATGGTATCCTATTTGATTTTTTTTGTCAACTCTTTTGAGTAAAAAAACTTATTTTTCTGTATATCTTCCAACAACTTCGCCGATAATTCTAAAATCGCTATCGGCATCAATTGGGATGTCTTTGTATTTTTCGGTATTAAAGCTATGTAAGCACGCTCCAGAATCGTCAATGATTAATTCTTTGATATAAGCATCACCATACAACTCAAATACACCAATATCACCACTTGATAAGTCAACAGATAGCTTTACAAATACGTAATCGCCGGAATGATATTCTGGTTCCATTGAATCTCCGTAAATAGGAACGACAAAATCAGCCTCTATATCTACTGGTAACTCAATCTGTTCAACTTGTACATCGTTTAAATATTGTCCTGTACCGGCGGAAGCGGGTTGGTCGTAGTAGTCGTAGGTGTAGTAGGTAGCTTGTGGTTCGTCTACTGTAACTTCAGATTCTTGTGCTTGCAATTGGTCTGTAGCGTAGCATAGTACGTTTTCTTGGCGTTTGTGGTGGAGTTGAACTACTGTGTCAGAAATCGCCTGCACGGTCGAATTAGAGAGTTGTGAGGGCTTTTGGTCAACTCCAAACATCATTACTTGTGGACTAATTCCAAAAAAGTGAGCAATTTCTTCTATTTCATAAATTTTAGGCGAACGAGTTCCACTTTCCCATTTAGAAATAGTTGATTTTGTTTTTCCTATTCTCTCCGCAAGCTGTTCCATCGTGAGCCCATTTGCAGTCCGATATTTTTTTACCATTGCGGGGAACGCTATCGTTGTATCCATGAGTACCTCCTTTTCTACATTATATAACAGTTGTTTTCTTTTTGTCAACAAAAAGGATAAAAAATTAAATCCAAAAAAGTTGACTTTTATAACACAAAACTGTTGACAAATAGGAAACTAAGAGATATAATATATTTGTAAGATTGAGAAAGGCAATCTTAGACAAGGAAACTAGTAGAAAGGATTCGTTATAATGAAAAAGCGCAAAAAGAAAAGACTTACTAATGAAGTCAAAATCGGTTTGATAATCGCACTTATCAATTTAATCACTGCATTAGTAAATCTTATTTCAAAACTCTTCTAAAAAGAGAGGTGGGCGGGGCAAAAGCCCCAACCACATTTATGTGATTTCATTATAGCAAAAGGTGGAAAAAATGCAAGATAAAACCGCTAAAATCATAATTTGGTCTTTGATTGTCTTAACCATTGTTATTATCATTGCCACTTGGTTGGCGTAGAAAGGAAGAAATACTATTGGAAAAAACTGAATTTGAAAAATTGCTAGATTCTAGTGGTATCAAGCGCAAAGTTATTGCTGAGCGCATGGGGATGACTAGAACAGGTTTCTATAAAAAACAAAAGAAACCAAAAGAAAGATTTGATGGCAACGAAATGTTGCGCTTGTCTGAAATTCTTGGAGTAGATTCTAAAGTGGTTCTTGAAGCCATTTTAGTTTCGTAGATAAGTTGACAAAAATAACACAACTAGAAAGGAGCATGAGTAACATGATACTAACAATAGCATTGATTGCTAACTTAATTTTAAACATTGTGATTTTAGTTAGACTTCGTGAAATGAAGTGAGAAAGTCTTAGTCTTTGACCATCTATGAAGCGGCTTATCTGAAGTTACATGAATAATCATGTTAGGTGCGAATGGATTGATGTAGTATTTGAACGTCATAGAATCATTTGCAGGAATAAACACTTCATTGATAAACGGAGCTTCAAAATAGTATGGTTCTGGAATGTAGACTGGCGAAAACAATGAATCAGTCATTTCAGGTATTTGTGGGGGTTGGTATTCGTGCCCAAGTATCAGAGAAGCTGGTGTACCGTCTTGATTACATAGTTTAATGTCGGTTATTTTAACAGCTAATGTCGAATTATTGAAAATGCAAAAACAAATAAAGAATGGATTGTGTTCTAATTCTTCAAAAGTTGCATCTGTAATTTCTAAAGAAATTTTGTCACGTTGTCTTGTGTACCAGACACTGTACAAGGCGACTAGTAAAGCGATTAGGGCAATGAGAAAATTCCAAAAATTCCACGAAAACAACAAATTATTCATAATAAAACCTCGTTTTATTAGATATTATACCAAAACACGGAAAGGAGCGAGCATGAAAGAAATAAAAATCCCCGAAATTATCGGAGATATTGAAATCGACCTAGAACAACACGATGTATTGTTGACAGCTAGGTTTGACAGACCAGTCTTGTTCATAGATGGAAACTTAGTTTATGGAGTGGAAACCGTTCGAGTTTCAGATATATCTAGTAGAACAAGGGTGGTAGTGACATTTAATGAATTGATTTCGTCAGGAGCGTTTCCATTAAATAATTTCAACGTACTTCAAACGTGGTTGTCTGATAATCCTGAGAAATTATCCTTACGGGACATTGCGATAAAAATGCATTTAAGTGGGCATCTTTATCCAAGCCCTCAAAAAAGCTGTTGTGAACACTAAAGGTTGTTTTCCCTAAAGATATAGTGTGTTCATATTCAGTAATTAGAGCTTTCACAGAAGCTTCTAGTTGATAATCGTTCATGACATTTTCCTCCTTATATTATATTTAGTGCAGTTAGCTACTGCCAAAGCCCAAGTGTTATACTTGGAAAAAGCCACTGTGGATTAGTTTCTACCCCCCAATCGCTTTGACGATTTCAGAAAGGCTCTAACCACAGCTTTTTTGTTTCAATTGGTAATGAGTTTGATAACGCTAGACGTTTAATCTTCAGTAAGGTAACAAGGCAAAAAGTAAGTGGATACCAAGTGGGCTTAATACTTAATATCTGGAGGTACTCTTATGCTCTATGTTGGCATTGATGTCGCTAAAAACAAACACGATGTGACAGTTATTGATAATACAGGGAAAATGGTATTGAAACCTATTACTATTACAAACCGTAAACAAGGATTTGAACTGCTTCATAACACCTTGAAACAGCTTAGACAAGACTGTCTTATCGCCATGGAAGATACTGGACATTATGCCTTAAATCTCTTAACATTCTTACATCAAAACAATTATAAGATTTACACCTATAATCCCTTACTTATCAAAGAATTCACAAAGTCTCTCTCACTTCGTAAAACGAAAACGGATAAGAAGGACGCACGTACAATAGCTCTTAAGTTGCTTTCTGACCCTAATCGTGCCCTATTTATGCATGACAACAGGCAAGAAGAACTTAAGATTATGACACGTCACATGAATCGTTTAAAGAAACATCAATCAGATTGGAAAGTCCAATATACCAAGTGTTTAGATATTATTTTCCCTGAACTACATCAGGTCGTTACGAAACACTCTGACTATGTCTATGAGTTGCTCAAACGTTTTCCTTCTCCTGAGAAAATGGTAACTGCTGGCTTTGATAAACTTATTGAGATTAAACGATTAACAGCTAAACATGCGTTGGATATTCTCGAACTAGCTCCAAATTCTATTGGCACAACTTCTTTTGCTCGTGAATTTGAATTGGTTGAAATCATTGAGAACATCCAACACTACGAAAAACTCATCAAACAAGCTGAAAAGAAGATTGATGAGTTGATGGCTGAGCTCAACTCGGTCATCACTACGGTACCAGGAATTAGTAATCGCCTTGGATCTGTCATCTTAGCTGAAATCAGAAATATTAATACTTTCACTAATCCAGCTCAACTACAAGCTTTTGCAGGATTAGAACCCTCTATCTACCAATCTGGACAACTAGATACTCAAGGTAAAATGGTCAAACGAGGCTCATCGCATCTACGT
>NZ_NETH01000060.1 GCF_003337175.1 Streptococcus gallolyticus
TTGCACTATTATAAGAAACTGTATAAGTATCCTTCAATGCACCATAACTTGCAATACTTGCTTTACCGCTGCTGGCTGAGCTAAGGGTTGCACCTGAGGTGCTTGAGGTCGTTGCTAACTGTGAGGTTGAGGTGCTGGTTGAGGTCGAAGCACTGACAGACTCTGAACTTTGCAAAGCTGCTGACGCTGTCGCTGAGTCTGAAGCAGCAACCGATTGCGAAGCAAGGATTGAGCTGGAAGTGCTGGCTGACGTTGAGACGCTAGCAGATTCTGAGCTTTGCAAGGTTTCTGAAGCTACTGTCGAGCTGGAAGCACTGGCAGATTCTGAAGCGCTGATTGAGCTTGAGCTGCTATCAGAACTCAAGGCTTCTTCTGAAAGCTCAGCCGTACTGGTTGAGGCTTGTGCACTAGCACTGGTGCTTACTGAATCAGAAGCATCAGCTGACTCTGACGAACTGCTCGAAGCGGTGCTGTCTGCTGCTAGCTCAGAAGTACTCGTTGACAGCGAGTTACTGCTACTGGTAGATGTGGACGTGCTGGCTGAGCTAGAGTCTGCCGTTGACGCGTCAGAGGCGCTAGCTGATGTGGAAGTGCTTGTTGACTCCGAGCTACTGATTGACTCTGAGCTACTTACCGACTCAGAACTACTGATTGACTCTGAACTAGACGTTTCTTCAGTTGTTGTGATAGTGACGCTATCTTCTTGTGTGGTGCTCGTTGTTGTCGTGTCTAGCACTTCTTCTGTCTCATCAGCAAAGGCATGGTGCGCACCGATACTACCTGCCCCAGCAACCGCTCCTAGGAGCATGGCTGCCTTTAGGTAGCCGTGGCTAGATACCAGAGCCTTGTCATCAGCCAAGACCTCCTCCTGAACCGCCACGGTATCTACTTGGCTAGCCTTGCGACCTAGGATTCGAAAAAGGCTGAGTTTTGACATCACCGTACGCACCCAGTGCTTACCTGACTTGTGCATCTTGACACGAGTGGAACGATCCACCTCTTCGAACTGTCTGTTAAAGCGTTTAGTTGACATAAATTCCTTTCTAAAGACTACCTGACTCAATCCCCTCCAAATCCCCATTGCGATAGACTTAGAAGATGCCTAACTCATCCTTGTTATGAGGATACCAGAGCTAGGTAGCATTACGGGAGCTTGATATAATATTGTATACCCCGACTAATACAGTATATATATATATATATATGTCAAGCATTTTACGCAAAAAATCTTAAATTTTTCCCAATTTTTTTATGATAGTTTCTGAAAGCGCCCTTACTAGCAATTAACGTTATCACCCCTACTGCTGACAAAGCGCTATGAGCGTCAGACTTGGAATGGCTAGTAGGTGCTTACCGAGGTCTTGAGAGGTGCAACATCCCCGCATACCAAAAAAGAAGCTGAGGGCTACTCAGCTTCTTGTCATTGGCTAGGGGCAACTAAAGCAAGCACAACAATTATTCTCGCTAGGGCTTAACTTTGCCACCCACTACAGTTGACAAAGAGCCCAACTATAGCATGTGGACACTAGTAGAGCCAAGCCAGAGTGCTACTAGCAAGATGATTGTTAATCAATTTGGACACCGACTCCCTTTGTAAGGGCTTTGTCTACGATTAGCTGTGCTGTTACCACATCTAAAACAGCTGAACCAACGGTTTTAAACAAGGTCACCTCTTGGTCAGATTGACGCCCTAGGATAGTTCCTGACAGCAACTGGCCTAGTTCACCTGTGATATCGGACGGCTCAATTGCCTGTAGACGCAGGGCTGTCATTACATCGCCCGCTTCGTTCATGACCCCATCAATGGTATCAAAAACAATAGCTCCTGCCCTTTCAAATAGGTCAGATGGCAATTCTACCATATCAGCCGTATAGGCGCCAACACCGTTAACATGAGCTCCAGCCTTAATATCCCTAGCATCAAAGGTCGGCTGATGGGAGGTGGTCACGGTTGTCACAATATCAGCATCACAAACCGCTTCTTTTGCTGAAGCTACTGCCCTAAACCTCGTGGTAAACTGTGTGCCTAACCTTGTTTCCAAGTATGCCGCAAACTCCTTGGCACGCTCTGCATTGATATCATAGACCCGCAGTTCTTCTAGTTGGCGTACCATCAGCATTGCCAAAGCCTGCTGAGTCGCTTGACCACCAGTACCAATAAGCGCAGCAATCTTGGCATCCTTGCGAGCTAATAAATCCGTTGCCACCCCTTGGACAGCACCTGTCCTCAGTTGGGTTAGAAAGGTGCCGTCCAGAACTGCTGTGACAAGACCAGTCTTAGCATCAACCACAATCATGGAAGCTGGCACAGACGGCAAGCCCTGCTCGATATTATCTGGATAAACCGAGACAACTTTGATACCCGCAGCACTCATCTCGCCCTCAATTGCAGCTGGCATATATAGGGTCTGACCGTTAAACTGCTCGATAGGAATATTAGTGCGTAGCGGTACATTGGCCTGACCAGCAGAGTAAGCCTCAAGGGCTATCCTGCTAGCCTTTAGGGCATCCGACATGGAAAAACAGGCTTGAATAGCTTTTTTTGTTAAGACAAGCATGGTAAAACTCCTTTGCTTTATTACTGATGTTGTTTTTGCAACATCCCATATGAACTATATAGTAAGATACCTGCGACAATCCATTTCAGCATATCAACATTCAAAGAAGTCACAAAATAGACTGCCACTAGAACCCCAAGCACACCAAAGGTTGACGTGAAAAGGGTGATTTTTCGACTATATTCTCCTGATTTGACAAATTGGACACTGCCTACTGGTACAGAAAATGTTGCTGCCCCCATCATAATTGGAAAGGACACAGCTGGACTCATTCCTAGCAAATAAACTGTAATCATGGTCAAAGCATAGGAACCAATGCCAATATTATTCAACGCTCCAAAAACGAATAGCAAGAGACCAGCAAGTATTAATTTGCCCCCTGAAAGCGCTGTTGCCTGCCCTCCATGTGGTAGCCAACCAAGCAGACCACCTACAATGATGAGGGCAGCAATAATCATACCAAAGCCAATAAATCCCTTGAGTTTTTCTGCTGGTAGCTTAATGGCGAATTTTGCTCCAAAATAGGAGCCAATGACTTGGCAGATGATGCACACGGCAAGGGTTAAAATCCCCACCTCAATATTTTGAATATAGGCTAGCGCCATCACGGCCACAGGAATCGTACACTGGGTGTTTAAGGTTCCTGGCAATTTTTTAACCGTTGTCCACCTTAATTTAGGATAGAGTCCTGTACTAATCGCAAAGTCAGAAATACCAATCGTCGAGAAAAAGAAGATCAAGGTACTTGATAATGACAAGGCTAGGCTTGAAGCAGGCTCTGCCATTGTTTCTTTGCGATGAGACAAGAGATCTTTGATAAGAACATAGCCAAAATAAGCATTTACTAAAATAACTAGGATAAGTAAGGTGTTTTTGAGTAACATAACTTTCTCCTCACAATGATACAAGTCGAAAAGCATTTTATCGCTTAAGAGCTAAGCATTATTTTTGGTTTTTACTGCCAAGTTTGTTAGCTCTTTGTTTTAAAGATAGGTAGACACTTGTAAGAACTGTTAGTAAACCAAGCATCGCTGGTAAGGAGGCATTTTCATCCCCTGTCGATGGTAGGGATGACGATTGAGCATTAAGGTCAGAACGAGGCTGACTGCTTGTGGCTTGTGAACCGTTCACTGCCAAACGACTAGCAGGTGAAACGGTGCTATCAGCAGGTTGAACATTACCTTTTTCAGCGTTGAGATCGTCTACCTTGTCGGCTTTACTTGGCAAGCCGAGGGCAGTTACTTGTGGATCAGAGAGAGTGGATTCAGAAGCTAAACTTGACGTACTCATTGAGGTCGAAGCATTTGTCGGAGCAAATTCAGATGTTGTTAATGAGTCTGAAGGGCTTGACGACTCTAAGGTGCTAGTTGGATTAGAAGCTGAATCAAGAGTGCTGGTTGAGAATGAAAGATCTGAGGATACAGATTCGCTGGTACTAATTGCTGTCGAAGGACTTGATACCTCTAGGAGGCTAGTTGGACTAGAAGCCGAATCAAGAGTACTGGTTGAGAATGAAAGCTCTGAGGATACAGATTCGCTGGTACTAATTGCTGTCGAAAGACTTGATACCTCTGAAGTACTTACTGGGTCAGATGTATTTACTGGCTCAGACACACTGATTAAGCTCGCGTCTTGGGCTGCAGTTGCTGCGGCGGCGTCACTGTCTTTAACGCCGTCGTTGTTACTGTCGGTAACTTCTGGAACGGTGATGCCATCTACCTTATCAAGACGGTCTGACAAGTCGGTCTTAACCGTGCTATCTGGAAGAGCTTCTACCGCTGTTTCGCCGGCTGATTTGGCTGCTGTCACGGCGTCGTTGAGACTGCTTAAGTTGTCCGCTTCCTCTTGGGAGATGATACCATCTTCATTCGCTTGAGTGAGGGCGTCTTCAGCCGCTTTTTCGGCGGCTTCGGCCGCTTCTACCGCGGCGGTTGCTGCGGCGGCGTCACTGTCTTTAACGCCGTCGTTGTTACTGTCGGTAACTTCTGGAACAGTAATGCCCGTAACGTCATCAAGACGAGTTGTCAAGTCGGTCTTAACCGTGCTATCTGGAAGAGCTTCTACCGCTGTTTCGGCGGCTGATTTGGCTGCTGTCACGGCGTCGTTGAGACTGCTTAAGTTGTCCGCTTCCTCTTGGGAGATGATACCATCTTCATTCGCTTGAGTGAGGGCGTCTTCAGCCGCTTTTTCGGCGGCTTCGGCCGCTTCTACCGCGGCGGTTGCTGCGGCGGCGTCACTGTCTTTAACGCCGTCGTTGTTACTGTCGGTAACTTCTGGAACGGTGATGCCATCTACCTTATCAAGACGGTCTGACAAGTCGGTCTTAACCGTGCTATCTGGAAGAGCTTCTACCGCTGTTTCGCCGGCTGATTTGGCTGCTGTCACGGCGTCGTTGAGACTGCTTAAGTTGTCCGCTTCCTCTTGGGAGATGATACCATCTTCATTCGCTTGAGTGAGGGCGTCTTCAGCCGCTTTTTCGGCGGCTTCGGCCGCAGCAACGGCCTCCTTAGCTGATGTTTCTGCCTCTAAGGCTGATTGGGCTTCTTGGAGGGCTGTTGTGGCTGCATTAATAGCTGCTTGAGTAGCGCTATCGTAGGCTGAGCCGTCTTTTTGGAGAGACTTGGCAGTAGCAAGAGCGTCGTTAAAGGCTTTTTGCGCATCGGTCAGGCTTTCGCCATCTGCGGCGGTCACGGCATCACCTGCTGCGCTCACAGCGCTATCTAACTTAGAAGTGTCGACAGTGATGGTTGTGCTGACGGCATCAGATGGGGTTTTATTAGGCTCTGTGACGGTTACGCTGACAGTAGTGCCATTGCTAACGCTTGGGGTTAGATAGACAGAGAGGTTATTAGTTCCTGATGAGACCCTAGCTACTAGATCCGAACCTTCGGTAATCACAAATCCTGAGGACGCACTTGAGCTGGTATAGCCTTTGATGGTCTGGGTTGTTCCGTCTGTGGCGGTCAAGACAATTTCAAAACTTGTCCCATCAGGGTAGACCTCTGAAGCACGTGGGATGGTCAAGGCTGTACCGATAGTGGAGCTACCTGCGCGATTGGTTGCTGTGACACTGTCAGCTGCGTCTGTCTTAGCTTTTTCGGTAACGGTCTTGTCAGCTGAGATGGTAGCAGTCGTATAATCTGAGAAAGTAATGGTTGCAGTTCCGTCGTTTGCCACCTCTACATTAGAAACATTGGTGTTGGCCGCAGCGACTGCTTGTATGACTGCTGTTTTTTCGTCTTCTGTTAAGTTGGTTTTATCAGCGACAGCTACCAAGGTAGTCGGAGCTTGGGCACTGCTAGACATAGCGGTTTCGACGGTATTTGTTACGGTTGTTGTACTGTCATCAGAAAAGGTCAGCGTTGCATCGCCATTATCCGCAACGGTAATGGTTGTGTCCTCAGGAAGGTCTGGATTGGCAGTTCTAATCATTGCTGCTAACCTTGATTTCTCAGCCTCAGTTAGGGTGGCTTTATCAGCAATTAAGAGAATCTCTGGCTTGACGACAGTAGTTGACGTTGCAAGAGGCTGAGCATTATCGCTAGACACCTCTTCTGAAACCATATCAGCTACTTGGTTTGTATCATCTGATAAACTAGCTTGATTGCTATCATCAGTAAGAGCGTCAGCTGCTAGTGTTGCATCATCAGACTGTTCTGGCTCTTCCTTAGCCTTAACTACGATTGTTACCGTCTTTTTAAGACTAGAACTTGATGATAGTTGGACTTGATAAGTCAAGTGATACGTGCCTGCTTTATCAAAATCAACATCGCTATAGAAAATTCCTATCTCATACGATTTAGCTGTCGTTGGAGTAACCTGAGGTGCTGTAAGAGTTGCAATGGTATCAAGCGTATACTCACCAGCAAAGACCGTTGCATCATTGGCTGTAAGAGTCAGCTGTGGATTTACAACCGTCAATTTCTGATTTTTAACGACAAAGGTTTGGCTAGTTCCGTTGGTTTGAACCTCACCATCTAAAATCGATTGTAAGCGACTTTTTCCTTCAGTGTGTGTCACCGTAATCGTCATGCCTTCAGACAGATTGATGGACTCTGTCGCAGCTTTCAAGGTCTGATTGGCAATGTAAGACTTGGTTAAGACGACATTGCCTTGAGCGTCCTTAATAGTCACCGTAGCATAAACGTTATTTGAAAAGGCCCAGTGCGGTTGAACAGCGTATTCTTGAATAGTTAAGGTATTGGTATCTGAATTAACCGTTAGGGTTGCAAAGATTTTATTAGAGCCACCTTTTAGAATGATTTCTTGGAGTTTGCTATAAGCTTTATTAATCAAGTTTTGATTAGCCGTTTTAGCTGTGCCTTCTGGTAAACGATTAACCAAAGCTTGGGCATTTGAAATCACTGTATCGGTTACGCCATTAGCTAGCGCCGTGTACTGCTTGTCATTAAATAATGAGGCTACTGCATCAAGGACATTACTCTTAATCGTAACGGTAGCGGTGTTTTCTGTATTGGATTTAACATAGACGTAATAATCAGAAAGCGTCGCTGTATCTGAGTCCGTTGTTAGGGTATAGATACCAATCGGTAAGTCTGTAAAGGTCAATGTCTGACTTGACGCATCCGTATCTTTAGGAACTGTGACTTGCAGCACCACGTCTGAGCCGTTTTTGACAAATAGGGTTTGACCAGCCAGTTGCGAATAATTATTAATCGTGAGCGTAAGATTTGCCTTTAAACCAAATTGACTGAGGTCATCTGTTGTTACTAGGGATAGCTTACTTTTCAGCGCATCCGAATCCCAACCAAGCTTAGTCATAACCTGAGCAATCTCACTATCATCAACCAGTTGAGTGAGCATGGCAACTGGTTTGTAATTACCAGTCGCTGCTGTCAAGGCAGTCAGCTCGTCAATCGGAACTCCCATGGTATTAAAATAAGGCGTCAAATCAAGTTGGTAAGTCTTTAGGAAGGACTCAATCCATAACTTCCCTAGGTCATTTGTCTTCTCTGAGGAATTGTTATTGGTACGATGATAAGTATTAAATGTTGTAAAACCCTCATCTCCCTTAAGCGTAGCTAGTTGGAGCAATAATAGCAAGCGTGCTCGGTAGCCTAGATCATTAAAGATCTTACCATTACTCAAATCCGTCAAAAGGTTACTAATGTTGGTGTCCTTCCCTCCATTATACACCCAAGAATTAGCAATGTAAGTTTCTGGAGTTTTGTAAACATACTTTGCTTGGTATAGCGCACCATATAGATTATTAAAGGTGTCGATAATATAAATGGTTGAAGATGGGATTTCATAACCGTGTGCGATTTCATGCAAAGTCATCCACCCATCAGATAGATAAGCACTGATGGAAGAACTGTTCGTTGCAATCCAATGTGATGATAAGTAATAAGCAGCACCGATTCCTTTTTGGTCAACAGTTGCAAAGTAACGTCTAACAGTAGGGGTGTCAGAAGTATTATAAGCAATCCCAGTTAATTCAGCATAATACTTAAAGATTTGCTGATCATAAGTTACTAACAAAGCTGATAAATCAGTCGTGTTCACCTTTTCAATATCTAGATAAGGCACTTGAAGCGTAATGTTATACGCTTTGATCAGACTGTAGGCTGTTTTTGATTGGTCCCATTGCTGGATAAAGGCCTTTTGATCTGTGCCATAGGTATAAATCGGCAACTGCTCCACTCGACCAGAATCTACGTTATAGCTAACGGTGTAGTTGCCTGATACAGGTGTTCTGATATAAGCAACGCTATCAGATGTGGCGGTTACCGTAACACTATCGCCATTAACCACTAAGGTATAGGTTTTTTCTGCTGGCTTAGAGTGAGCCACTAAATCCAAAACAACACTTTTGACCGCATCTTTACTCTCCGAGCTGATCTTAAACGTTACGACTGCCCCTTCTGTTAAGACAATCCCTATTTCTTGGCGATCCATGTTATTAGACATGGGTCTGCCTTCATTATTTGTCTGAGTGTTTCTTGCCACAGAGATGATCTGAGCACTTCCTTGTGTTTGTGCAACTCCTGGACGATTTTGATAAATCTCCGAAGCCTTAGTCAGACGCTCAACTAAGGCATTTTTCTGATTTTCTGTTAGATAGGTATTCGCCAAGATATCTGTTTTCAGACTCTCTACATTGCTCAATGTTTTCCCTAGAGCTAACTGGCTACCATCACTCGAAAAGAGGCTTGACACCTTGTCTTGATAGACCAAGTAATCCGTTGCCCGCACCAGATGCCCGTCAGAGCTGACAAGGTAAGAAAAGGTTTTGGTTGAGGTGATTCCTGTCTTTTTCAATTCATCATCGGTCACCTGAATCCGATTAGGCTCCGTTTGATAAATTGCCAAGATATCATTGGCCATCAATGTCACCGATTCATTAAACGTTGTCCGACTAGTGCCTGAAAAAGCACGGGTGTAGATGACAGCATTGTCACGTGTTACCGTAATGCTAGCATAGGTCTGATCCCCAAAATAAGTGTGTGGCTGTCTGCCATTTCCAGACACAGTGAGCGTTTTAGTCGTTGCATTGTAGGTTACTTGACCATAAACGCTATTTCCTAAACCAGCCAGCTTCCACGTGGAGCTATCTGCTGCAATTTTATTTGTCGCATCTTCTGCTAATGCAGCGATGTCACTAGTCGTATCTTCTGTAGCTACTTCTTCCTGAGTAGTTGTTGAAGCTTCGCTAGTAGCTGCTCTGTCTTGCGTTTGACTCGTTAGCGCAGTTTCAGTACTTGCTGAGCTCTCTTGAGGAGTCGCTACTTCTACTTGTTCAGACGATACCGCTGAATCGTCAGCGCTAGCTACCGCCTCATCAGACTCAACCGCCGATTCAAGCTCAGCTCCAGAAACTTCGGTTGCTTCTGTGCTAGCGACTGCTTGTTCAGAAGCTGTCGTAGCAGCAAGGCTATCATCAGAAAGGTCGGTAGTTTCTGATGTCGCCGAACTAGCTAGATCATCTATTGTTGAGGGGGCAGAACCGCTACTATCTACCACAGTCGCAGCTGATGTCTCACTAGCTTCATCTGCCTGAACCGTACCTGCACCTATGCCCAAAAAACTGAGTCCTACAAGGACAGAGCAAACACCAATAGTCAACCGCTTGATAGCGTAGCGTTGTCTAGTGCGTACCATATTCCTTTTTAGGGCTTGACTTGATTGAATGACTTTCTTCATCATTTCTCCTATTCATTATTTCATTATTACAGATTATGATTACCCTTATCTTACGGGTTAGCCTAAGGCTAATAAACGATTGAGTGACAATCTCGTTTGCCGTACCGAGTGCCTTATCGTTTACCGCTTTCATCATTAATATTTAAAAAATCTCAGCGGTAGCAATACCGCTGAGACATTGCAGTAGCAAGTGATAATCAACACTAAAATTATTCGTTATCTTCCTCACGACGACGTTTAAGCAAAGCTAATAATCCTAAGCTTGTTACCAAAGCTCCGAGCATAGCCAGCGTGCTATTGCTGTCATCTCCAGTTTGAGGGAGAGTGCTTTCGGCTTTTTGCGCTGCTTCGGC
>NZ_NETH01000061.1 GCF_003337175.1 Streptococcus gallolyticus
GGGTGCCGATGTAATAGTCGTGCTATTTGAGAAAAGGTCATCCCTTTCGTACGATAAATCAGAATACTTTCTCGTTCATCTATGGTAAAATGATGGTAGCTCATAAGATTTCCTTTCGTAAGATGTTTGTTCAATCCTATTTTACTAGAAAATCTTATGAGTTTTTATTGTGCACTTATATTGTAAATTCAAGGTATAAAAAAAGCTGAGACAAAACTGTCCAGCTTCTTTGTTTATATAGTTATTGTTTACAAGACGCAATTAATTTTTGTTCCGTGCACAGCTTGGGCACCTGTTTTTTCAATAAGTTCTTGGTAATTATCAGCTGTGACACCGCCACCAATCATGATTTCAATACGACCGTCAGCATAATCAACAAGCTCTTTAAGGTGAGCAATGTTTTCAAAAATGTCATTATTTTGAGCAGACCCGTGTGTCAAAATACGTGTAAAGCCTAATTCAACCAATTGGTCGAGTGCTTCTTTTTGATCTTCAAGCGGAATTTGGTCGAACCCTATGTGAAAAACAAGTGGCAATCCTTGTGTGGCAGGAAGAAGTTGTTCGATACCATCTTGGTCGATGTGATTATCTTCTGTTAATAATCCCAAAACTAAACTGTCACTTTCAAGTTCAACGGCATGAAGAATATCGTCTTCCATGATGCGAAGTTCACTATCATTATAGACAAAGTTACCACCACGAGGGCGAATCATTGTTGCTAGTGCGATGTCTTTTTCATGCAGGTAGCGTGCCGCTTCTTTGATAACACCATAAGATGGCGTTGTACCTCCAACAGCTAAATTATCACAAAGTTCAACACGTTTAACAGACTGATCGAGTTGATTGAGAAGTGTTGTATTTTCAGCACAAAATTCTTTGATAATCATTTGGACTCCTTAATTATGATTTACTTATCATTATATTATGATTAGTTATAAATAGTTTGCGTAAAAAATCTCAAAAATCTTTACAAAATTCAGAAAATTGTGTTATAATTGATACCATTATACGGAGGTATTTTTATGACAATTTACAATTTCTCTGCAGGTCCTGCAGTGTTACCGAAACCAGTGCTTGAACAAGCACAGCGTGAAATGCTTGACTACCAAGGTAGCGGCATGAGTGTTTTAGAAATGTCCCACCGTTCCAAAGAGTTTGATCATATCATTAAAGAAGCAGAACAATTATTGCGTGAATTAATGGCTATT
This sequence comes from Streptococcus gallolyticus, assembly GCF_003337175.1. Taxonomy (GTDB): domain Bacteria; phylum Bacillota; class Bacilli; order Lactobacillales; family Streptococcaceae; genus Streptococcus; species Streptococcus gallolyticus_B. Next base: position 1,209 of record NZ_NETH01000061.1, read on the forward strand.
CCAGATAATTATAAAGTGATGTTCCTTCAAGGTGGTGCCTCTACGCAATTTACAATGCTTCCTTTAAACCTTGCTAAGGGACGTAAGGCATATTATCTAGTTGGTGGTTCGTGGGGTAAAAAAGCTTATGCAGAAGCTGTTAAATTGTCCAAAACTGTTCCTTTTGAACCATTGCTACTAGCATCATCTGAAGATACAGTATATGATCATATCCCTAGTTTTAATTCAAAAGATATTGACCCAGAAGCTGCTTATGTTCACATCACAACAAACAATACCATTGAAGGAACGTCTATTTATAATCTTCCTGATACAAATGGTGTGCCAATTGTAGCGGATATGTCTTCAAATATTCTGGCTGTACGTTACAAGGTTGAAGATTTTGCTTTGATTTATGGAGGTGCCCAAAAGAACATCGGTCCTGCAGGGGTTACAGTTGTCATCGTCCGTGAAGATTTCTTGAATGATGAACCAACGCTTTCTGCTATGCTTGATTACCGTATCCAAGCAGAAGCAGGTTCACTTTACAATACACCGCCTGCCTATAACATCTATATTGCAAAACTTGTGTTTGAATGGGTGAAAGCTTTCGGTGGTGTTGATAAAATGGAAGCTGCTAACCGCGAAAAATCAGGTTTGTTGTACGATTTCATTGACCAATCTGACTTCTATACAAACCCTGTTAAAAATCCAGCAGAACGTTCAGTAGCCAATGTTCCATTTGTAACACCAAATAAAGAACTTGATGCTAAATTTGTTGCTGAAGCAACACCGCTTGGATTTAAAAATATCAAAGGTCACCGCTCTGTGGGTGGTATGCGTGCTAGTCTTTACAATGCATTCCCACGTCAAGGGGTACTTGATTTGATCGAATTTATGAAAAAATTTGAAGCTGAACATAAATAATTGTTTGATTACCACTGTTGCATCGAATTTGTTATAAAATAGATTCATAATCATTAGAAGAGGTAATACTATGGAAATTAGACAAGCTTTTCCCAATGAAGTCGACCAAATCATGCTCGTTATTGAGGACGCACGAAAACAATTGGCAGCAAGCGGTAGTAATCAATGGCAAGGGAAATATCCTGATGAGGATACGATTGATGATGACGTTTTGACTGGTCAAGGGTATGTAGCCTTATTAGATGGGCAAATTGTAGCCTATGCAGCTGTTATCACTGATGGTGACCCTGCTTATGACAAGATTTACGATGGTCAGTGGAAGCACAATAATCACCGTTACATCACCTTTCACCGTGTTGCTGTTTTGTCTAGCGTGACTGGTCGAAAGGTTGCTCAAACATTTCTTCAAGGATTGATTGAAGGAACTGATGGACATGATTTCCGTTGTGACACCCATGAAAAGAATGGTGCCATGCAACACATTTTTGAGAAACTTGGTTATGTCTATTGTGGAAAAGTGCCAATTGATGGTGAACGTCTAGCTTATCAAAAAATTAAGACTAAGGATGAGAATGCTCTCTATCAAGAAGTTGATGAGGCAGATCACCATAGTTATTAACAATAACGGAAAAAGGGAAGGCTTTTGTAGCCTTTGTGTGAAATAAATGGTATATAGTGTTAAAACGTTTAATAATATTAATCAAGTAGGGCTTAAAGAATTAGGAAATCATTTCCAAATTGATGGTGATTTAGCGGAAAATCCAGATGCCTATATTCTTCGTAGTCAAAATTTACATGGAACAGTATTTCCAGAAAATTTAAAAGCGATTGCGCGTGCAGGTGCAGGAACAAATAATATTCCGATTGATGAAGCAACGGCAGCAGGGATTGTTGTCTTTAATACGCCTGGTGCAAATGCTAATGCTGTAAAAGAAGCGGTTCTTGCTTCTATCTTGATGTCAGCGCGTGACTACATCGCTGCTAATGCGTGGGTAAATACCCTTTCTGGTGATGATGTTCCAAAACAAGTCGAAGCTGGTAAGAAACAATTTGCTGGTAATGAAATTTCTGGTAAGACGCTAGGCGTTATCGGACTTGGGGCTATCGGTGGTCGTATTGCTAACTATGCACAACGTCTTGGTATGAATGTTCTAGGGTATGACCCATATGTTTCCATTGAAACAGCTTGGAACATTTCTCATCACGTCAAACGTGTGGCTGATGTTAAAGAAATCTTTGCGAATTCTGATTATATCACTGTTCATGTGCCCTTGACAGATGAAACACGCCATACATTTGATAGTGAAGCGTTCGGTTTGATGCAAAAAGGAACGGTTGTTATCAATTTTGCGCGTGGTGAATTGGTTGACAATGCAGCACTTTTTGAAGCTGTTGAAGCTGGTGTTGTGAAACGTTACATTACCGACTTTGGTACAGAAGAGTTGCTTAACAAAGATAAAATCACAGTTTTCCCTCACGTGGGTGGTTCAACGGCTGAAGCTGAACTTAATTGTGCGATTATGGCTGGTAAGACAATTCGTCAATTCATGGAAACAGGTGAGATTACTAACTCTGTTAACTTTCCAAATGTTCATCAAGCATTGACTGCACCGTATCGTATCACATTGATTAATAAAAATGTGCCAAATATCGTTGCTAAAATTTCAACAGCGGTATCTGACTTAGGTATTAATATTGATAATATCATCAATCGTTCAAAAGGTGACTATGCTTATACGCTACTTGACCTTGATGAAACGGATAAGGCGAAAATTGATCACTTAGTTGCTAATTTTGAAGCTAGCGATAATATCGTTCGTGTACGTTTAATCACGAAAAAATAACAATAGAGATTGGATGAGTTGGGAGTATTTCTCAGCTCTTTTTTTCTTTTTTTGCTATAATGGTTAAAACGATTTCAAAATTAGGGGAGGGAGATAGTTTATGGATAAAAAGCAGTTAAAAGAATACCAAAAACGGTTAAGAGAACGATTTTTCAGTGTTCGATTTGATAATAAAAAGCAAAATTTGGTTCTGTTAGTTGACCGTTAAACTGGAGTAGACTATCTTGGAGTGGCGGCTGGTCTAGGTGATCCTTCGGGGATAACACCTGTACTTAATGCGGATGGGACACCTAAGATTAATACAGAATGGCAGAACCCTCAGTTATAGATAAGGAAGCAGAGTTTGCTTTTCTATTAGGCATATGGCTTAAGTGGGAGTGATAATATGTTAAGAAAGTTGGTTTATCCGTCTGAGTTAGGAGAAATAGTAGTATTAGCTAATGAAAAAGGGCTCTTAGGTTGCTATTTTCTAGGACAAAAGTATTTTGAATATGGTTATGAACGCGAAAAAATGATTGAAGAAACGACCATTCTTTTAGATGAGGCAAAAGTTTGGTTGGATGATTATTTTGCTGGTAAAAATCCCGACCCGAGTCGATTGACCTTGGTGCCTTATGGGACGGCTTTTCAGCGGAAAGTTTGGAAAGTCTTAGCGCAAATTCCTTATGGAAAGACAATGACCTATGGAGAAATTGCTAGACAAATTAACTGTGGTTCGGCGCAAGCTGTTGGTGGGGCTGTTGGTAAAAATCCCTTGTCGATCATTGTTCCTTGTCACCGTGTTTTAGGAAATCAAGGGCAATTAACAGGCTATGCTAGCGGAGTAGAGCGAAAGTGTTGGCTATTGGAACATGAGAAAGCTAATTTTTAGAAGGAGAAAGAAATGTTTACTTTTTATGAATATCCAAAATGTAGTACCTGTCGTCGCGCTAAGGCGGAATTGCAAGCATTAGGTGTTGATTATGTAGCTGTCGATATGACAGTTGATACACCTAAGGCAGAACAATTGAAAGAATGGATTGAAAATTCAACATATACGATCAAGAATTTTTTCAACACTAGCGGACAAGTCTACCGTGCACTTGGTTTAAAAGATAAAATCGATAGTTTGTCAATTGATGAGGCAGCAAGCCTCTTGGCTTCAGATGGTATGCTCATCAAACGCCCAGTATTGGTTAAAGATAATCAAGTCTTACAACTTGGTCACCGCAAATCCTATGCAGAATTGCTAGAAAAATAAGATCAACCACTTTCGGTATAGAAAGTGGTTTTTGTGGGAATTTTTACTCAATGAAAATTAGACTGGTGAGCCGATGTTGATAGATTATTTTTTCAAATTAAGCTAGTGAGGTCTGAATTTGATTTTCAACGAATGCTAATTATCTTGCAGGAGTTCGTTTAGTAATTTTTGGAAATCTTGGACGACTTCTCGGTGATTATCTTTTCGTTTGACGATAGAGCAAGCGATTCCTGATGTTTCTTCAAAGGGAATCCACGTGAGATTTGGTGTATTGTCCTTTAAAAATCCTGGGACGAGGCAAGCCCCACGACCAGATAAAATATTGGTAATGGTAGATGAGTGATTTGGGCTATTCAAGGTTTTTACTTGGGATTTAGAGATTACTTTTTTCTGAGCTTCTTTGAGTTCTTTGGGGCTGATTTGGCTGACCATTAAAGTTTGATTGTTGAGGTCAGTAGATTTAGCTGTTTTCAAAGTTGATAGGGGATGAGAATTTTCAACAACTAAGTAAATCGGGCTTTGGTATAAAAAAGTTGCTTCCAATTCTGTAATGTTTGGCAATGATGAAGTGATAGCCAGTGCTATGTCCAGTTGCCTGTTTAACAATTGTTCGAGAGCATCCGTAGCATTGAACTGCACATCAATATAGGTATTGGGGTGCGTGTGTGAGAAAATTTTTATGGCTTGAGGTAAAATAGGCAGAGCTTTAATATCAAAAATAGCTAAGCGAATGGTTTCGTTACAACGGTATCCCAAATTTTGCCCACGCTCAATGGCTTCTTGAAGATGATTTTGAATTTGGCGTAAATCTTGTGTGAATTGTTTACCAGCAGGTGTTAAGACGGCGCCTTTTCCTGAACGCTCAAAAAGTTGAAATCCAATTTCATCCTCTAATGTTTTGATATGATAGGACAAGGTCGGCTGAGTGATATAAAGATTTTCAGCAGCTTGCCCGAAATTTAAAGTGAGTGCTAATTCCAAGGCACATTCAATTTGTTTAGAATTCATCAATTCTCCCTATAGAAAAATTCTATCAATTATTTAAGTTATCAGTTAGATATTTCTATTTTAACAGATTATAATAAAAATAGAAATTAAGAGAGGTGAAAAATGGAACAAACTTATTTATCGTTAAATAATGGCTTAAAAATGCCACAATTTGGTGTTGGTGTGTATCAAGTTGCACCAAAAGATACGAAACAAAATGTATTAGAAGCTTTGAAACTCGGTTACCGTCATATCGATACTGCACATGCTTATCAAAATGAACGTGAAGTCGGTCAAGCGGTTAAAGAATCTGGGCTTAAACGTGAAGATATTTTTATCACTTCTAAACTTTGGCCAAGCGATTATGCAGACAGTTCTGCCATTGATAAAATGTTGGCACGTTTGGATACTGATTATATTGATTTGCTTTTGCTTCATCAACAATTTGGTGATTATATGACAGCTTATCAAAATATGGAAAAGGCTGTGGCAGAGGGAAAAGTCTGTTCAATCGGACTAAGTAATTTTGAGTCAGAACGTTTGGAAGAAGTTTTGGAAGCAGCTACGATTAAACCAGCAGCGCTGCAAGTTGAATGTCATCCTTATTACCAACAAGATGAGCTTAAAAAACGTATTGCACCTTACGGAACAATCATTGAAAGTTGGTATCCATTGGGGCATGGCGACAATGCTTTGTTAAATGAGCCACTGTTTCTCAATTTAGCAGACAAATATGGTAAAACACCAGCACAAATTATCTTACGTTGGCATATTCAAGCTGGAAATGCAGTCTTTCCACGCAGTTTACATCATTTAGATGAAAATATTGCTATTTTTGATTTTTCATTAACAGATGAGGAAATGAATCAAATTAAACATTTAGACAAAGGAACTCGTTACTTTACCATGACGTTAGAAGAGCAAGAAAGAGCAATGGGTTCTTGGAAGCCAGCGGATTAGGAGAGAAAATGTCTATTGAAGAAGAAATTATTGCCATTCATAAGCGGATAAATGAGGCGATTGTTGCGCGTGATTTTGAATGGCTTGAGCATTATTATCCTAATGATATGGTAATTCGTCATTCTGGCGGTGTTACTCAAACTAAATCGGAATGGCTGAAAACGTTGAAAGACGGGACATTTCGTTATTATGATTATCATTTGCTTGAAGCCAATGTGACACCAATCGGAAAAGAACATGCCATTCTAAGTTTTCGAGCAACTACGGATGCTTCGATTTACGGTTATCGAAAAGTATGGAAAATGCAATTTGATACAACGTTCAACAGGATTAATGGCGAATGGAAGCCCGCATGATAACACAAAAAAGTTCCTTTCAAGAGAGGAACTTTTTATTGATTATTTTTCCTACCTGAGATAATCATGGTGATTCCTAAAATGAGGAGGCTTGAAAAAACGCAGGTGCCTAGGATAATGGTAATGAGCCAGCTAAAGTAGGCATCGGCTGGACCACTGAATTGTCTTAGCATCATGGTTTGAAGGAAAAAGAGTGAAAAGAGTGAAGAAGCAAAGGAAATGTTTTTACTTGCCTTGAGATAAGCAGAGCTACTTCTACGAAGGCGAAATAGCTGAATCATTGAATTGATGAAATTAATAAAAGTAGCTAGGGCAATGAGATAGACTAAAAATGGATAGGCAACTCCGATATTATCATCGTGTTGTGAAACAAAAATGACCATGATATGGAAAATAAAGGCAGCTATAATCAGAAAGTAGCCGACATATTGATAAAACTTCCAGCTGTCCCCTTTGTTGCGCTGCATGCTGTGTCCTGTGTAACATTTCGCGATTGCAAAGAGTAGGCGGTAAGCGGCGTAGATGAGATACCAGACAGATTGTAATGCAAAACATGACACCAGCGACATGATGACATAAAAAGCATTATAAATAGCCCCTGTTGTCATGGAAATTCTTGCCTTTAACCAATTATTTTTTAAGAGTGCAAAATGATTTAGAAAAAGACGTATGAGGCAGATGATTAGCCAAGTATCAAGCGCAGCTATTATTCCTGAAAATACGGATAGAAAATCAACGAGTATAACATTGCTAAGGCGGTGAGAAATAACCAAAGCACCAGCTATTATCATCAGTAGATTAAGCCCTAGAAAAATCAAGCGATGCTTTTTAAATAAGGCAAGTGATTTTTGAATAGTCTCCAAAAGCCCCTCCTAAAAAATAATGGTATGAATGATTTTGATAATGTAGGTAATGTCGTCGTGGCAATCGTCCATAACCCAATCATAGATAATCCGACGAATACCAGCGATGTAGAAGTGTGTCATGTAGCGAATCATCTTTTCATCGGTAAATCCCTTGGTGTGGTAACGGTTGAGAAACTGCTCGTTAATATGCTGTTCAACAACTTTCTCATGCTGAAAATCAGTGGGATTTTTGAGGTAGATTTTATAGAGTTTTTGATGATTTTTAATGTAGGTTAGGTAAGGCAGAAGATAGTAAGAATCAAGCAAACTGTCATGCTCTTTTTCAGCTTCAAAGTTTTCTTGAAGTGATGCAAATTCGGCTGTAAAAATATCTGCAAGATAAGCCATGGCCTCCTCTAGTAAATCAGATTGATTGTCATAGTAGGCATAAAAAGTGGAGCGGTGAACACCTGCCTCTTTGCAGATTTTACTGATTGAGATTTGGTCAAAATCAAAATCGTCTAGTAATAGAATTAAACTTTGTTTGAGTTTTTCTTGAGCAGAATGCGTCATAAATGTCTTATATTTATATTAGCGGGTAGCTCCCGCCAGTATAAACCCTTTCTTTCATTATTTTTTAGATTTGTTTTATACTTAGTTCAGCGCTGTGGATTAGTATCATTTCTCAATCGCTTAGACGATTTCAAGGAGACTCTAACCACAGCTCTTTGTTTTATTGGTAATGAGTTTGATAACGCTTGGACGTTTTATTTTGTGTAAGAATACAAGGCAAAGAGTGCGTGGAACGAACAACAGTCGCTAATCACTTTGAAAGGAATCAAAAACTTATGTTCTATGTTGGTATTGATATTGCCAAAAACAAACACGATTTAGCTTGTATGGATGAAACTGGAGAAACAGTAATCACTAACTTCAGATTTGCCAATTCTTATCAAGGCTTTCATCAGCTGAAACTAAAGTTAGAACAGCTATCTCCTATCACACAAGATGTCCAAATAGCGCTTGAAAGCACAGGACGCTATAATTACAATATTGTCGTTTTTTTAAGAGAGTTAGGCTACAAGGTATTTGCTTACAACCCTTTTATTATCAAGCAATTTGCCAAATCTCAATCACTTAGAAAAACTAAGACTGATAGGAAAGATGCTCTTTTAATCGCTCGTAAGCTACGCTCTGATGTCACTCCTGAATATTATCAGACAGATAAATCAATGGATGTGTTAAAAGAACTCACACGCTATCAAAATCGCTTAATCCAGTCACGCTCTAAATGCAAGAACTTATATATCAGATTGCTTGACATTATCTTCCCTGAACTCCATGGAATTGTTAGTAATCTTCATAATCAGTTTATCTATGAGTTATTGACTAAGTATCCTTCTGCTCAAAAGATAGCTCGTGCTAGATTCTCATCATTGCTTAACATCAAACGACTAACCGCTGATAAGGCTCATCAGATACAAGAAACTGCCAAACAGACTATTGGTAATGCTTCTACCGCTTTATCCTTAGAATTAGTGCAATTAATTGAAAGCATTAAACACTACGATAAGCAGATTAACCAAGTCCAAGAAGAAATTAATCTCTTGATGGCTGAATTGAACTCTCCTATTACTTCTATTCCTGGAATTGGGAATCGCCTTGGTGCCATTATTCTAGCTGAAATTAAGAACATTCATAACTTCAAGAATCCGAATCAACTCC
>NZ_NETH01000062.1 GCF_003337175.1 Streptococcus gallolyticus
CCTTGTAACATAAAATATTTGTTTGTCGGGTTGCAACCTTGACACTTTCACTATAGCAGATTTTTTTGGAAAAAAACGCCCAAGTCATAAAGGGTTAGATTTTAGTCGTAAACGGTAACTTTTTTCATATTTTCATGATTTTTTAACCGTTTGTGAGCTAAATTTGACATTTTCACGACGCTTTTAGCTCGTGTTCCATTACCAAGATACTAAGTCCGTTAAGAAAGCGAGATGAAAATAGGAATTTGACGCTGTAGCCAAAGACACAAGGAAAAGAGCTTTTTCACGACACTTTTAGGACGAGTTCCATTTCCTTTGTCGGGTTGCAACCTTGACACCTTCACTATAGCAGATTTTTGGAAAAATAAAGACTCAAGTCATCAAAAGTTAGATTTTCGTCGTAATGGTCAAATTTTAAAAAATAACAACCATTCACGACTGATTTTTGCCGTGTGATGAGTCAGAAAAATTAAGAGGCCTAGACAAAGTCCCCATCTTCTTTGTTTACATAGTGATTATTTACAAGACGCAGTGGTTTAGACTTTTACAGTCTAGTGATAGATTGCTTACGGATACTAGTAAGAATAGCAAAGCTACGGGAGTCAACTTAATCAACATAAAATTTCCCATGCACAAGGATTAGGCACTTTTGACGCTTGTTTTAAAAGCTTATCTCCACCCTCAAATAATTCTCAATGGTTTTGAGGCATGGTTGCAAAGTCGCTTCGCATGAGCTGATAAATCAGCTTTCCCCCTTTTTGACCTCAAGCTACACTTGACTTTATTCCAACCTAGAAAGTTTTCCCAATACTTTTTTGATGTCAAGCTTTACTTGACTCTATTTCCCACCTCAAAGGGTTTCCCAAACCTTTTGAGCCATATGGGGTGAGTTATAAAGATTCAGGGGGTCTTTATCGTCAGGAAATAAACTTGTGGAGTCAGTGGTAAAAGTACTTCAGTAACCCCTTTTGGTTAGCAAGAAGGCGTAAAAACTTGCTAAAAATCACGTTTCTACAAAACTACTAACTCGCTTTTTCATTTTTAGACCCATGAATAAAGTCACTACTGGAGATTTTATCTGCCTCACACCCTTATCAAAAATCTTTTAATAGTTTGTCTTTGTAATAATTAAAGAATGTTTTTTTGCCGATAATACTGATGGTTTTACCTTGTAAACCATATCTTAATTTGGAGCTATCTTGTTTGTCAACGGTGGCTAGTGCTGTTATCTCAAAGACATTCCCTTCCTTGGTTTGTGTGGCAGAACTTGCAATTTGACTGATTTTGCCAGTGATAACAATGGCGTGATTGCTAATTTTTTCAAGGGTTAGGCGAACAGTCTGTCCCTTTTTCAATTGACCAACATGAGTGGAGTCAACGTAATAGCGGATAGCGACTTGCTGTGTTTTGGCAATATCTGGGTAAATCTCTGCAATCTGACTGCCTTGCGGCAAGAGCCTTTGCCCTTCAAATTCATCAGAAACATGTAAAATACCACTTTGACTAGCTCTTAAAACGGTGTCAGCTTTGGAGAGAGTTGTCTGGTCAAGCTGCGCTTGCAAATTTTCTTTTTCTTGAGTAATTTGTGCGAACTGTGCTTCAGCTTGTGTCAATTCCTGCTGACGCAAGCTTTCAATTTGACTAGTAGCACTAGTGTCATAACTTCCCGTTGAATAATTGGAAGCAGCTTGTGTTTGCAAACTAGAGATAGAGGCATTAATGCTATCAATCTGCCCTTGTAGGTCTGTTAAAAATTGATTTTTAACGCTTTCTTTGCTAGCAGAATTGTTGTCAGTTGAACTGCTTTGTGTATCAATTGTTTGAATTTGGCTAAGATAGCTATTAAGAGTAGTTGCATAGGGATTATTGCCAGATACGTTTGTTTTATCAGTTTGAATAGCATCTTTAACTTCTTGATATTGACTAGCTTGGGTTTGTAAGTTAGCAATCTGATTGGCAATAGCTGCATTTGCTTGGTTGACACCAGCTTCTTGTTTAGCAACTGATTGGTTTGATTGAGAAACTTGAGCAGTAATTGTTTGAGACTGATTTAAAAAACGCTCAACGGTTGCTGAATAACCAAATTCATCATCACCTGTAAAAAGGTTTTGTCCTTGCTTTAGACTTTCTTTCAATTGATTGAGTGCTTCTTGTTGACGTTCATATCTTTCGATTTGTGTTTGAATGGCATTAAGTTGACTATCTTCCAATTTGTCGGAGTATTGGATGAGTAAATCCCCCTTTTTGACTGCCTTATTTTCACTAAGATTATTGGTTAAAACGGTGTTATTGCTACTTGATTGAACAACAGCGATGACTTTTGTTGGTCTAATACTACCAAGTGTCGTAACGGTAATTTCCTTTTTACCAATGAGAGAAAAGGCAAGGAGAAAAAAGACCAAGAGTGTCATTGGAATCACTAAGACAGTTGCAAAATTATGATAACGCCTATGATAAAATTCAGCAGATTGAAATAAGTTAGGATTCATATGGCCTCCTTTTATTCATGAAATAACTGTGCATAGAAACCTTGATTTTGGATGAGTTGTTTATGATGCCCTTCTTCGATAACTTGTCCTTTATCTAAAACAATGACACGGTCAGATTGTTCAGCAATGCTCAAACGGTGGGCAACAAAAATAATCGTCTTGTCTGTGAGAGATAGTAAATTTTTAATCACACGTTTTTCCGTTAGAACATCAAGACCACTTGTGGCTTCATCTAAAATCAAGACAGAAGCTTGTGTCAGTAAAGCGCGTGCTAAAGCTAACCGCTGCTTTTGCCCACCCGATAACCCGGCACCATCTGAAAGTTCGGTATGGTATGCTAGTGGCAACGATTCAATATCAGCACGGATTTCAGCGATTTCACAAGCTTTCAGAATTTCTTCTTGCGTGATATTGTCAGGTGCTCCCAAGGTTAAATTTTCTAAAATCGTCCCTGAAAAGACGTAAGACTGTTGTGGTAGGTAATTAATGTATTGGCGAATGGCTTTTTTATCAATGGTTTTTAAATCGTAGCCACCAAGGGTAATCTGTCCATGGTTAGGTGTGTAAAAATTGACAATCATTTTAGCTAAGGTTGTCTTCCCAGAACCGCTGATACCAACTAGGCTAATTTTTTCACCTTTCTTAATGTGTAAAGTCACATGACTCAGCGTGTCACGACCAAAACCATATTTATAAGAAACATCATCAAAAACAATATCTCCTTGTAGAAAATGGCTGTCATTTAAGAGTTGTTTGCCATCAAATTCAGATGACACTAAGTAAACTTCATTGAGACGATTGTTAGCTACTTTGGCAGATTGTAGTTTGGTTTGTAGATTAATAATATTTTCCATTGGCGTTGTAAAGTACGACAGAAGCGTATTGTAAGTAATCAATTGTCCCACTGAAATGTTCCCAGCCATGACTAAACGTGAACCATACCAGAGAATGACGACGTTTAAAATCAGTTGTGCTCCCTGTTTTAACGACGTTTGCACAGCTTCATACTTACTAAGCGTAAAACTTTTATCCAAATAATCCACAAATTCACGGTCAATATTTTGATAACGGACTTCCTCACTCGTCAAAGGATTTAATTGTTTCAATACCATTGATATCTTCGATAATCGCAGAGCTAACCATAGAATTGGCTTGCATGACATCGTGATTCATTCGCTCAAAAGGCTTCATAAAAGCCAAAATAATAATAGCATAGATAGGCAAGGCTATTAAGGTGATGAAAAAAAGATTGGCATTTTGCAGCATTAAGACACTTCCGACAATCAACAAAACACTTACATCTAAAAATAAAGAGAGAATCGTTGATGCCAGTGCATCAATAATCGAGTTAGCATCGGTGAAACGTGAGATAACTTCACCTGTCCGCCTTGTGGCAAAAAAGGACATGGGCAATTCAAAAATATGACGAATATAAGACAAAATCACGTCAATCGTTAACCGTTGGCTCAGCACAACAAGTAGATAATTTTGTGAAAAGCTCATGATTTGTTGCATTATGTAGGTTACAATCAACCCAACCGAGACAATGCCAAGAGTGGATTGCAACTGGTTAGGAATATAATCGTCTAAGATTCCTTGCAAATAGTAAGACCCAACAATATTAATCAAGGTCACGAGCAAACTTGCCAGAATGATATAAGTTAGCAGTGCCTTTTGTTTGAAAATAATTGGTAAAAAGCTTGTTAAGCCATTTTTCTTATCTTTATGCGGTTGATAATGTGGAGCAGGTGCTAAAAAGATAGCCACCCCAGTCCACTCTTTGGCAAAATGCGCTTTGGACATTTTAGTGACCCCAACGCTCGAATCAGGATCACCGATAATAAGGTAATCTTTTTTGGCTTTGTAGATCACATAATAATGTGGGAGTTTGCCTTCCTTGTTAACATGAACAATAAAAGGATAGGGAATATCGGCCATATCAAACAGTTCCATATTAGCCTGAATGGCGCGTGTTTCAAAGCCAATTGCTTTAGCTGCCTCAACTATCCCTAATGCTGTTGTCCCTTCCTTAGTTGTTTTGGCTAATTCTCTCAAATGAGCCAGCGAGAAATCTGATCCATAATGCTTGGCAACTGATGCCAAAGCTGCCACACCACAGTCTCGCAAATCAATCTGACTAACATATTTGTATCTTCTCATAACCTTTCCCTTTTAAAAATGAAACTATAACGATTGTGCCATAAAATAAGATTAAAAAACACCCAAGTCGTAAAAAGTCAAAAATAGGTCGCAAACGGTCAAAAAATTATTTTTCTTTACCATTCTTCCAAAGAAAAAATCTGATTCGGATAAAAAGATATGCTTCTAAGATGAGATAGGTAAATATTAAACATAATGAAATAATAGATAATACGATTGCCACTTGTCGATTGATTTCGATGAAAAAATAAGTAATCCCTAGCAGAAGCAATGCAAGTGGTGCAAGCCAAGAATCAAAGACAGTTTTCAGCTTTTCTAAAAACGCCAAGGTGCGTGATGAAATAGTAAAAAATCGTGTTAGCATGGTTCCAATCTCCCCCTTTTCCTAATAACAATTGTTCATTATGCCATATATTATGCCATAAAAATAACATTAAAAACGCCCAAGTCGTAAAAAGTCAAAAATAGGTCGTAAACGGTCAAAAAATCATGAAAATATGAAAAAAGTTACCGTTTACGACCTAAAAACGACAAATTACGACTTGGATCTTTATTTTCCCAAAAATCTGCTATACTGAAAGTGTCAAGGTTGCAACCCGACAAACAAATATTTTATTTTACAAGGAGGTATTCAAATGAATACAAAAACTTTTGAACAATTTGATGTCATGACAGATGCAGCACTTGCTACTGTTGAAGGTGGAGGTGTGGCTGCTAATACTGCTGGTGCTGCTATTGCAGGAGGTGTAGTAGGTGCAGGGGTTTGTTCAGCCAGTGTAGCATTTGCTCCTTTTGCTGGTGCTTGTGCTTATGTGGGAGCTAAGGTTTTTGCTTCTGGTTATCTAATGGCACACTATAGCAAATAAGTTTTAGGAATGAGGAGGATTTAAAATGATAGATTTAGAGACTAAAGAATTAGAAAACATTAGTGGTGGTAACCAGCGCACGGGTGAAATATTTTTATCAGCAGCGGCTGGAGCAGCACAAGGGGTCTCAGTTTGTATGCAAACAGGTGTTGCTATCCAGCCTGTTGCAATGTTAGCTTGCGTAGGTGTAGGTGCAGCTTTAGGTGTGGCATTCCCACATTAAAATAAAAAATATAAATAAAAAATATGAACGAAAAACTATTAAAATTTGGTAATATACTAATCATTGTACTAACCCTAATGACAGATATATTATGGTTTATATCTATCAGTGGTTCTGTTAGAGAAGACTCAAAAATATTCAGTGCCATGATATTATTTATTTTTTTAAGCTTTATAATTGATTTATTGGCACACTATTTTCTCAAAAAAAATAGTATTGACTACAGATGGCAAAGGCAACAGATCATCCTGATTTCTTGCGCAATTGGGTTCAGTTTATTGGTTATCGTCAGCACATTCTCCCAAAGAGAAAATATTTTGGGGATATTTCTGATGCTTGCTGACAGCATTTTACTACTCTTTTATCCTAATTCAATGGGTTACAAAAATAACACCAATTGAATTAGGAACCCAGAGGAATTGAGAGGGTAATCTATCAATTCCTTTATTTTATAGAGTCATAATTTTCTAAATGGAATTTTATAGTATTCTAAATTTAAAGTATAAATAAAGATAATGATTTTAAAAGTTATTGACTCTTATAGAATGTTTTGTTTAGTGTTGATTAATACTTAATCAATCAAAAAATTTACCGTTTACGACTAAAATCTAACTTTTGATGACTTGAGCCTTTATTTTCCCAAAAATCTGCTATACTGAAGGTGTCAAGGTTGCAACCCGACAAACAAATATTTTATTTTACAAGGAGGTAGTCAAATGAATACACAAACATTTGAACAATTTGATGTCATGACAGATGCAGAACTTGCTACTGTGGAAGGTGGGAAAACAATTTATTATGGTAATGGATTATACTGTAATGCAAATAAATGTTGGGTGAATTGGTCACAAACAGTTACAACGATTGTAAATAATTCAGTAATGAATGGCCTAACAGGCGGAAATGCTGGATGGCATTCAGGAGGAAGAGCTTAATGGTGGGCTTAAGGTGGTTCTCGGGTGGAAAAGAAAGAAAAAATGAAGCAGTAATTATTATTGATGAATTATTAGTATCTTTGAATGAGGATTCAAAATATACACCGCTTAAAGAATTTTTCCTTTTTTATCGTAAGGAATTAGAGTCAAGTGGGACTTCTACGCCATTGGTTTTAAGTAGGATGAATGTAGAGTTATCTAACATTCTGATAGAAAATAAACTTCAATTATCTGATAAACAGTCAGAACAATTAAAGAGACTAAGAAGTTTATCAAATATTAGATATGGTTATTAGATAAAACAGTTATCTTTAAGCTGATTGGCTTTTGTTTTAATCAAAAGTTACTATTTACGACCTAAAAACAACAAATTACGACTTGAGCCTTTATTTTTCCAAAAATCTGCTATACTGAAGGTGTCAAGGTTGCAACCCGATAAACAAATACTTTAGTTTACAAGGAGGTATTCAAATGATGGGGAGTGAATTAATTAGGCTTGTAGTAGCTCAAGTCATTGTATATGTTCTATTCTATTTGTTTGACAAAAAACATAGAGAGATGTACCCTAGATTATTTATAATAACACTACTATTTACAATAATTGTATATTTTTCGTCATAAATATATAGTTTAGCTATTATATAATCTATTCTTGAAAAACATAGTAGTATTGTTGCTAATTTAGTATATTTCGGTGTTACTACTGCGGTTGGTGCTTACCTAGGTTATAAAGCAAATTAATTTCTATGTACTATTCTATTTTTATTATTTTATTCTGCATTATCTTAGCTATTATTTTTATTGACGGTTTCTTTATTAAGAAAAATAATAAAACCTCGTCTTATATCATTTTTTTGACTTGTTATGTTTTAAGCCAAAAGGAAGCTAACACTCGTTTTCTAACGATAGTCTGTTTGCTTATTTTGCTATTGATATATTATGACAATAGAGATAAAAAATAATAACTATTATTGATAATCAGTTTTATATTTTCTGGCAATAAGTTTGCCTGAAAGACGTTCTCTAGTTAAATGCTTTAAGTCATCAAGCATCAAATTTAGCTCACAAACGGTCAAAAATTATGAAAATATGAAAAATCTTACCGTTTACGACCTAAAAACAACAATTGACGACTTGAGCCTTTATTTTTCCAAAAATCTGCTATACTGAAGGTGTCAAGGTTGCAACCCGACAAACAAATATTTTATTTTACAAGGAGGTAGTCAAATGAATACACAAACATTTGAACAATTTGATGTCATGACAGATGCAGAACTTGCTACTATTGAAGGTGGGAAAAGTAAAGAAGGAAGAAATATGGGATGTATACTTGGTACTGCAGGTATGGCAGGAGTAGGATTTTTAGCAGCAGGCCCAGCAGGTGCTGCTGCACTTGGTGGTGCTACCGCACTAAGAGTTTGTAGATAAGTTTACTTTACGAGGAGGATTCTGTATGGAACAATTTCAAATAATCGAAGAAAACGAACTAGAAATGATCGTTGGTGGGAAAGTTAGTCCAACTTGTGCGGCTTTGGTAGCAGCATCTATATATGGAGGACTTGCAGTAGCAGGCCCAGCAGGTGTGGGTTTAGCTATGGCGGTTGGTGGTGTGGCCGCTGGAAGTTTTTGTAGATGAAAAATTGGAGAGCTATTCTAAAAAATATACTGTTTTTGGCAATAGGAGCGAAAGCAGTATTATCGACAGACGGTATGTTAGTAAAAGGAGTTCTCGTTTTTTTCACAATGTTTATATTGTATAGTATAAATAAAGCACATTAAATTCTATGTATTATTCTATTTTTATTATTTTATTCTGCATTATCTTAGCTATTATTTTTATTGACGGTTTCTTTATTAAGAAAAATAATAAAGCCTCATCTTATATCATTTTTTTGACTTGTTATGGTTTAAGTCAAAAGGAAGCTAACACTAGTTTTCTAACGTTAGTCTGTTTGCTTATTTTGCTATTGATATATTATGACAATAGAGATAAAAAATAATAACTATTATTGATAATCAGTTTTATATTTTCTGGCAATAAGTTTGCCTGAAAGACGTTCTCTAGTTAAATGCTTTAAGTCATCAAGCATCAAATTTAGCTCACAAACGGTCAAAAATTATGAAAATATGAAAAATCTTACCGTTTACGACCTAAAAACAACAATTGACGACTTGAGCCTTTATTTTTCCAAAAATCTGCTATACTGAAGGTGTCAAGGTTGCAACCCGACAAACAAATATTTTATTTTACAAGGAGGTAGTCAAATGAATACACAAACATTTGAACAATTTGATGTCATGACAGATGCAGAACTTGCTACTATTGAAGGTGGGAAAAGTAAAGAAGGAAGAAATATGGGATGTATACTTGGTACTGCAGGTATGGCAGGAG
>NZ_NETH01000063.1 GCF_003337175.1 Streptococcus gallolyticus
CCTAAAAATATAAAAAATAGAAAAAGTTTGCGAAAGATAACAAATCATTAAACTCTTAGAAATGTTGATATTTCGGTGTTTCTAAGAGTTTTTAATTTTCATCATTAAGAAAAAAGATTGAAGAAAATTGTCCAAAATGGACTTTTTCTTCAATCTGACCTTGTTAAATCAAGGTTTTTTGTTTACTTTCATAAATTTGGTCAATAATTTTTCTTGTGATAATCTTTGGTTGTCTAATATATTTCTAATGTTATCATATTCGTTATCAATGACTTCTTCCAATAAGTGACCATACGTTGTGATGACCTGTTTACTATCTTTATGCCCAAGAATTTTTGAGACTACCCAAACATCAATTTTATTAGCACTAAAGCACTTTTACAAGCTTGTTACATTCCAATAGCACCCCATTTTGAATTGATACTTAGTCTTACCAATTATTGATTTTTAATATCCTAATATTTCACTAAGACCAATTTTTTGTCGTAATAAAAACATTATTTTAAAATGAGATTATGTAATGATTGGGAGATTATTACAAAATTTAATCATATCTAAACAATTTCTAAAAGGGATTGATAAATGGAAAGGGAACATTAATATGGCAACATTCACAGAAGATTTCGAGAACTTAACTAATGCAGACTCAACAACACTCAAAACTGATAACTTGAGTATTGAAAAAAATGTCATTAGTACAAAAGATGAACGTATTCAAATTCATAACATTTCAATGATAGCTAGAAGTGAATTGTCTATCCCCCATTACTATACGGGATATTTGCATTTTAACTAGAACCTTTATTTGTATTTTTATTCCTTATTCTATCATTAGAATTGTAGGAATGGGTGCATTTATTTTATATGGGTACTTTGTTATTCAAAAATACCAAGATTACATAGACTCAAAATACTTCATTACTTTTAACCTTGGTTCTAGTAAAAATTATCGTCTTTTCTTTAAAAATGAAAGCTTTCGGGATGAGGTCTTTCAAATTGTTACAAAATATTTTGATAACAGCATCAACAGACCTCTCTCTATTAATTTAAAGAACGAGAAAGTTATACAAAAACAAAATATTTTTAATGATAAATCTTCTCAGACCAAGGTGACACAAGATTATAGTCAAACTGTCAATGCTTCGAGCAATGCGGCTGCTTCCATTAATGGAAATACCACAGCTGGTGATACTATTTCAAATTCTAATGTCGCTAAAAATAATTCCCAAATTAATGGTAGCGAAAACGATATGCCATGGGAAACGATTAATAATGACATTCAAAAGGTTATTAATGACGGAATGCTAGCTGACAACGTTTTAGAGGTTTTCAACGAACTTCTTAAAGCCAGCGAAGAAAAAATAAATCTAATTTTGAAGATATTATCAAGAAAAACGAGAATATTTTCAATAAATCTTTCGTTAGAGATGTTTTTCAGGCACGACTGTCAGTATCATAGCTTCTTTAATAAACATTATCCAATAACATAAAAGACGACCTGCAGGTCGTCTCAGATTGAAGACAAACCCTATTTCTGAGGTTTGTCTTTTTCTATTCTCATTAGCAATGAATAACTGCAAATGAAATAAATAATATTACTTTTCAGCAATAATGTTTTTGATAAAGTCAACGGATTCTGTTTTGGCTATTTCATTTGCTTTTCCAGTAAAACCATGGCCTGCTCCATTAATAACCACAAGTCTAGCCTCGGGAAAAGTCGCCACAGCACGCTCTGAATAACTTATTGGAACAATAGGGTCTGATGTGCCATGGATAATCAACGTTTTTCCATGGTAATATGGCATTAGGTCATAAATATCAAAAGACTGTGCATCACGGTCATAAATTTTTCCAACTTCTATTCCCCCAATATGACTTGTCTCTGAGCCTAACTCTGGGTTAGGATTTCTTTTCTTGCTATCATCTTGTAGCACATAAGCAGGATACAAGACAATTAACCCAGCAATGTCAGCTGGTCTAGTTCCTGCAACATAGGTTGATACAAAACCTCCCTGACTTGCCCCAAACAAGAAGATCTGTTGGTTATTAATGTCCGAAAAATCTTGGAAATAATCCAAGACGACATCAAGATCTGCCGCTTCCGTTAATACTGACATGTCAGTCATTTTGCCATCACTTTGACTTTCTAGACCACCGCCGATAAAATCAAAGACATAAGCAGCAAAGCCATTATCAACAAAATAATGAGCGTAACCCTCTAGGCTTTTATAGTTAGCCCCAAAGCCATGTGATAAAATCACTAACGGTGGATTATCAACCGATTCGGGTAGATACAATTTCCCAGCGATATGTTTTCCGTCTCGTTCCATATTAAGACCACCTTTCTTAGACGTATTTTCTTTAGTATAACACTTTGGCGCATCTTTACAAAATAAATACCGAAGTTCCCTCAATAACATCCTATTTTCTTACTGACAACTTGATGCCTTATATTGTGGCTAAGCTCGGAAAAAAGCGGTCTATCATACCGATCATCTCCTTGTTGATATTTCTTTCTCATTTGCCATACTGCACTTGACTTGATAATGCTATTAGCTCAACACAGTATTAGCAATGGCAATATGCTATTATACAAACGAACTGCCATCAACTCGAGTTGATGATCTCCATCTATTGATATTAATGGCGAACGATGATGTGAATAAGAATTACTTGTCAAACGCTATTATCCTTTATGATACTCAAAAGCAATTGTGTAGCTTTTCTTCTCATTTACTTGCAGGGTAATGTCACCAAAATTATCATGATTAATAGCATCTGGGAGACATTGTGCTTCAAGTGCTAAGGCTTCAAATTCTTTAGCCATTTTGCCCTTATCACGCGCTGGATAAATCCCTTGAGGGATGCCACCCATGCTGTAGGCGACCCAAGCATCACGGTCAGAATAAAGGTAAATAGAATCGCCACTCTCCTCATCTTTCAATTCGCCACAAGGGTTATCAAGCGAAGCATTTACCAAGAAAGCATCATCAAGTCCACCTGTAGCAGCGATAGCCTCTCCAAGGTTTTGCCCAGTTTGAAAATCATAAGCCGTACCAGCAACGTCAATGAATTTTCCTGTCGGAATCAAATCAGCACGCGTTTCCAAATAACGGTCAGCGGCCAAAGTGAAGGTGTGCCGACTTAAATCTTGACGATTTCCCAAATTAAAGTAAACATGATTGGTTGGGTTAAAAAGCGTTGTCTTCGTAGCATTTTTACCCGTATAAACAATCGTAAAACGATTGGCATTATCCAGCGTAAATCGTACTTCTACCTGCATATCTCCTGGGAAATGATCAATTGCTTCTTTAGCGTCATAAGTCATCACCACACTAAGCACATTTGCTGTAGCTTCTATAGAGGCTCTCCAGATTTGCTGATGAAATCCTTGTGGACCACCGTGAAGAGTGTTTCCTTTTTCGTTTTGTGGTAGCTGAATTTCTTTGCCATCAAGGTTAACTTTCCCTTGATTAATACGCCCTGCAACACGTCCGATTGATTGACCTGCACATAAAGGATTTTTCAGATAATCACTTGGCTTATCAAAACCAATGATAAGATTTTTCTGACCACCTTTGTCATCTGGCACTAAAAATTCTTGCCAAGTTGCTCCCAGCGTTAGTAAACCAACTTGGACACCATGATTATTAATAATAGTGTATTTTTCAACCTCTTGCCCATTAATCGTCTCAACAATGTCTTGTTTAACATCCATGTTTTTACCCTCTTTCTTAGACTCTTTCTTTTATTTTACCCTTTATTTATATTTTTGTAAACGTTTACTATGAGATTTTACCAACTTTGCCCCTTTATTGTTATAAAACAAAACTCCCACCCAGTTGGGTAGGAGCTCAAGCGTCATAAGCGATTATTTACCGCGATACCTGCTAGTTTATTAAAGCTCTGGGAGAGGGGTCGAGGTTGGACATAAAGCTAACAAACTTGTATCCAAAATCTATTTCACAACAATATTTACAAGTTTGTTAGGCACTGCAATCACTTTGATAATGTCTTTGCCAGCGACTTCTGTTTGGATTTTGTCGTTAGCAAGAGCAAGTTTTTCAAGCTCTTCACGGCTTGAATCTTTTGGTACAACAAGTTTAGCACGTACTTTACCTTTGATTTGGATAACAATTTCAACGTCGTTTTCAACGAGTTTTGCTTCGTCCCATGTTGGCCAGGCAACATATGAAATGGATTCGCCTGATTGTGTCACTGTTTGCCACAATTCTTCAGAAAGGTGTGGTGCAAATGGTGCTAACAATTGTACAAATCCTTTAGCGTAGTCAGCAAAGAGTTTGTCCTCTTTGTTAGCAGCGTTGACGAATACCATTAATTGCGCAATAGCTGTATTGAATTTCATGGCTTCAAGCTGTTCTGTGACAGCTTTGACTGTTTCGTTGTAAACTTTATCTAAATTGCCATTGTTTTCTACAACAATTTCTTTTGTTGTCAACAAGCGATAGACGCGGTCGAGGAATTTACGTGAGCCTTCAAGACCTTCTTCAGACCATGCGATTGAGGCATCAAGTGGTCCCATGAACATTTCGTACACGCGAAGTGTATCTGCACCATAATGTTCAACCACATCATCAGGGTTAACAACGTTTTTAAGTGATTTAGACATTTTCGCTGGTGCTTGTTCAAGTTCTTCACCAGTTTCAATGTGGAAGAATGAACCGTCACGTTTTTCAACTTTGTCAGTTGCCACAAGCGCACCACGGTGATCGCGGTAGCTTGTTCCCAAAATCATCCCTTGGTTAAAGAGTTTTTGGAATGGTTCTTTGGTTGGAACGACACCTAAATCATAAAGGAATTTATGCCAGAAACGAGCATAAAGAAGATGAAGCACAGCGTGTTCTGCACCACCGATGTAAATATCAACTGGTAGCCATTGTTTCAACAATTCTTCATCAGCTAATTTTTCATCGTTGTGTGGGTCGATATAGCGTAGGAAGTACCAGCTTGAACCAGCCCATTGTGGCATTGTGTTCGTTTCGCGGCGACCTTTAACGCCGTCTTCGCGTGTCACTTCAAGCCAATCTGTCAAGTTAGCTAGTGGTGATTCACCTGTCCCTGAAGGTTTGATGTCTTTGGTTACCGGCAATACAAGTGGTAATTGCTCCTCTGGAACAGCTGTTGTTGTACCGTCTTCCCAATGGATGATTGGGATTGGTTCCCCCCAATAACGTTGACGTGAGAAGAGCCAGTCACGCAAGCGGTAAGTCACTTTCTTCTTACCAACGCCTTCTGCTTCAAGCCATTCAACCATTTTGTCAATAGCTTGCGCTTTATCAAGTCCATCTAGGAAACCGGAATTGATGTGAAGTCCGTCTTCTGTGTAAGCTTCTTCTTCAACATTTCCGCCTTCAAGAACTGGAATGATTTCCAAATCGAATTGTTTTGCGAATTCCCAGTCACGTGTATCATGAGCAGGAACCGCCATGATAGCACCAGTACCATAGCTTACAAGAACATAATCAGCAATCCAGATTGGCATTTCTTTACCATTTACTGGGTTAATGGCATAGCTACCAGTCCAAACACCTGTTTTTTCTTTAGCAAGGTCTGTACGAGCAAGGTCAGATTTAAGGCTTGCTTGGTGTTTGTAGTCAGCAACTGCTTGCGCTTGTTCTGGTGTTGTAATAGCTTCAACAAGTGGGTGCTCAGGCGCTAAAACAGCGTAAGTCGCACCAAATAAGGTATCTGGACGAGTTGTAAATACGGTAAAATCTTTATCCGTATCTTTGATTTTAAAAGTAAGGTTAGCACCAGTTGATTTACCAATCCAGTTACGTTGCATATCTTTGATTGATTCTGGCCAATCAAGGTCTTCTAAATCTTCGAGCAGACGTTCAGCGTAAGCTGTGATTTTAAGCATCCATTGGCGCATTGGTTTACGAACAACTGGATAACCACCACGTTCAGATGTTCCGTCAGGCAGCACTTCTTCATTGGCGATAGCTGTCCCTAATTCTTCAACCCAGTTAACTGGCACTTCAGCTTCGTATGCCAAGCCTTTTTCGTATAATTTTGTGAAAATCCACTGCGTCCATTTGTAATAATTAGGGTCAGTTGTGTTCACCTCACGGTTCCAGTCATATGAGAAACCAAGTGAGTTGATTTGGCGTTTGAAGTTCGCAATGTTTTGAGCGGTAAATTCAGCTGGATCATTACCTGTATCCATTGCGTATTGTTCGGCAGGAAGTCCAAAAGCATCCCAACCCATTGGGTGAAGAACGTTGTAGCCTTGAGCACGTTTGAAACGGCTAAGAATATCAGTCGCAGTGTATCCTTCTGGATGTCCTACGTGCAGACCAGCTCCAGATGGGTAAGGGAACATATCCAAGGCATAAAAATTTGGTTTATCAGCGTCTGTTCCTGTTTTAAACGTATGATTGTCAGCCCAATAGGCCTGCCATTTTTTCTCAATTTCTTTATGATGATAAGTTGCCATGTCATTCTCCATGTTCTTAGTGTTGGTTACTATTATACCACGAAAAGAATAAAGAAAAAAGGCGAAATCACAAGGGATTTCATGCCTTTACAAGGTAATCAGGGAGATTTTGCCTATAATAAGGGCTTTGCTTGGGATAAGAGAATCACCTGATATCGATGATGGCTACTACAAGTACTCATCAAATAACGCTTGAAAATCAGAATAATACGCATAGAAAGCGGCTAGTGAATTTTCGAAAATGACTTGACCTTCTTTTAAGACTATGATATGTGTTTTATCCCTATCCAGAAAGTCAAATTGATGTGTTGTTGCTACTATCGTTTTTCCTTCACTGACCTTTTCATAAAAGAGTGTCATCACCTTTTTTATCGTTGATAAATCCAAATTTGCAAACGGCTCATCTAGTAGGTACAGTTCTTTATCAACATTTAGAATAGCCCATATGATAAGAAAACGTCTTTCTCCACTTGATAATTTTCCAAATTTCCTTGGTAGATGATTGGCTATCATAGGGGGAATATTTTTTAAAAGTCTGTCACTACTGTGAGTTAAATCACCAATTAATGTCAATGTTTGCTCAACCGTGGCTTCACTGATAAAGGGTACCCCTTGCGTCTGATAGATGATGTCCGAACGAGCAGGAAATCCTTGCAGGGCACTGGAACGTTTATCCAAACAAGATAGTTCATCCAATAGTAGCGTTTTGCCCACTCCGTTTTTCCCTATAATTAAATTTAACTGTCCAGGAATTAGTGTGAAGGACACATTTTTTAATAGCTCTTCTTTTCCTACTTTGATGGTCAAATCTTTTACTTCCATAATCTTAAGCTACCCCCTATTTTTCTGTGGAAATACCGAGATTCTAGGAATAGAGAATCCACCTATCATACCAGCTATCACTAAATCCATAAAAACTTTATAGCTAGAGGTGTCGTATAATGATCTTCCAATGTCAATAGCCAGATTGATAAAGGAAAAGAGGACATGGCCAATGCCATCTGTAACCTTAACGTTTAATAAGTACATCCCTACGATTAGATAGGTCGTTAACATTATTTGTAAGGTTTCAGATTTTATACGACATAATAATAAAATGGAAAGTTCAGAGAAGGAAATAGCTGAAGTAACAATGACAAATATATTCCACATGACAATATAGTCTAGAGACACCTGATGACAAATGACAAAATATAATGCTATTAAAATATTACTTTGGCACAAAATTAATAAAAGATTCACCAAATAGTTAACAACGATAACATGGTATTTACTTCCAGATAAAGAAGTAAACATTTTAAAGAAACCGTTTTCCCTTAATTGAGATATATTCTCACCCCCCAAAATAACATACCTAAAACAACAACATAGGATAGATAAGGAAGCAAGTAGAAATAATCAACTCCAACAGTGTCAGAATGGTTAAGGGATTTTAAAATGGTAAACATCATACTAGCAATTGGAAATAATAGGGAAAAAATAGTATACCCGTGGTGCTAGTTCATTTCAAAATACACTAAAAAGCCCAAATGGACTATACTGTAAGTGATGAAACATACAGGAGGTTAGTCCAAATGAGCCACTTACAGTATACTGCTAAATCTCATCATTTGCAATGGAATGTACCCCAATTATCTCAAATTTCTCATCACTTCTACCAAAACTATTGCCCAGACTCCTTCAAACATCGGCGTAATGTTGGCTTAGCCAAAGTTTCAGATGAATCAATTCTTGTCTTGCTTTTGTTACAAGCTGAACTAGGCCTAACGTCACAGCGTCATTTTTACAGCATCTGCCACCTCTTTCCTTGTGGGCAGCTACTAGAAAGAAGTCGTTTCAATCGTCGGTCAAAACAATTGATTTGGCTCATCCAATTAATCCGAAAAGCTATGAGTGAAATGCTTCCATCTGATAAACTAGCCATTATAGATAGTTTTCCTTTGCCACTTTGTCAACCTGTTCGCAATCACAGAGCTACCATTTTTAAAGGATTAGCCGATATTGGCTATAACGCCTCTAAACATCTTTGGTTCTACGGCTTCAAAATTCATATGCTGGTGACCTTATCTGGTTATATTCTGAACTATGTTGTCACACCAGCCTCTGTCCATGATATCAAGGTGGTTTATGAACTATTAGAGGGATGTAAGCAATCGGTTATCTTAGGTGATTTAGGCTACCTGAG
>NZ_NETH01000064.1 GCF_003337175.1 Streptococcus gallolyticus
AGATAAACACCACATTTGTCTGAAAGGAACTAACATAAATGACCTATACTCATCTTACCACAACCGAGCTTGTAATGATAGAGGCTTATTACAAAGAGGGAATACCTATTAGCGATATTTGTCAATCCCTCAAAAGATCAAGACAAACGATTTATAAGGTCATTGCTTACCTCAAGACTGGTCACACGGCCTATGATTACTACAAGAACTACAAGGCCAACAAGAAACGTTGTGGTCGTCGTAAGACTCAACTCACTCAAAGTGAACAAGATTTTATTCAAAGACATTTAGAACTTAATTGGAGTTTGGATGTTGTCAAAGGAACTTATCCCGATAAAATCCCTTGCTCTATGAGAACTCTTTATCGCCTAGCTGACCGTGGCATCTTCAAGAAAGAGGATTTACCATGGAAGGGAAAACGTAAACCCAATGGTAAGGCCGAAAAACGTGGCAAACAAGCTTTTCGGAGGGATATCCGCGAGCGTGCGGAAATTTATCCGGAATTTGAAAGAGAGTTTGGACATCTTGAGGGAGATACGATTGTTGGTAAACATCACAAAAGTGCTGTTATCACCTTGGTAGAGAAGCAATCTAAAGCGATTATCACCCTTCAAACCAATGGTCGAAAAGCTAGTGACATTGAACAATCACTAGATAGATGGCTGTCACAATTCCCAAAACATCTCTTTAAATCGATTACCTTTGATTGTGGGAAAGAATTCTCTAATTGGAAGACAATATCCAACCAACACGACATTGATATTTTCTTTGCGGATCCAGGTTGTCCTGGTCAACGTGGGTTAAATGAACATTCAAATGGTTTATTAAGACATCATGGACTTCCAAAGCAAATGGATTTCAATGGTGTTTCTCAGAAATATTTATCAGCTATAGCTGATAAACGAAATAGAATTCCTAGGAAATCGTTACATTATCAAACACCATATCAAGTTTTTCTGAGTTACCTAAAATGTCTAGATTAATTTGACAATTGGGGGTTTAAAAACGCCAATCTGGATTCCTGTGCTTATTAATGTTTTAAGAAGTCTATCGATTGGTTGTTTGATGATGCCGCTGATTACTTGGGGCACATCTTTTGTTGATGAAACATTTGTGGCAGATGCGACAGCCTTATTGACATCGTTGCGTACGATAGCAGGGGCAATCGGTTCGGCTATTTTTGTTGGTATTATGACAGCAGTAGCGACTAATTCAGCTGTAACTTATGGCGTTAATGCTAATATCCACGGCATGAATGTCAGCTTCTTTGTCATGTCTTTATTTGCTTTGATATTATTGCTACTTGCTCTCAGCTGCCCTAAAAGTGAAAAGTAAGAAAGCTTGATTTTTTTAATAAAAATAATCTCCTAAGCTAAAAAACTTAGGAGATTTTATGTGGGTTATAAATCAATTTCCAAGACAATAGGTGTGTGGTCTTGGCGTGCGCCTGAGTCAATCATTTCTGATTTTGTGATTTTGTCTGCGATACGACTTGATGTGAGCCAGTAGTCAATACGCCAGCCACTATTGTTGATTTTGCTTGTTTTGCTACGTTGCGCCCACCAGCTATAAACATCAGGAATATCGCCATGGATGTAGCGGAAAGTGTCGGTGAACCCTTTGGCTAGTAAGTTGGTGAATCCTGTACGTTCTTCATCGGTAAAGCCAGGAGAACGACGGTTTGAGCTTGGATGTGCCAAGTCAATTTCTTTGTGAGCGACGTTGTAGTCACCTGTTGCCAAGACAGGTTTTACTTGGTCTAATTCTGCCAAGTAATCCGCATATTTTTCGTCCCAGACTTGACGTTCAGCCAAACGTTTTAAACCGTCACCAGCGTTTGGGGTGTAAACTTGTGTGACGAAAAAGTTGTCAAATTCAAGGGTGATAATGCGCCCCTCACTATCCATGGTGTCAGGAGCACCGATTTCAGGATATGAAATGCTTGGTGTCAGACTGCTTTTGTAGAGAAACATGGTACCAGCGTAGCCTTTTCTAGCAGGTTCAACAGATGAACGCCAAGCCAGATCGTACTCAGGAAAATAATCTTGCAAAAGTTGCACATGCTTTTTGGTCGGCCCTTTGGCTGACAATTTTGTTTCTTGAATGGCAATGATGTCAGCATTTTCAGTAACCAAGGTATCAATAACAGCACGAGACATAACAGCGCGTGCGGAATCGCTAGTCAAAGCAGCGTTAAGTGAATCAATATTCCACGAAATCAGTTTCATAACTAAGCTACCAGAATCTTGTAGGAAAACAAGATTCTCTTCTTTCTAAAAAATCTAATCGTTACCCCTATTTTAACAAAAAAAGAAACAGTACGCGACTTTGAGGCTTTAAAAGGTAATTTTTGCCTTGTGATTTACCTATAATCAGCTATAATTTATGTTATAATAAAGTGTTATCAATAAAGGAGTTTCATTAGCTCCTATTTGAAAGGAAAGAAAATGACTAGTAAACAACCATTTTACATTACAACACCTATTTATTATCCATCTGGTAAGCTTCACATTGGGTCAGCTTACACAACAATTGCTTGCGATGTTTTAGCACGTTACAAACGCATGATGAGCCACGAGGTTTTTTATTTGACTGGTCTTGATGAACACGGTCAAAAAATTCAACAAAAAGCTGAAGAAGCAGGAATCACACCACAAGCTTATGTTGACGGTATGGCTGCTGACGTTAAAAAACTTTGGGAAATGCTTGATATTTCTTATGATAAATTCATTCGTACAACTGATGATTACCATGAAAAAGTCGTTGCTGATGTTTTTGAAAAATTGTTGGCACAAGATGATATTTATTTGGGTGAGTATTCTGGTTGGTACTCAGTGTCAGATGAAGAATTTTTCACAGAAAGCCAATTAGAAGAAGTTTTCCGTGACGAAAATGGAAAAGTCATCGGCGGGATTGCTCCTTCTGGACACGAAGTAGAATGGGTTTCAGAAGAATCATATTTCTTACGTCTTGGAAAATATGCTGACCGCTTGGTAGAATTTTTCCATGCACACCCTGATTTCATCCAACCTGATGGTCGTATGAACGAAATCATCAAGAACTTCATTGAACCAGGTCTTGAAGATTTGGCTGTCAGTCGTACATCATTTACATGGGGCGTTAAAGTGCCTTCAAATCCAAAACACATTGTTTACGTGTGGATTGATGCGCTTCTTAACTATGCTACGGCGCTTGGTTATGGTCAAGAAGAACACGCAAACTTTGATAAATTCTGGAACGAGGGAACAGTTTTCCATATGGTAGGTAAAGATATTCTACGTTTCCACTCAATTTACTGGCCAATTATGCTCATGATGTTAGACATGAAATTGCCTGACCGCTTGATTGCCCACGGTTGGTTTGTCATGAAAGACGGTAAAATGTCTAAATCTAAAGGTAATGTGGTTTACCCAGAAATGCTTGTCGAGCGCTATGGACTTGATCCGCTTCGTTATTACCTCATGCGTTCACTTCCAGTTGGTTCTGACGGAACATTTACGCCAGAAGATTACGTTGGGCGTATCAATTATGAGTTGGCAAATGACCTTGGAAACCTTCTTAACCGCATAGTTGCCATGATTAATAAATATTTCGGTGGCGATGTTCCAGCTTACGTTGAAAATGTCACAGCATTTGATGCTGATTTGGCAGGTGTTGTCGAAGAAAAACTCGCTGAATACCATAAACAAATGAATGCTGTTGACTACCCACGCGCACTTGATGCGGTTTGGAGCATTATTTCACGTACAAATAAATACATTGATGAAACAGCTCCTTGGGTTCTTGCAAAAGATGACGCTAAACGTGATGAACTGGCAGCAGTAATGGCTCACTTGGCAGCTAGCCTTCGTGTGGTGGCTCACCTTATTCAACCATTTATGATGACAACATCAAACGCTATTATGGAACAACTTGGTCTAGGAAGTGACTTTGACCTTGAAAATCTTACCCTTGCAGGCTTCCCAGAAGGTGTTAAAGTTGTTGCCAAAGGAAGACCAATCTTCCCACGCCTTGACATGGAAGCTGAAATCGACTATATCAAAGCTAACATGGGTGGAGCAGCAACTGCGACAGAAGAAAAAGAATGGAATCCAGCAGATGTTGAGCTAAAAAATGAAAAGAAAGCTATCACATTTGATGACTTTGACAAAGTAGAAATCCGTGTCGCAGAAGTCAAAGAAGTATCAAAAGTTGAAGGTTCTGAAAAATTGCTCAAATTCCGTCTTGATGCTGGTGACGGGGAAGATCGTCAGATCCTTTCAGGAATTGCAAAATTCTATCCAAATGAACAAGAACTTGTTGGTAAAAAATTACAAATCGTTGCTAATCTGAAACCACGTAAAATGATGGGCTTGCTTAGTCAGGGAATGATTCTATCAGCTGAACATGATGGCAACTTGACTGTTTTAACAGTTGACTCAAGCCTACCAAACGGTAGCCAAATTGGTTAATAGTTGTCACAAAAGATAATGAAAATACTCAGTACCTATAATGGTAACTGGGTATTTAACTTGTCTTTTTATGAAAAGAAATTCGCAAAAAATGAAAATAAATTTCAAAAATGACAATTAATTTTCATTTAAGTTTCCTTTGATAATTTTTAATGGCGAATTTTATTATGGTGAATTAGAATCGAGAAAAACAAACATGACTTTAAAAATCTTATCACGAGAAGATTATGAACAAGTGAGTGCCACATTTAAAGAACGTTCGTTTATGCAATCTGTTGAAATGGCGGATTTGCTTGAAAAACGTGGGTTTGATATTACTTTTCTAGGTTTGGAAGCAGATGGAGCTATCCAAGTGGCGGGTGTTTTGTACAGCATGCCGATGACAGGCGGACTTCACATGGAAATTAATTCGGGTCCTGCTTCGACAGATACGGCTTATCTGGCTGAATTTTACAGAGAATTACAAGCTTATGCCAAGGAAAATGGGGCGCTTGAACTGATTGTCAAGCCTTACGATACTTATCAAACATTTGATAGTCACGGTGAGCCAAATGACGATGAAAAGCCTGAACTGATTACGTGTCTGATAGAACTTGGCTATCAATTTGATGGTCTGCAAACTGGTTATCCTGGTGGCGAGCCAGATTGGCATTATGTCAAAGATT
Organism: Streptococcus gallolyticus; assembly: GCF_003337175.1. Classification (GTDB taxonomy): domain Bacteria; phylum Bacillota; class Bacilli; order Lactobacillales; family Streptococcaceae; genus Streptococcus; species Streptococcus gallolyticus_B. The sequence goes on from NZ_NETH01000064.1 coordinate 5,117, forward strand.
TGACAGGATTGACACCTGAAACGCTTCGCAAGTCATTTAGCAAAAAAGGACGTCCGCTAGCTAACAAAACAAATTCTTTTGGTATTAACGTGCGTCGTCTAGAGCGTGCTGAACTCCACATTTTTAAAGAAATTACAGCATCAACTTCAGAACGTCGCGAATACGTTGATAAACCGTTAGATTATTATGAAGCTTTTTACGATAGTTTTGGTGATAAATGCGAATTTATGATTGCAACGATTAATTTCCAAGATTATCTTAAAAATCTTCAGGCTAGCCATGAAACAATTGCTTCTGAACTAGCTGTTTTAAATCAAAAAATTGCTGACGGTGTTAACTCAGCTAAGGTCAATAAACAAAAGGCACAACTAGATAAACAAATTGCAACCTTTGATGTTCGTATCAACGAAGCCAAAGAGTTAATTGAAAAACATGGTTCAGAAGATGTGGTTTTGGCAGGTAGTCTATTTATTTATACACCGCAAGAAGCTGTTTATCTCTTTAGTGGCTCTTATACGGACTTTAACAAATTCTATGCACCTGTCGCCCTTCAAGAACACGTGATGACAGAAGCATTAAATCGTGGCATTCATTTTTATACTTTCCTTGGTATTCAAGGGATTTTCGATGGTAGTGATGGTGTTCTTCGTTTCAAACAAAACTTTAATGGCTATATTGTCCGCAAAATGGGAACATTCCGTTATTATCCACGTCCAATGCTGCATAAAACAATCACGCTTTTAAAGAAAATCTTAGGACGATAACCTATGAAATCAACCTATATTAGATTGGTTTAGACTGGAGAAAAAGTCTTTTTGATACTTTCTTTAAGTTCATCGCTTTTTTATTTCTAGGCTCAGACCTCAAGCCATCCACTGGATGGTTTGAGCCGTCGGTAGGTTTGACAGTCCAGTGGACTGTTGAAGGAATCCAAGGAATCCCTAAGAGTCGCAGTGGTTGACTGGCAGTTCTCATTTTGCTTCGCAAAATTGCGACCAATCTAGTCAACTGTGCGGGGGTGGTACAACGAACTATGACTATTGGGATTCTGTACCACTCCCTCAAAACTTACGGATGGCTGATTTTATTAATATTTTAGCCATTTTCACCACGGCAGGAAGTATCGCTTTTGTGTTCGCTTTACTCACAAATAATTCTAAAATTAACTAGAAATAATAATTTTTTGTAACTTATTTCTAGTAAAAAGTAGCTTTGTCAACATCTAGAATCAACCTATCCTGGGTTGATTTTTTTATTTTTACTATTTTGCTTTACATAATAGTGAAAATGTATTACAAGGACAGTAAATCAACTAGTTTGTAATACATACTAGTCAAAAAAGAGGGAGTTTGGTATGCGCGAAACACAGTTGCTAAAAAGGGTATTAGACGGTTGTGTTCTTCAAATCATTGCCAAAGAGGATATTTATGGCTATGAATTGGTTCAGCGATTGAAAGCGGCTGGTTTTACCAATATTGTTGCAGGAACGGTCTATCCACTTTTGCAAAAATTGGAGAAGAAGGAAATGATTACGTCATGTATGAAACCTTCTCAAGACGGTCCACCACGAAAATATTTTCAAATAACGGTAAAAGGGGAAGCGTATTTAGCAGATTTTTGGGATGAATGGCACGGATTAGTAAATAAGGTTTCAAATTTAGAGGAGGATAGAACGAATGCAAAATACTCTTAATAATTACTATCACCAAACAGAAGACATCATTGTTAGTTTAAAGCCCGAGAATAGAGACTTTTTTGAAAAAATTCAAGAATACATGATATTTTCAAGTTTCTTTAGAGATGAAATTGCTATTCGCCAGCTTATTCTTCAACTAGCTTTGGATCTGAAAGCAGCTGAAGCCGATGGCGTTTCTGCTGTGGATTATTTTGGGGATGAACCGAAGCAAATGGTGGATGACCTGATTAAAGAATCTAATGTAGCCACTAAATTAAGTCTTGCTAAACTTTTAGGAATAATCGTTGGTATTTTGTGCTATTTCCGTTTTTGGAGTGATTTTGCCTCGCATGGACTGGTTACTTTGAACTTAGTTGGTTATTTGAGTGATATTCTCTTCGGTGTACTTGGTGTTTGCTTTATTTTTTACATCTTTAAAAGAAGTGTCTATTGCTTTACCTTTTTGAAAAATAGAGTAATTAAATACGGAGCTCTTCTTGCTCTAATCCTAATGTTTATTGTCCTCATTTTTCTAAAAATTAAACTTGAAGCCTGGGTGACAGGTCCAAGAATAATATTACCTACGATTATCAGTCTAGCTCTTGCTGCGCTTCTTTGCGGATTGGGTATTATGTTTTATAGAAGAGACCAAGTCACAAGGACATTTATTGCACCTCTGATTGCCTTTTTCTATGTGGTATTATCAGATTTTCAGCGAATGCTTTCCAATTAACTAATGTCTTTGTGGTGACCATTTTACCATTGTTCGTTACTTTCCTTGGTCTTATCACTTTTTATCGTCAGTCATACATATTGATGAAAAAAGATATTTAGTTAAGAGGTAAACAAGCTTACGAGCTCGTTTTTTGATATACTAGACTTAGTAAAATCAAGGAGACATTCTATATAAAAAGTCAAGAGGAAATTCTAAAAAATAAAAAAACACCCTCACTGCGATAAACTTGAATGCAAGTTACTCAATCGTCTGGAGAATGCACTTGTTATTTTACTACTTTTCGTCTAAAAGCTCAATTTAGACACGCAAAAAATCTTGCTTTTGAGCAAGTTTTAAAAAGTATTCTTGACTTCTGTATTTTTATCTTAGTTTAGCTTCATCAAAGGTTTGAATGTTTTTGAGCAGATGATAAATGATACGAATAAGTTTCTTGGCAACAAGTGTCACAGCGACATTATAGTGTTTTCCTTGACTGATTTTTAGCTTTAAATAGGCTTTAAAATGAGGTGAGTAAATCGAGATAAGTTTGGCAGCTTGTATTAGGGCATACCTTAGATAAGAGGAGCCTCGTTTTACCATATGTCCAGTCTTATCCATCTGTCCTGATTGGTAAATGGCAGGGTCTAGACCTGCAAAGGCTTGGAGTTGATTCGGATTCTTGAAGTTATGAATGTTCTTAATTTCAGCTAGAATAATGGCACCAAGGCGATTCCCAATTCCAGGAATAGAAGTAATAGGAGAGTTCAATTCAGCCATCAAGAGATTAATTTCTTCTTGGACTTGGTTAATCTGCTTATCGTAGTGTTTAATGCTTTCAATTAATTGCACTAATTCTAAGGATAAAGCGGTAGAAGCATTACCAATAGTTTGTTTGGCTATTTCTTGTATCTGATGAGCCTTATCAGCGGTTAGTCGTTTGATGTTAAGCAATGATGAGAATCTAGCACGAGCTATCTTTTGAGCAGAAGGATACTTAGTCAATAACTCATAGATAAACTGATTATGAAGATTACTAACAATTCCATGGAGTTCAGGGAAGATAATGTCAAGC
>NZ_NETH01000065.1 GCF_003337175.1 Streptococcus gallolyticus
TCCATACTTTTGGGCGACCATCCTATCATCCCAAACTGCTGCTATCTGCTTTAGTATTCGCCTATTCTCAAGGTGTTTTCTCGGGTCGTAAGATTGAGAAGATGATGGTGGAAAATCTAGCCATGCAATACCTGACCGGTCAATTGGTGGTGTCTTATCGCACGATCAATCGTTTTCGTGTGGCAGAAGGTATGGAAAAGCTCATCCGTGACCTCTTTATTGCTTTCAGTCTCCAGTTAAAAATGGAAGAATTGGTGACACTGGATTGCTTATCTATTGATGGTACTAAGATTGAGGCCAATGCCAACAAATATAGCTTTGTCTGGAAAAAGGCTACAGATAGGTTTTCAGCCAAACTTCAAGAGCAGATTCAGACTTACTTCCAAGAAGAAATAAGCCCTCTCATCCATCAAGCCATTGAACTGGATAGCGAAGAGAGCATTTCTTCAACACAATTGCTTGATTTTGCCCATCTTCTTGAAGAAGAATTGGCTGATCTAAATCAAGCGATTGAGCAAACACCAACCAAGGGGAAAGATGAGCGTAAGACAAAACGCCGCAACCTCAAGAAAGTCCTGCACAAGGTGAGGGATGATTTTTCAGTTCGGGCTGAGAAAAGAGAAGAAAGATGAAATTTCTTCTCTTTTTTAATACCTTGAATTTACAATATAAGTGCACAATAAAAACTCATAAGATTTTCTAGTAAAATAGGATTGAACAAACATCTTACGAAAGGAAATCTTATGAGCTACCATCATTTTACCATAGATGAACGAGAAAGTATTCTGATTTATCGTACTAAAAGGATGACCTTTTCTCAAATAGCACGACTATTAACCAGCACCCCTCAAGTATTAGCCGTGAGTGGCAACGTCATTCAAAACTACCTATACAAGTTCTTGATGATATTAGCTTATCAGCCGGCTCTGGGGAAATGATTGGGGATGAATATACAACCCGTGAAGTTTTTGTCGACCGAGACTATTCTTATGATATTGCGACATGGATCAAAGGAAATTCGATGGAACCAACTTACCTAAATGGTGAGGTTGCTCTAATTCGTGAAACAGGCTTTGATTATGATGGGGCTGTTTATGCCTTAGTTTGTAATGGGGAAAGTTTTATTAAAAAAGTTTATCGAGAAGCAACTGGCATACGGTTAGTTTCGATTAACCCTACTATTCCAGATCGATTCTTTTCTTACGAGGAGGAACCCAAAATTATTGGGAAAGTTATCGGACACTTTATGCCAATTGAGTGACTAAACGTTTTAGAACAAAAGAGATTGCTATATTAAAAATGGAGGTAAAATAGATGCTTGATTTAGAAAAAGTTTTACGTGAGATGATTTCAGCACGCTTTAAAGATCTACGTCAGAATACGCCAGCCGAGCTAATTTCAAATGGTCAAAAAACGGCTATCAATCGCATTGAAAAAGGCGTTAATCCCAAGAGTCGAAATTTTGCTAGTGATACACTACTAGCTGATTACACTGACTATTTTGGGATTGAAAAATCCGAATTGATTTTTGGGGATAGCACGCTGCTAGAGTTTACCCTCTATCATCTGTTTTCCCAACTCTTCTATCAAATTGTTCCCGATGATAACAACGTGGGATTAACCATTGATCAAACGAAGATGCAAACTAATATTGATACAAAAATGGTTGATTCGTTTTTGGAATTATTTTATATCTTTGGTGATTTCGGAAGATGGCGTCACCTCAAAGGAGTTCAAAATAACAATACCGATATTGACTATATGGCAATGTTTGAAATCATTTGGCGATTAATTAAGAATAAAGTCGTCACATCATTTCAGGAACATGTCATCGTGCCACTCTTTGATGACGAACAGGTACCATTTCGCTTTAACCGTATCAATAACTCCTTTGATGTTTGGTATCACAAGCAATTTGTCAAAACCATTGTCCCTGAAGCTCTGAAAAAGTTGCAATCAGATAGTATTTTTAAAATGGGATTTATGGTCAAAAGCCTCATTGACCATTTTCTAAACACAACTCACATAACCTCTTACTTAGAAGATGTTCCCATTGACAAATACTATTTACCAATTACAAATTACACTATTGATGTATCCAAAATAAAGACGGAAGAAGACGATATTAAAGTAGCCATGGAGTACTTAAGATGGCTAAATCGCTATAACAGTTTAGAAACAGCTAAAGATGCTATCGCATTTGCGGAGGAAAAGTTCTTTGAGGAGTTTGACTTTGTAACAGAAGAAAAGCGTCCAATGATTGACCAGACAACCCGAACAAGTATTCAGGAGTTACTAGATGACATTATTCAACACCCTGAGAACTATGAGGAAGGCTATATTTTACACGGAAGTACCGAAGAAATTCCAGGGATACTAATTGTAAACAGCCAAGTCTCAAAGCTATTTCAAGCTAAAATCGCTGAAGTTTTCTTAAAACAGATTGATGATTTGGTTCGCTATCAAAATATTTTTATCAATTTTATTAATTGGGATGAGTTGGAAACATTCCTTTAAGTCATATTCTTTATAAAATAGTTAAACACAGACTGAAGAAACAACCTAGTTGTGATCATTCTCTTCAGTCTTTTTCTACCACTTGTCAAGCACCACAAGGAATTTCTTAAGAAAAAAGTTTAGGGTAACTTCCCTAAGAGAACACTATTAGCTGTTTTTTCAAAAAATATATACAAAATCAACACCTTACTATCTATTAAAAATAAGGTATTACAACAGTTTGGCATAACGAGCTTTAGTGGATTTGAGTTAAATGGTAGTCGTAAAGTTTGTTATGCGTTATAAGGTAATACATTGTCCTAATAAGACGATGTACAGAGACGATTGGTGGATTTGCGATTATCTTTTTAGAAGTCAGCGTTATGGCACGGAGCAATATCCTCTTTCAAATTCTGATAAAAGCGGCTTAAATCTAGCAAATTTTAATAAAACTCATTAATTAAAATAGTAACCCTTGACTTTGCTTTACTCACATCAATACCGAAAACTGTTCATGATGATACCTCTCTATCTTAAATAACCCTTCGTTTTAGTAATTTCATTTTCAACACTTTACGTCTAGCGTCAAAAGAGTCCACACCTTAACAAGACACCACTACTTTAACATACAGAAAAAGTAGTGAGCCACTTTCTCCTGTCGGAAATTTCTTCGCTACTAATCTTAGTATGTTTTTCTACCAATATTCTCTACGATTTCTTTTGTAGTTTTATTGTAATCCATAATGTACCTCGTACGTAAATTGAATTGAACAGATGTCAATCAGTTATTTGTTCAAAAAAACTTCATAAGCTTAGCAACCACAAAGAGCTACTAAGCTATAAAACTCCTGACTACATTATTAGTTACATGCCTGATTGCTCTTATTATACACCACAAAAATGTAAGCGTTAATATTTTGAGCTTTTATTTTTCCATCTCACTAATCATATCTACTCGCACTTGATGACGGCCTCCTTCATATTCAGCTGTGAGCCACTCATCAACAATCATTTTTGCCAACTCAAGGCCAACAACTCTTGAACCAAAAGCAAGCATATTTGTATTGTTATGCTGTCTTGATAATCTAGCAGAGTATGGCTCACTACAGATAACACATCGAATGCCTTTCACTTTATTAGCAGAAATTCCGATTCCCACCCCAGTGCCACAAATAACGATTCCCTTATCCACCGTGCCTCCTGCAACAGCATCCGCAACAGCTTTCCCTGATTCTGGATAATTAAATCGTTCAGTGCTATCTGTCCCAAAGTTCACAATTTCATACCCATACTTTTCTTGAATGTATTTGCTAATTTCTTCTTTGTACTCCACTGCAACATGGTCATTCCCAATACCAATTTTCATAGTTCTTGCAACTCCTTAATAATTTCTTTATATGTACGTTCATTACCAAATAACGCACTCGTTCCTAAGATGAAGCCATCAGCGCCCATCTCGCTTAATTCTTGTATAACTTCTGGACTACAAGCACCATCAATCATGATTTTATAGTGATAATTCTCCCTTAGCTCTATTAATTTAGCAACTTTCTTTTTGGTAAAATCTATAAATTTTTGACCAGCAAATCCAGGATTGACAGTCATAACTAAGATATAATCAACTAGCTCGAGCATTTCAGAAACTGTTTCAACACTTGTATCTGGATTTATGGCTAATCCTGCTAATTTTCCTTTATCTTTAATATAAGATAGTGACTTGACGACATAACATTCACTTTCTGGATGAATATAAATCAAGTCAACTCCAGCATCTATAAACCAGTCTAGTTTATTGCCTGGATTTTCAATCATTAAGTGACAATCTACTAATTTATTTGTATTCTTTCTAACTGCCCTTATATCATTTATTCCCATTGTTATGTTTGGTACAAAATTTCCATCCATCACATCACAATGATAAATATCTACATCAGCATCATTTAGTAGAGATACTTCTTCTTTCAGATTCTCAAAGTCAGCACACATCATGCTTGGACATAATAATTTTTTCATACTTCACCTCAATAATAAAAAATAGGCCCATTTAAAGGCCTATAGTGAAGTTGGTAAAACTCAATTAAAGATTAGATTGATAACTTTGCTGATATCTTCATCAGATTCGTCAGATATGATAGTTACATCCTTTAAATCAAATGCTTTCACATTTGATAAATTATGAAACTTAGAGCTATCACATAGCAAGTAGACATTATCTGAGTGTTCTTTAACGATACGTTTTTTTGTTGCCTCAACAATTGTTGGAGTTGTTACTCCAAACTTCTCGTCAACACCATTAACTCCTAAAAAAGATTTTCCAAAATAAATATTTCTAAGATTATCTTCAGTTAATGCACCACTCACAGAGGAGTTGACATAATTGAATTGCCCTCCTAACAAAATTATTTCAGCCTCAAACTCATTTCGAATAGTGAAAATATCTGTATTAGTCGTATAAATAGTGATTTTTTTATTGATTATCTCTCTAAATAATGCTGAACATGTTGATCCTGAATCAAGATAAATAACATCCCCAGTATTAATTAGTTCAGATGCTAGTTTAGCAATTTTAGTTTTCTTCTCATTGTACAAAGCATTCCTCATCGTTATAGGAATTTCTCCAACCGTAGACATTAACTTAATTGCACCACCAGATAAATACTCCACTTTATTATTTTTTTCAAGTTCTTTTAAATCACGGCGAAGTGTTGATGCAGATACACTTGGAAAAGTTTGCTGAATCTCACCAAATTTTACTAACTCAGTTTCTTTCAATAGACCTAGTATTTTTTGCTGTCTTTCATATGGAATCATTAACTATCACCTCATCTAGTTCATATTAATAATACCATATTTAAATTGTTATTTCACCAAAGGCAATTTAAGCAAGTTTATCTTCACGACCTGTAAAGATGAAACCAAGGACTGCTCCGACTACTGTTGCAATACCTAAACCAATAATACCATTAATAACATTAGCATTGTTTTGGAAAAATGCAGGGAATGTTGTTACACTACCAAATACAAAAGCATTTGTAACTACTTTCATAAGTCCTAGGTAAGCACCACCACAAGCACCAGCAATAATTTGAGCTAAGAATAATTTTTTGTTTTTAACTAACATACCAAAAAGCGTTGGTTCAATAATGGCTGACAATGCAATAGTAACCACACCAGTCATGGCAAAGTTTTTAAGATTTTTATCTTTAGCTTTCAACCAAACACCAAATGCTGTACCAATAACCGCAAAGTTACAAGCAAATGTTAACGGACAGATGTAATCATAACCAACTTGTGAAATGTTATTAATCATGATTGGGTTGACTGCCCAGTGGATACCGAAGCTGACAAGAACACTCCAGCCACCACCGATAAGAATACCAGTAAGAACACCACTACGTTCAATAAGCCAGTTAACGACATTCGCAATCAATTCACCACCATAAACACCAAGAGGACCGATTACAATAACAGTAAGAGGAACCATGATTACAAGTGAAACAAGAGGAACAATAACAAGTTTTAATGTTTCAGGGATGTGTTTATCCAACCATTTATAAAGGTATGAATAAGCCCAAATTGCTAGGATAATTGGAACTACTGTAGAGTTATAATTCATCAATACAACAGGAATTCCAAAGAATGAAGTTGTTGCACCATTACCTTTATCACCCATAAGTGCGATAAAGTCAGGATACAAAAGTGCTGCACCAATCAATGCTGAGATAAACGGACTAGCACCAAAACGTCTTGCAGATGAGAAAGCTAAGAGGACTGGTAAGAAGTAAAATACCGCCATAGATGCAGAATACAAAATTGTATACGTACCACTACTTTCACTAATCCAACCTAGTTGAACGCTAAGAATTAGTAACCCTCTCAAAATACCAGAACCAGCTAAGGCAGGAAGCAATGGAGAGAAAATACCAGAAATAGCGGAAAATATTTTACTAATAACACTTCCACCTTGACTCGCTCTCTCATCAAGGGATATTTCATTACTACCTTTAACTAAGGATTCAAACTCATCATAAACGTGAGGAACTTCAATACCAATTAGAATTTGATATTGTCCTGCTTTGTCAATGACATTCACTACACCTTCAACATTTTTTACAGCTTCATCATCTGCCTTAGATGGATCTTTAAGATTCAAGCGTAAGCGAGTTGCACAGTGTGTCATATTGACAATATTTTCAGAACCACCAACATGATCCAATATTCCTTTTGCCGTAGCTTTGTAGTCAGCCATAACCTATACCTCTTTCACTTTTACTTATTTCCTTTAAAGAAGGTTAACATTAATTTACTTGCTTCAATTGCATCGTTCTTATCAATAACTGATTGAATGTAATCAAGTCCTAAATCATCAATTAGTTGATTCATATGAGTAATCATTTGAACGTTAATCTCAGCTTCTTCGACTGCTGGTTCAATTACTGGGAATGTATCAAAGTAAATGACACCATCATAATTATATTTCTTTAGATAATAAAGAAACTCTAATGTTTTAAATGGGGAAGCTGTACCAATCATCAATCCATCGTCAGCAACTCCATAGCCATCATTTGCATGAATACCATACAACTGTCTCCGGCTACCAAAGATATCAGCTGCAAATGCCGGATTCTCATGTTTCATTAGCATATGGGTGTAATCCAAAGTTACACCAATGTTTTTCCGATTAACATCGTTTAGAAGCATCCCAGTTACACCCATACTATCAACAAAAGCATAGGCACGTTCTTCATAGGGCTTGTATTCGATGCTAATCTTCAAGTCTGGTGCATAATCACAAACCGTTTGGTAAGCATGAACAAGTTGATCCCAAACTTTTCTGTAGTTAATTTGGAAATTATAATCAAATCCATCAAAACCAAGCCAAATTGTCACTACTTGTCCTCCAGCTTCTCGACAATAATCCACTGCGTCTTTGCAAAGTTGAAGAGCTTTATTAGCAATTTCTGGATCTGAGTTACCTAACTCACCATTAATAAAGTCACCTCTAAATCGTAGGGCAACACCATTTAACTTAAGATGATGTTTATTCAATAGATCTTTGATTTCACTCGGTGATTTATCTTTCACATGTTCTGGATAATTAAGATCTACATATCCAATCCCAGCTGTTTCAAAATCAGCAAATGTTTTGTCTAAATCATATCCATCAATTCTAAGATATGAGTTAATCCTTGTTGCGAGTTTCATATTTATAATTCATTCCTTTCGTTTCACTCAAGGCACAACACTGAATGAAAAAGTGCTGTGCTCTTTATTTTGATTTATAATTAAAGTGAGAAGACCTATCACTACTACAAATCACGGGGAGGAGAGTAAGTGAGTAGTTCAGCTACTACCTCGCATATTTATAGGTGTAGCTCATCCCATCAAGCACAACTAACTGTGACTAAGAGCACGTAAACTTATAATTGGATAAGCGACTCGTTTGTGAAAAGGAATGAGCAGTCAAGGGATAGGCTCTTCTCAAATTTTGGTGAAGGGAGACCCCTCATGTTAAAAATTGTTTACCCAAATTGTTGTGGCATTGATGTGCATAAAACTTTTATTGTAGCGGTTATTGCCATCACCGACAATCATGGAATTACTAGCTACCACCGTAAACGGTTCTCTACCTTTACGAATGGACTTCTTCAGCTACAAGATTGGTTGGAATACTATTCCTGCTTTGATGTCTGTATGGAATCAACTGGTAAATACTGGATTCCTGTCTTCAATATCCTTGAAAACTCTTGTAACATTTGCTTAGCTCATCCAAAGTATGTCAAAGCAATTCGTGGAAAGAAGACCGACAAGAAAGATGCTCAGTGGATAGCCGACCTCTTTAAGCACGATTTAGTCGCTTCCAGCTTTATCCCTCCTCTTAAAATCAGGCAACTCCGTGACCTCTTTCGCTATC
>NZ_NETH01000066.1 GCF_003337175.1 Streptococcus gallolyticus
GTATGTACGGACAGACGACATACGAAACGCAAGTTGCTTCGGCTATCGCTCAAGGCAAACGCGCACATACTTATATTTGGTATCAAGTCGGCGGAAATGCAAGCCTAGGCGAACAAGTCTTAAATACATTCTTACCACAGGTTCAAACGCCTAAAGGTTCAATCGTAGCCTTGGACTACGAAAGTGGCGCTAGCGCAGATAAACAAGCGAATACTAACGCAATCTTGCACGGTATGCGTATGATTAAAGCGGCAGGTTATACACCTATGTATTACAGCTACAAGCCTTACACAGTTGCTAACGTGTATGTCGACCAAATCATTCGTGAGTTCCCAAATTCACTTTGGATGGCTGCTTATCCAGACTATAATGTAACGCCAACACCAAATTATAATGTCTTTCCAAGTATGGACGGTGTAGCAATCTACCAATTTACGTCAACTTACATCGCAGGCGGTCTTGACGGTAACGTCGATTTAACCGGTATTACGGACAATGGCTATACTAAGAACAATAATCCTAAAACTGAAACACCAGCGATTAGTCAAGGTCAACAAGCGGACAACACGCCTAAATCTGACATTGCTGTAGGAAATCAAGTTAAGGTTAAATTTAGTGCTAACGCATGGGCGACTGGTGAAGGTATTCCAGACTGGGTTAAAGGTCGCACATATGACGTAGCACAAGTGTCTGGCAATCGTGTATTGCTTTCTGGTATCAACTCATGGATTAATAAATCAGACGTTGAAATTATTTCAGTAGCTAACACACAAGCAACGCAATCAACTACAACTAGCACTTACACAGTTCAATCTGGTGACACGCTTTCTGGTATTGCTTCAAAATTCGGAACAAGCTATCAAACACTAGCAAGTCTTAACGGTATTTCAAACCCTAACCTTATCTACGCTGGACAAGTCTTGCAAGTAACTGGTTCAACTAATAGTAGTTCAGTTTACTATACTGTTCAATCTGGTGATAACCTATCAAGCATTGCAAGTCGTTATGGCACAAGCTACCAATCAATTGCAAGTCTTAATGGTCTAGCTAATCCAAACTTGATTTATGCAGGGCAAACGCTTAAAATTAAATAGCAAACACTTTAACACGCTCTCGGCTTAGGCTGGGGGTGGTTTTGTATTTTTTTTACAGTATAAATATAAGTAAAAAACGTAAAACGCTAAAAAGTTTCGTTTTTGCAAAGAAAATTTGCATTTTTAGAAACAAAAAATAAGTATTTATAAGTTGCAATAAGTTTAAAACTATGGCATAATATAGTTGCGAAGAAGCAATCGTGCTGTTCTTTGCCGTCTAGCCGTTAATCGGTAGTGTTATTAAATTCGTAGTGATACGAACACATAATTGAAGCACATTATGTGGCTTGGCAGAGCTTAAAAACTGTTCCTCGGCGATAAGCCTAAAAAGCACAATGAGGAGTTAGAGAAGTTGCTTGTCTCTAATCGTTAACCCCGCTGGAGGTTATCCAGCCGTGCTTTTTTATTTTGTAGAAAGTTTTATTGATGTGGAGCTAAAAGAGATTCTTGAAGATTATGAGCTAAATTTTTGTCATAAAAAATGTACTGTGGAGACTGGATATAAGAAACTCCCAGAATTTACAGTTGTTTTTAATGCAACTAATTTATTTCATCTTTTAGGAATCCATAAGTTACACACAAGATATACAGCCACATCTTGGATTGAAGCGGTGCGAAATAATTCTTTTCGTTTAAATGACTTTTCAAAGCGTCCAGAGTTTAAAGATATTATTCCAAGAATCAGAAATTATGAGTTCTTTTATGAAATTTTTTATCAAGACAAAGTTAAGATTTGTTTGCTTGAAAAAGATTTAAAAAGAAATACAATGAACTTGAGCGTTGTATTTTATAAGAATGAACAAAAACGTATTGTTGTTTTAGGTTTAAGAAGAGATAAATTTAATAATTTCATACCGATCACATTACATGAAAGTCGTAATAATATTTACAAAGGCTCAAGACAGACTGCTGTAAAAGGTATAACGTGGCATAACTAATCCTAGCGCGAGCTAGCTCTTTTTTATTGCCGTTAAAATGGACTTATTGGCAAATTGTGGTTATAACGACTCTGTATAATATACATTAATAATCGTATATTAATAAAAGGTAAAAGAGTAATAAAATGATATTTTTAAGCTCCCAAGGGGCACAAAAGGGGCATAAGTTTAAAACTTTTGTATTTTTACCTTGAAAAAGAAGAATGGTTTCAGTTTTATAAATGCTTATTTTTCAATGTTTTCTACTATTATTTATGTATTAAAAATGAAGCTACACTTCCCGTACTGTAAAATAATTAAATAATGGAAAAGCCTATCATATCAAGCTTTATCGCCTGTGTGATAGGGCTTTTTTTATGTCAAATATAGGGTGTAGGGCAAAAGGGGTTATAATAAAACGCCTTCCTATTATACTATTTTAGTTTTCTTTTGAGAATTGACTCTTTATTTTGAATCCTATTTGAGTTTTAAAGAAGAATTTAATGTAGATAATTACTTGAAAGCGCTGTAAACGTTTTTAAAACTAAATGATAGTATTAATTTTTTTAGCGTTCTTATATTTATGGAAACAGTGTCTTTTTTTATACAATGAAAAATGATATAATAGAAGAAAGAATAGGAGAAATGATGTATGGTAAAGCGCGATTTTATTCGGAATATTATTATCGGTTTAATTGCTATTTTAGCGGTGTTTTTGTTGAAGATTTTTGTTTTTTCAACCTTTAAGGTTCATGAAGATGCAGCTAATTCGTATTTGTCAAATGGGGATGTTGTAGTTGTCAATCGTAATCAGACCCCTCAATACAAGGATTTTATTGTCTATGAGGTTGATGGTACTTTTTATATTAGTCGTGTTATTGCAACTGCTGGTGAAAGTGCGACGGTTATGGACGATATCCTGTATATTGACAACGAAGTTCAAGAAGAGCCATACATTAGCCAAATCAAATCTGAATACTTATCGACATCGGATAATCAACAACAAGCCTTTACATCTGATTTTTCCGTTAATACTATCACGAATGATAACTATAGCGAGGTGCCCAAGGGCAGTTATCTGGTGTTAAATGATAACCGTCAAAACACAAATGATAGTCGTACATTTGGTTTGATTAAAGAAAGTCAAATCCGTGGTGTCGTCACGTTTAAACTATTGCCATTAAGTACATTTGGTTTTATCACAACAGAGTAGCAGTAGCTGCTCTGTTTTTTTATGAGATATACCAATTAATAATTGGTATATTCAAAACTATACCAATTTAATTATTGACAATATAAAAGTAAAGTTATATACTGATGTTGTTAAGTTTTAGGGAGTCTTTATTAGGCTATACCAATTTAAAAAATAAGAAAGAATTAGCAAGTGAAGTCTTGCTAAAGGTGACATTTATGTGTGGAATTGTTGGTGTTGTAGGAAATAAAAACGCAACGGACATTTTGATGCAAGGTCTTGAAAAGCTCGAATACCGCGGTTATGACTCTGCAGGTATTTACGTGACTAACGGTACAGAACAAGGACGTTTGATTAAATCTGTTGGACGTATTTCAGATCTTCGTGCTAAAATCGGTATTGATGTGGTAGGCTATACAGGAATTGGTCACACACGTTGGGCAACTCATGGTCAAGCAACAGAGACAAATGCTCACCCGCATACATCAGAAACAGGGCGTTTTGTCCTAGTTCACAATGGTGTTATTGAAAACTATTTGCAAATCAAAGAAAAGTATCTTTCTAATCACCATTTGCAGGGTGACACAGATACAGAAATTGCTGTTCATTTAGTTGGACAATTGGTTTCAGAAGGTTTATCAGTTCTTGAAGCTTTCAAGAAAGCTTTGACTATCATCGAAGGTTCATACGCTTTTGCTCTTGTTGATTCAGAAGATGCAGATACAATTTATGTTGCTAAAAATAAATCACCACTTTTGATTGGTTTAGGTGATGGTTACAACATGGTATGTTCAGATGCGATGGCAATGATTCGTGAAACAAGTGAATTTATGGAAATTCATGATAAAGAATTGGTTGTCTTGACTAAAGATTCTGCGACAGTTACTGATTATGAAGGCAATGAAATTGAACGCGAATCATATACAGCTGAGCTTGATTTGTCAGATATTGGTAAAGGAACTTACCCTTACTATATGTTGAAAGAAATCGATGAACAACCAACTGTTATGCGTAAATTGATTAATACCTACTCAGATAGCAAAGGAAATATGGTTGTTGATCCTGATATTGTTAAGACAGTTCAAGAGGCTGATCGTATTTATATCTTGGCAGCAGGAACGTCTTACAATGCTGGTTTTGCCTCAAAAGCAATACTTGAAAAATTGACGGACACACCAGTTGAGCTTGGAATTGCTTCAGAATGGGGCTATAATATGCCACTTTTGAGCAAGAAACCAATGTTTATCTTGCTTAGCCAATCAGGTGAGACGGCTGATAGTCGTCAAGTTTTGGTAAAAGCCAATCAAATGGGGATTCCAAGTTTGACAGTTACCAATGTTCCTGGGTCAACCTTATCACGTGAAGCCACTTATACCATGCTTTTACACGCTGGTCCTGAAATTGCCGTTGCATCAACGAAAGCTTACACAGCACAAATCGCTGCTTTAGCCTTTTTGGCTAAGGCTGTCGGTGAAGCAAACGGCAAAAAAGAAGCGTTTGAGTTTGATTTGGTACATGAACTATCTATCGTTGCACAATCTATCGAAGCAACCTTGTCAGAAAAAGATGTGATTGCTGAAAAAGTGGAAGCACTGCTTAAAACAACTCGCAATGCTTTCTACATTGGCCGTGGCAATGATTACTACGTTGCGATGGAAGCAAGTTTGAAATTAAAAGAAATTTCTTACATTCAATGTGAAGGATTTGCTGCAGGCGAATTGAAACATGGTACCATTTCATTGATTGAAGATGGTACACCAGTTCTTGGTTTGATTTCATCAAGCGAAGCGATTGCTAGTCACACACGTGGTAATATTCAAGAGGTTTCTGCGCGTGGTGCAAATGTGTTGACAGTCGTTGAAGAAGAATTGGCTAAGCCAGGAGATGATATTGTTGTTAACCAAGTTCATCCCTATTTAACAAGCATTTCAATGGTAATTCCAACACAACTCATTGCTTACTTTGCTTCTCTACAACGTGGTCTTGACGTTGATAAACCACGTAACTTGGCAAAAGCGGTTACTGTGGAATAATCTCTTGTCAAATAGCGATTTCTAGGGTAAAATGGGGAATGTAACTTTTTGAAGTCGGAAATAAAAAGTTATAGCTGTTTTTGATAAGGAGAAATGATGTCTTTACCAAATTGTCCACAATGTAACTCTGAGTATGTTTACGAAGATGGTTTATTACTAGTTTGCCCAGAGTGCGCTTATGAATGGAATCCAAGCGATTCAGTTGAAGAAGAAGGCTTGGTTGTTCTTGATAGCAACGGTACACGTCTTGCTGACGGAGATAGCGTTACTATCGTGAAAAATCTAAAAGTAAAAGGTGCACCAAAAGATCTTAAACAAGGTACTCGTGTGAAAAACATTCGTCTTGTTGAAGGTGACCACAACATTGATTGTAAAATTGATGGTTTTGGCGCAATGAAATTAAAATCAGAGTTTGTTAAAAAATTGTAATGATTGAAAGCTAGACGAGATGTCTAGTTTTTTAGTTTGATGACGACTTTTGGAAAAATTTTTAAGCAGAGACTAGTCAGCAAATGTCCGTTATTTTTATACTTTTTATGTAAAAATATTCTCAGATGTATTCAAACCGTCTGAAATTTTGGTATAATAGAAGCAAATTCTATTTAGGAGATCACATGTCATATATTTTACAAGTTCTGCCAAGCTTGTTAGATGGCGCTAAGGTAACTTTGCAAGTCTTCTGTATTGTTATTGTTTTGTCAATACCGTTTGGTGCTGTCTTGGCTTTTTTGATGCAGATTAAATTCAAACCATTACAATGGTTGTTGACGTTATATGTTTGGATTATGCGTGGAACACCACTACTATTACAATTAATTTTCTTCTACTACGTGTTGCCGAGTATTGGTGTTGTAATGGATCGCTTGCCAGCAGCTATTTTAGCGTTCACGTTGAATTACGCAGCTTATTTTGCAGAAATTTTCCGCGGAGGTATTGCAGCCATTCCTAAAGGGCAATACGAAGCAGCTAAGGTTTTAAAACTAAATCAACTCCAAACGATTCATTATATTATCTTACCGCAAGTGTTCAAGATTGTTTTACCAAGTGTTTTCAATGAAATTATTAATCTTGTTAAAGATTCATCATTGGTTTACGTTCTTGGTGTGGGCGATTTGTTGCTTGCAAGTAAAACCGCAGCCAATCGTGATGCCACATTAGCACCGATGTTTGTTGCTGGAGCAATTTACCTATTAATGATTGGTGTGGTGACACTGATTTCAAAACAAACTGAGAAAAAATTTAATTACTATAAATAAGAGGTGACCAGATGTTAGAATTAAAAAATATTTCCAAACAATTTGGTCAAAAGAAGATTTTTGATCATTTTAATTTGACGATTGAAGATGGCAAAATTTTATCTCTCGTTGGTCCTTCAGGTGGCGGAAAGACAACCTTGCTACGCATGCTTGCTGGACTTGAAAAAATTGATTCTGGGGAAATCATTTACAATGGCGAAGTTGTTCCTATCGACCATTTAGAGACGCTTAATTTACTTGGTTTTGTTTTCCAAGATTTTCAGCTTTTCCCTCATTTATCAGTTTTAGATAATTTGACCTTATCACCTGTAAAAACAATGGGCATGACAAAAGAAGCCGCTAAAGAAAAAGCGGTTACCTTGCTTCAACGCCTTGGTCTTGGTGAACATGCTAACGTTTATCCGTATTCGTTGTCAGGTGGTCAAAAACAACGTGTGGCTTTGGCGCGTGCCATGATGATTGACCCACAAATTATTGGTTATGATGAGCCAACATCAGCACTTGACCCAGAATTGCGTCAAGAAGTTGAAAAGTTGATTTTACAAAATCGCGAATCTGGCATGACTCAAATCGTTGTTACCCACGATTTACAGTTTGCAGAAAGCATTTCAGATCATATTTTAAAAATTAATCCAAAATAAAGAAAGTCTTACTAGGTGAGTTTATGAAATTCAAAAAAGTTCTTGTGGGCGCTTTGGCGCTTGTATCAATACTAACTTTGGCAGCTTGTAGTTCTTCATCATCTAAAAAAGCTACTAGCACTGACCAATGGGACACTTACGTTAAAAACGGTGAAATTACTATCGGCTTTGATAATACATTTGTTCCTATGGGGTACGAGGATGAGGACGGAAGCAATGTCGGTTTTGATATTGATTTGGCAAATGCCGTCTTTAAAGAATATGGTATTACCGTCAAATGGCAATCAATTAACTGGGATATGAAAGAAACCGAGTTGAATAACGGAACCATTGATTTGATTTGGAACGGTTATTCAATCACAGATGAGCGTGCAGAAAAAGTCCTCTTCACAAACCCATACATGGTTAACGAGCAAGTCTTGGTAACTAAAAAATCATCAGGTATTACAAGCTTTGCTGGTATGAAAGATAAAGTGCTTGGTGCACAGTCAGGGTCATCTGGTTACGATGCGTTCACATCAAATCCAGAAGTGTTGAAGGACATTGTTTCTGGTGGCGATGCGACACAATACGAAACCTTCACACAAGCACTTATCGATTTGAAAAATGACCGTATTGACGGTTTGTTGATTGACAAAGTTTATGCTAATTACTATCTTGAACAAGAAGGCGAACTTGATAACTACAATATCATTTCAAGTGAATTTGACGGTGAAGACTTTGCCGTTGGTGCTCGTAAAGCCGATAAAACACTTGTTAAGAAAATTAATCAAGCTTTCAAGAAATTGTATCAAGATGGTACATTCCAAGAAATTTCAAACAAATGGTTTGGTGAAGATGTCGCAACAGACGACGTTAAAAACTAAACGAAAATAGTAAAACTCTGAGGTTAGCCTCAGAGTTTCAGACTGAAGACAAACCCTATTTCTGAGGTTTGTCTTTTTTCTGTATTTTGAAGTTTTTAACGTTGAATAAGCCTATTTTAGGAATTTTAGGCAAAATAAAAAGGCTATCCTGCCAGCCATTTTGCGAGTTTTTTAAGATTTAAGCACGCTAAAGTCAGTCCAACTTTTGCCTCCATTTTGGACTTGCCTCTTTCTCTGGTATAACGCAA
>NZ_NETH01000067.1 GCF_003337175.1 Streptococcus gallolyticus
TCGGTCCCAAGGGTTGGGCTGTTCGCCCATTAAAGCGGCACGCGAGCTGGGTTCAGAACGTCGTGAGACAGTTCGGTCCCTATCCGTCGCGGGCGTAGGAAATTTGAGAGGATCTGCTCCTAGTACGAGAGGACCAGAGTGGACTTACCGCTGGTGTACCAGTTGTCTTGCCAAAGGCATCGCTGGGTAGCTATGTAGGGAAGGGATAAACGCTGAAAGCATCTAAGTGTGAAGCCCACCTCAAGATGAGATTTCCCATGATTTCATATCAGTAAGAGCCCTGAGAGATGATCAGGTAGATAGGTTAGGAGTGGAAGTGTGGTGACACATGTAGCGGACTAATACTAATAGCTCGAGGACTTATCCAAAGTAACTGAGACGAATTGACAGCGCGTCGGAAACTTGTTAGGAGATATAGGTATTCAATTTTGATTGGATAATCAATCAGAGTTAAGTGATGATAGCCTAGGAGATACACCTGTTCCCATGCCGAACACAGCAGTTAAGCCCTAGAACGCCTGAAGTAGTTGGGGGTCGCCCCCTGTTAGATAGGGTAGTCGCTTAGCAAAAGGGAGTTTAGCTCAGCTGGGAGAGCATCT
This sequence comes from Streptococcus gallolyticus, assembly GCF_003337175.1. GTDB lineage: Bacteria > Bacillota > Bacilli > Lactobacillales > Streptococcaceae > Streptococcus > Streptococcus gallolyticus_B. The sequence goes on from NZ_NETH01000067.1 coordinate 600, forward strand.
GCCTTACAAGCAGAGGGTCAGCGGTTCGATCCCGTTAACTCCCATTAAGAACTTTATATGCGGGTGTAGTTTAGTGGTAAAACTACAGCCTTCCAAGCTGTTGTCGCGAGTTCGATTCTCGTCACCCGCTTTTATTTATATTTTGGTTATTCCAACTTTCATGGGCGCATAGCTCAGCTGGTTAGAGCGCACGCCTGATAAGCGTGAGGTCGGTGGTTCGAGTCCACTTGTGCCCATTAGAAATATGGTCCGTTGGTCAAGGGGTTAAGACACCGCCTTTTCACGGCGGTAACACGGGTTCGAATCCCGTACGGACTATTATAATTTGGAGGATTACCCAAGTCCGGCTGAAGGGAACGGTCTTGAAAACCGTCAGGCGTGTAAAAGCGTGCGTGGGTTCGAATCCCACATCCTCCTTTAATATTGTTGACGCGGGATGGAGCAGCTAGGTAGCTCGTCGGGCTCATAACCCGAAGGTCGTAGGTTCAAATCCTGCTCCCGCAATAGAAGGCTCGGTAGCTCAGTTGGTAGAGCAATGGATTGAAGCTCCATGTGTCGGCGGTTCGATTCCGTCTCGCGCCATTAATTTTATATTTTTAGGAAGGGTAGCGAAGAGGCTAAACGCGGCGGACTGTAAATCCGCTCCTTCGGGTTCGGGGGTTCGAATCCCTCCCCTTCCATATTACGGGCATAGTTTAAAGGTAGAACTAAGGTCTCCAAAACCTTCAGTGTGGGTTCAATTCCTACTGCCCGTGTTGACGTTATGGCGAATGTGGTGAAGTGGTTAACACACCAGATTGTGGCTCTGGCACGCGTGGGTTCGATTCCCATCATTCGCCTTTCTATTTATTGGGGTATAGCCAAGCGGTAAGGCAAGGGACTTTGACTCCCTCATGCGTTGGTTCGAATCCAGCTACCCCAGTTTATTTGCCGGCGTGGCGGAATTGGCAGACGCGCTGGACTCAAAATCCAGTGTCCGCAAGGACGTGCCGGTTCGACCCCGGCCGCCGGTATAATTGATTTGACAAGGTTTTTAGACCTTGTCTTTTCTTTTTTCTTTTCGGAATTTACGACTAAAGTTACTAAAAATTTCTAGTTTTTATTTTTTAGATGGTAATTTTGGGTAATAAAAGAGAGAAGAAGTTTTATCCTTCTTCTCTCTAAAACTAACTAACCAATACTAATTTTTAATTCTTGATTAAGAGCTACAGCTAATTTACTCATAGTTTCAATGCTAGTGTTATGTCCTCTTTCAATACGAGCGATAGTTGATTGAGGAACATGGGATAGCTCTGAAAGTTGGCGCTGTGTTAAACCTGCTTTTGAGCGAGCATTAGCAACAGCCAGTGCACTTTCTAAAATGGCTTTTTCAGCTTGGTAGCCTTCATTAAAAGAATTATCACTAAGTTGTTCATTTAGGAAATCATCGAATTTAATTGTTCCCATTTTTCTGTTCTCCTTCAAATTCTTTTTTGATGAGTTGTGCCTTTTTAATTTCATTATTTGGTGTTTTTTGAGATTTTTTGGTAAATCCATGAGTAATAATATATCTATTATCCACGGCATGAAAGTAGAGAACCCGTTGAATATTAGATGACACTTTGGAACGAATTTCAAAAATATCACTATTTAATTTCTTTACCCATTCCATACGCTGGGCTGTTAATAGCCCATGCTCTTGTATCATGTTAATAGTCGCTAATAGTTTTTCTCTATCTTTTTGTGGTAAAGATTTATAAAACTCTATAAATTCATTATGACCATTTGGTCTTGTATAGAACTCAAATATTGGCTTTTTCATTGTACCTCCATGATAGCATATATTGTTCAAAAAGACAACGGATAATTCTTCAACCATTTAAAATAAACTATCAAGTTTATCTGCTAATGCAACTTGTTTACTTGGATATAAATGTGAGTAAGTGTCAATTGTGGTTGTTATAGATGCATGCCCGAGACGTTCTTTCACAACAAGGTAATCTTCGCCTTGATTAATTAAAAGTGAAGCATGGGAATGTCTTAAATCATGTATTCTTATTTTTTTAAGTTTAGGATTACGTTTTAATAAACCACGATAATACTTTTCAATACTATCTTTAGTAATTGGAATAGGACTACTTTGAAATAGTTGTAAGTCTGAACAATCATCATTTGAGAATTGCTTTAGCAACTCATATTGTTTGTGTTGCCATACTTCTAGTTCATTCATCAATTTAGTATTAATGACAATCTGTCTAATACTAGCTTTAGTTTTAGGAGTGCTGATATAACTAACTCCTTTTTTGAAGTAGACTGACTTTGAAACAGCTATTGTATTTTTAGAAAAATCAATATCATTCCAATTAAGAGCCAAAACCTCTCCTAGTCGCATGCCAGTGAAGTATAAAACCTTAAATAATAGTTGATAGTGATATTCTTCTGTAGTAAATAATTCCAAAAAATCTTTAAATTCAGAAACAGTCCAATAGTTTAGCTTTGGCTTATCAATAGGTAGTTTTTTGATAAGTGTTACGGGGTTAGAGGGATAGAATCCCTTGCGAACACCGACATCCATAATCTTCTTTAATAAAATCATGATTTTGTTAATGGTATTTGAACTCAAAGGCTTTTTGGTGTTTTTAGAAATTGTTCTAATGAGATGTTCTCTAAAATCATAGAAATCATCATACTGTAGTTTACTGACATCAGTGACTTTTTCAAAGTAATGCTTAATATGACGGTTATAATTATTTTCTTGTGTGTTAATGTAACTTTGTTTTCTATGATTAATAATGTCCTCTTCTCTAAGAAAGGCATATAACATATCCATGGTTATTTTTGCGCCAAAGTAGCGTTCTTTAAGTTCGACACTTCGTAAATATTGTTCGGCTTCAAGAGCTTCTTTCTTTGTTTTAAAACCATTACTAACATCAACTAACCATCCATTGTTTCCATTCTTTTTAACGACCATAACTGTGCTACTTTCTAAAATTTAATATTAAGAAGCTCTTCTACAATAGTCGCAGGAATAGTACCAATTCGTTTATTGTTGTAAATGGGAAAGCCTCGTTCAATCAAGACAAGTTTTCCCTTACGAATAATTTGTCGAGAAGTTCCTTCAGAAAAACCAAGGGCAACAAGGTCATCTTTTGTAACAGTTGTAATCATAATAGTTGTTCTCCTTATAAATTATGTTATAATAAGGACAAGCTAAGGGGAGTTGCCACTCCCTTTTGTCCTAAGAGCTAAAAGCGTTTCCTTTTATTGGTCTAGAGGGGCGCTTTTTGTTTCGGGTAATATTCTGGGAAAGATATAGTATTCTAACACATGATTGATAAATGCTTCTTTATCATCAGTTGAATAAACTTTCTCTTCCCCAAAAAGTAGTGATGATTCTTCTAAATAATCATGAGTTTTTAATTCTTGAATTTGTGATATATTGAAGAATCTAGCCTTTTCAGATTTCTCATTCCTTTTAGAAATTTCAAGGACATTATTAAACCGTCTAATATATTGGTTCAAATCTTCATGCTGAATTTTACCAAAGAAACTTTTAAGGGGTTTGTAATTGGTGATGATAATTATCCGACCAATGACTAACTTATTTTTATAGCGAGCAGATAGATGTGACTTATTTAAGGGGTCTAATAATTTTAGCCAATCGGCAGGTAGTAGATTATCATATCTAGGGTCATCTAAGAGAATAATTTCTTCTCCAAAATATTCATCAAAAATGTTCTTAGTACCTGCACTGTACATCTTCCAGTTATAATTATATTCTTTAGCTCTTTTGATAATCTGTTCAATTAATTCTAAAGCTAAAGAGGTTTTTCCGATACCAGAACTCCCATGAATATAAATAACTGATGGTTGAAATTCTCCATTTTCTAATTGCCTTAAAGTTCGTTTAGAAGCAATTTTTCCATAAGCTCTAAACGCTTCATCTAGCTTGGTCTGATTATAAGACCACAGAAAAGTTAGTTCTTCATTTGCAAAAATATCATCTTCTGTCAGCGTTCCATTAACGATAGCTTGAAAGACACTATCCAATTCTTCGTCTGATTTTTCACGTTTAACAGTTGCGGAACGCTTGATAAAGTCGAATTGATGTTCTTGAAAAAACTCTTTGTAATTGAAAGTTCCAAAAGTTTCTACATCATCAGGTGAATATTGGTATTTATCGGGATTCTTAGCATGGATTAAATAAGCCTTGGAATTTACTTTTCCATACTTTCCACGCCCACTAGGTTCAATATATTGTGGTAGTAATCCTAGAGCACTCGCTAGATGGTTTAGGTCTCGTCTACTTGCAAATTCAATATAACCATGAATATGAGGTTCAACTAAAGTTAAATTATATTTTTTATCTTTATCATGAACAATAAAGGCGACTTTAGCAGGGATGCTTTCTTCAAGGTTCTGGATTCGTCTATGAATTTCTTTAAAGATGGCTACTTTATTCTTTTTCCAGTCTTGAAAGAGCTTCTTTTTTTCTTCATCCCAATCCCAGTAGTCTGGTTTAAGTTGCTGCTCAAAGATAAAAGTAGTGGCTCTTTTTCTATCAGACATAAAACTCCTTTCTAGATTGGGCAAATTAGTTTAATTTGCCTATGAATTTACCCCTTGATTTGTTAAGGAAATTAAGTTATTTAGCAATCTCCTAATCTCTTGAAATTAAAGGGTTACACACCATTCTGTCGACAAGCCCTGAATGGTGTGTGCGTTGCCTAAAGGGTTTTGGTAAATTAAAATTCCCAAAAAGTCTTTGAGTAAGTCAGCACCCTTTTCAAGTAGTTCGGGCGTTAGCGCTTAACCGTGTCCTTGCGAGCTACCGCATCTTGCGTCCTCGCTCGCAGGCACTGACTAACCGCCCTCACCTGAAAAGGTTACTGACCCTTAACTTGCTCTTTGACCAAAGCAATATCATCAGCTTTAGCACTCAATTCTAGTGATACAAATTCAGACCCCTTAGCGGTACGTGTATAAACACTAACATTAAGGTTGGTAAATTTAACAGTAACGGAACCTTGTTCAGCTAGCTTTTCCTTAGAGATAATAGGTACTTCACCATCTGGATTCGGCACTTTAACAGCCACTTTTTCATAGCGTAGTCTTGGTAGAACGACCATGTACTTCCATCCGAGATGGATACGTTCATTATTATTAAGTTCATACCAATCTTGGATTTCAACGAGTTGGTAATCCTTTTCTTCCCAGTTTTTAACAACTACTTCATTAGTTTTAATTGACATATTTATAATTCATTCCTTTCGTTTCACTCAAGGCACAACACTGAATGAAAAAGTGCTGTGCTCTTTATTTTGATTTATAATTAAAGTGAGAAGACCTATCACTACTACAAATCACGGGGAGGAGAGTAAGTGAGTAGTTCAGCTACTACCTCGCATATTTATAGGTGTAGCTCATCCCATCAAGCACAACTAACTGTGACTAAGAGCACGTAAACTTATAATTGGATAAGCGACTCGTTTGTGAAAAGGAATGAGCAGTCAAGGGATAGGCTCTTCTCAAATTTTGGTGAAGGGAGACCCCTCATGTTAAAAATTGTTTACCCTAATTGTTGTGGCATTGATGTGCATAAAACCTTTATTGTAGCTGTTATTGCCATCACCGACAAGCACGGAATTACTAGCTACCACCGTAAACGGTTCTCTACCTTTACGAATGGACTTCTTCAGCTACAAGATTGGTTGGAATACTATTCCTGCTTTGATGTCTGTATGGAATCAACTGGTAAATACTGGATTCCTGTCTTCAATATCCTTGAAAACTCTTGTAACATTTGCTTAGCTCATCCAAAGTATGTCAAAGCAATTCGTGGAAAGAAGACCGACAAGAAAGATGCTCAGTGGATAGCCGACCTCTTTAAGCACGATTTAGTCGCTTCCAGCTTTATCCCTCCTCTTAAAATCAGGCAACTCCGTGACCTCTTTCGCTATCGTATGAAGTTAACACAACTTCAAGTTAGTGAAAAAAATAGGTATCAAAACTGTCTCACTTGGTCTAACCTTCAAATTGCAAGTGTCGTTTCCGATGTTTTCGGAAAAAGTGCTCAAGCTATTAGCAAGAGCATCCTTGACAAGCCTGAAGACAAGCCAAATATCGAACAGTTGGTTCACAAGAGAATGAAGCATAAAGTTCAAGAATTGGAAAACGCTACAGAAGGCGAATTGACCCCTGAGCAAGCTGAGAAAATCAGAGTTATCAAAGCTCATTACGATGCCTTAGCCATCTGTAAAGAAGATTTAGAGCAGATGATTCGAGAACTCGGACGTGAATATCAAGAACAAGTTAAACTGATTCAAACTGTGCCTGGTTTTAAAGAAGAACTATCTGCCCTCAGAATTATCTCTGAAATTGGTGCCGATATGACTGTCTTTGATTCAGCTGGCAAACTCTGCTCATGGGCTGGACTTGTCCCTGCCAACAATGAAAGTGCTGGAAAGAAATATTCAACTCGTATTTCCAAAGGTGGAAGATACCTCAAACCTTTTCTCGTGCAAATCGCTAACGCTGTTGTCAAGTCAGAGAAATACCCTGAGTTTAGAAATAAATATCTCAAACTCAAGAAGC
>NZ_NETH01000068.1 GCF_003337175.1 Streptococcus gallolyticus
CCAATTCGTCTTACCGCATTGATAAAATACTCTACAATCTCTTTATCATTTTCAATAATTAATTCATCTGGTAAAGAGAATCGTTCCCCATTATCTAAAAATGTCAAATGTGTAGACATCCCGTCTGACAGGTACAATAATGAGTGGTCTTGATATTCGTTAATCAATGAATAATCTACAATATTTTCACGCTTGGGATTCAAAATTAATGCAGCATACCCGATAACACTCTGAGAAAGTTCTACTAATGTTTTCTTACAAGCCTCAATCCACGTACGTCTTACACTAGCTCCAACTACACATCCACCATTAGGAAATTTTGCTACACCAAAAACTGCTGGTACATTCCAGTCTAACTCCATTTTATACGGCGAATTGTCAAATTAAGTGCACATTTATCCCATAAAAAACTTCATAAGGTGTTTTCCAGTTTAGACATTTTCGTGGTCTATTGTTTAATTTATCTTCCCATTCCTGAATAATCAAGTGTTCTACCTCTGTTAAGTCACTTCCTTTTGGAAAATACTCTCGCAATAAGCCATTTGTATTCTCGTTTGTTCCTCGTTGCCAAGGAGCATGAGGATCAGGAAAATAGACTTCGACATTTAGTTTCTCGGTGAGTTCAGGATGTCCTGAGAATTCCTTACCTCTATCAGGAGTCACTGTTTCTGTTGGTAGAGACTCTAACATATTTACCATGGCTTCTATAACCAATTTACTTTTCTTGACAGCTACTTTCTGAATTTTGAGGAAGCGGGAATGCCTATCAGTGAGTGTTACTAGGCAAGCTTTTCCAGTCTTTCCAGCAACAGTATCGGCTTCCCAATCACCTATTCTCGAGCGTTCATTAGCTGCTGTTGGTCTCTCATGAATGGTATGAGAAATAGGAATTTTTCCTCGCTTTTCCACATGGGATTTTGTATGGCGTGTTTTACCATGGTGACGAAGTTTGCGAACAACCCCACGAGCACCATGTGAAAGAGGCGTGTCGTCAAAGTGACCGTGATAGATAGCTCTATAAATGGTTTGATAACTAATGACGTGTCTTTCTCGTTCTAAACGTAATCGCCCCTCAATTTCTTCTGGCGACCATTGACACTCAAGAAAAAGATGCTTGACGGTCTGACTGAGTTCAGTGTCTATTTCTAATTTCCTTTTTCGCCCACAATGCGATTTAGCGAGATGATAAGCTTTTTGTGCCCTACTAGGCGAATAGTTTCCTTGTTTGGAATGACGTTTTAATTCACGGCTAATACTTGAGGGGTGCCGATGTAATAGTCGTGCTATTTGAGAAAAGGTCATCCCTTTCGTACGATAAATCAGAATACTTTCTCGTTCATCTATGGTAAAATGATGGTAGCTCATAAGATTTCCTTTCGTAAGATGTTTGTTCAATCCTATTTTACTAGAAAATCTTATGAGTTTTTATTGTGCACTTATATTGTAAATTCAAGTGACAAAAACTACTCTTTTGGTCCAACTATTCGTGATAATTTTGTTCTGCATTTTATTGTTGATGGTAAGGGAAAATTTACGATTGATGGCAAAACCACTGAACTTGGTGTTGGCGATATGTTTATCCTTCCCAAAGGAAAAGTGACCTTTTATCAAGCTGATAAAACACAGCCTTGGACATACCTCTGGGTCGGATTTAGCGGGTCAAAGGCTGAAAGTATTTTAAGCAAGACTCAGCTACTTGACCACTACTTTTACCACTCGTCACTTGAGTCTAAGGTTCTTGATCAAATTGTCACAGTAACCCAATTTCGCAACCAAAAGCTCGATGAGGTGACGGAACTCCAACTGATTGCCGAACTTTACAAACTCCTTGCCTACCTCATAGAGGAAGCTCCCAGCAAGGCAGCCACTGACACTAGCAGACTCATTTTAAACTACATTAGGCAAACGAAAAAAATAATTCATTCACAATATGGAACTTCTTTAAAAGTGGGCGAAATCGCTGATCAACTCAATCTCAACCGTAGCTATCTCTACAAGATTTTCAAAGAAGAAACTGGCTATTCGATCAAAGATTATATCGTCCAAGTCCGCATGGAAAAAAGTGCTGATTTACTTACCAACACTACTTTTCATATCTCTGAAATCGCAAACGCCGTAGGCTTCACCGATAGCCTCGCATTTAGCAAAGCCTTTAAAAAATACTTCAACCAAAGCCCAAGCAATTACCGCAAAACACTAAAAAATTAAGCAAAAGCGTTAGGCTTCTCTTACCTAACGTTTTTGACAATACCCAAAATCCCAAGAGACTAAGCTCTTGGGGGTGAAATGAAATGTACAACTAATCGACGTTAACAAGTCTGACCTTATCGATGTTTAACCATTTGTTAGCAGAGGCATTGACGTAAATGCCGATTTCACATTGTCCGTTTGTGATTTGGATGTTATCAATCGTGTACGTTTTCCATGCGCTAGAGTCTTTAAGGGAGATGTTTTGCTCACTGCCGCCATAGTTTTTGATATAAAGCTAGCACCAACACTAAGCAGGAGCTGTAGCCAGCTTATCTAAAAAACAAGGTCAACTAAATCAACCTTCCCTTTACGCACCTATTCCCTACTTGACTTCCTTGGTAATGGTTTGAGGAATTTTTGTCAGTCTTCTAGCGATTTCACAATTGGAATGCCCTTCGTTGAGCTAGGGTTTACGATTTCTAAGTTCGAGGGAAGTTCACTGTTTACCACGTGTTTTAATACCGCTAAGTGGCTCATATCATTTTGAAACGTTCATTTATGACTGTCTCCTATATTACAGCCATGGAAGCTAAGAAGCTCCCTAAATGATCTGTGCCATCTTAGACTTGTTTGAAATGAAAAGAGCGGTATCTTATCTATCCGCTCTTCTTGCTTTATTTGCTTCGCCATTTGGATCACCTTAGTCTTCAATGCCCTATCATTTCCCTTTGTCAGGTTGCAACCTTGACACCTTCAGTATAGCAGATTTTTGGAAAAATAAAGACTCAAGTCATCAAAAGAGAGATACTTATCTTAGTGATTTATAGTAATTATCCCCTGTTCCATTTATAATCTACTATTTATCATGTATAGACTTCTTATAAAAGACTGTTAGTAAGCTATTCGCTATTGTACAAGGAATTATTAAGAGTATCAATATAACATTTCTTGTAAAATAATAGAGTAAAAATAATATAAATGGTGCTATACATAACAATAAAATTATGTATCTAAAAATATTAGCAGAATGTCGCAGCACCAGTTAGTCCACCTCCTGCCGTTCCAGCAATAATAGCAGAACCAATTACCCAACCAACTGGATTACTGACAGCAGCTACATAACCCGCAGCCACCCCCAAACCAGCAGCATAGCCTGTTAAACTTCCTCCAACTGTCCCCAGTCCACATTTTACCCATCCGCCACCTTCAACGGTTGAAAGTTCTGCGTCTGTCATGACATCAAATTGTTCAAAAGTTTTTGGATTCATTTGACTACCTCCTTGTAAAATAAGATATTTGTTTGTCGGGTTGCAACCTTGACACCTTCAGTATAGCAGATTTTTGGAAAAATAAGGACTCAAGTCATCAATTGTTGTTTTTAGGTCGTAAACGGTAAGATTTTTCATATTTTCATGATTTTTGACCGTTTGTGAGCTAAATTTGATGCTTGATGACTTGGGTTTAACCAGAACATCCCCTTATGACATTTCCCTGCCAAGAAGGCTGGACAATTCTCCTAGCATGTTATTAGGATTAAGGAAACTAGTCTTACTTTATTATTCTAAGTGCTAAGATAACTAAGTGGAGATAGTTTCCTGCTTCAGTTTTTCGGTACAGACGCCAAAGTTCATGACAAAGCGCCACCAAATTCCTTAAACTGAACTGTTAAGAAATCATTTTTTAATTCAATAACCATTACTTTCTCCTAAATAAAATGAGAATGAACAGCCTCATAACTGCCATTCTCATCACGCGTAAAAACAAAATAATAAAAGTAGTTTTAGTGAGTTAGATTAGATGTATTACTATTTGACTTCTTGATAAGCTTGATTACGTTTTTTCATTTCTCCTTTATACCAGAAGAAGAGCAAGGTGTAAACAACTAAAGCAATCCCTGCATAAAGAACGTAAGTCAAATCACCAGTTGAAGCTTTACCAACAAAGAATGCCAAGAATTTTTCAATTGGTCCTTCCATTGTTGTATGAGAAATCATGGTTGAAGTATCTAAACCACTTGGGAAAGCACCCACATTTTTAGCAGTTTCTGTGATAAATGGTGCAATCAATGTTCCTGACCACAAGAATAGCGGTAACTCAATAGCACCAATGACAATCATGCGGATTAATTTACCACGTGTCACAACTAGCAAAGCTGGAGTAACCCCCATCGCAATAATACCTGCGAGTGGCAATAATTTATTTCCTGGTAAAACAATTGCTTCTAACAACATAATTGGAGCTAAAATATTAGCGGCAGCCCATACTTCTGCACGACCTGCAATGAATGGCCAGTCCAAACCAATATTTAATGTGCGTCCTTGTAATTTTGAAGAAGCAAAGTCAGTAATACCTTGAGAAAGTGGTTCAACAGAAGCGATAAACCATGACCCAATCAATGAGAACAATTCCAAGCAGACAGCTGCTGTAAAAGCTAAAGAAGCAATTTCTGTTGGTGTTTGACCTGCTAATAAGCCAACAAAGATTCCTAAATAAATACCAATTGCAAATTTTGAACCCCAGAAACCAATTTTAGCATTTAATTTAGCAGCATCGAAGTCATATTTATCAAGCCAAGGGAAAAGCTTGTCAAAAATTTTATCGAATACCATAATAATTGGATTCATCATGTAGTTCATGTGAGTTGTTGTCATCGGATTTTCATCACCAGCACCCAATAAATCATTAAAAGTAGGTTTCATAAGGTCTGAATTGATAATTTTTAAAATACCGATAAAAATAACCAAAATCGTTGCAATCATGAGGTTTGCCCCACTATAAATAGCAAACAAGCCAACAATTGATAAATGCCAAATATCGAAAATATCAACATCAAGCGTATTGGTTTTATTCAATACCAGCATAATGATATTTACAATGACCATTACCATCAAAAAATATAGGGTATAAGGTGAGCCCCAAGTGATAGTTGCCAACGGTGCCCAACCAACGTCAGTGATATTTAATTCCAAACCAGTTCTGGCAACAAAGTCAGCCATAGCACCCGAAAATGCCGTTGACAAGATATTGATAATTGCGCTAATACCCGTTAAGGCAATTCCTAGTTTAATACCACCTTCTAATGCTTTAGTGAATTTCACCTTAAAGAAGAGGGCAATGACAGTCAAGATGATTGTCATTAACGGAGCGGCACCAAGGTCAATAATTGGTTGGAAAATCGTATTTGCAAAGTCGATAATTACATTCATTTCATTTCTTCCCTTTCTTTCGAAAGCGCTTTAATTTATTTATTTAAGCTATTGATAGCCTCTTCCATTTTCTTATAAACAGGTTCTGCCATTGCTGGGATACGATAAAGAATAGCACCAGCATCGACAACTGGAATCTTAACATCAAAGCCTAAATCAGTCTTAGAAATTTGTGCAAAGATGTCATAATGCGATAACAATTCTTCATTGATATCTTTAATCATAACAGCATCACACGATACTTGATAACCACGTTTAGTTAATTCTGTTTCTAGAGCGTTTTTAATTTGGTGACTTGAGTTAACCCCAGCTCCACACGCTGCTAAAATTTTAATCATGAGAAATTCCTCCTTAAAAATTATTTTCCAAAAATTGATAAATTCTTTCTGGATTTTCAGAATTAAAGAATTTAATTAATGCTTCCTTATCTTGTCTATTAATAAAATCCATTATTGCTGCCAATAAACCAGCTTGCTCTTTTTCTTCATTGTTTAAAATCATGAACAAAAATGAAACCTCTAGTTTTTCATCTGGCAAAATCATATTATGAAAAGTTATCGCATGTTCCAGTTTAACTGGAACAATACGAGTAACATTTACAAACTGACTTTCTGTATGTGGAATAGCAATATTGGGAAGACTCGAATCAATTGGACTTAACGGTAAGGCAGTTGGATAATGTTCCTCTCTATCGATTAAATTATCCAAGTATTCTTCTGTTACAAGACCTTTTTCAAATAATTTATGAGCGATTTCTTTAAAAACACTTTTTTGATCTTGTTGTTCAGATATATATACCGTATCTTCTGCAAATAATTGAGTCATTTTATCCCCTTCTTACTCTTTCTCACGCCATGAGCTGGCTGTTTGGGTCAGGACTGCGTTGAGTTCTTCGATATTCTTGCGTCCTTGTGTTCTTAACCATTCACGCGCTGCGGCTTCGCCTTCTTCGATATACACTTGTACAGAGCCAGCCCAAGTCGCACGTCCACAAAGGACACCGTTGAATTTAGCTCCCGATTCAGCCGCAAATACCAAGGTTTCTTGGAAAAGCTTTGCTGAAACACCCGCGCTAAGATAGATATATGGCAAATGACTCGCTGCTTCTTGGTCTTTGAAAGCTTTAGCAGCTTCTTCTTTAGTGTAAACCACTTCACCGTCCGCAAAGCCTTCAACATATGTCATGTTGACAGGGACTTCAACCTTGAGCACATCAATACCAAAGCGCTCGTCAGAGAAAACCTTCATGGCTTCGTTAACTTTGTGAGGTTTTACTTTAGCAAATGCTGCGCTTGTATTGTCAGTGATGGTTTCATCATAAGTCAAAATCTCAAGGAAGAATGGCACATCTTCAGCTTTACATTCGGCACCAAGGCGTTCGATATAAGCTTGTTTTTGAAGATTAACGTATTCATCACCATCAACGTCATAATAAAGCAAGAATTTCACTGCATCAGCTCCTGCTTCTTTAAGACGTTTAGCTGACCATTCGACCAAGCAATCTGGCAAGCGGCTAGTCGTGGTCGCATCGTAACCTGTTTTTTCATAAGCAAGCAAAAGTCCAGCATTCGCATC
>NZ_NETH01000069.1 GCF_003337175.1 Streptococcus gallolyticus
GCATATTGCCCGTGAACAATAGTAAAGGCATATGCAAGCCCTACAAGAACACCAATTAAAATAGAAAGCCCAGAAACAAGCTTGCCATTCAATCCAAATTGTTCTTTTACAACATTCACAAGTGCTGAAATAATAGGTGCTACAACTGTTGCAGCAATTAAAATAACTGTCATGATAACTCCTCCAGCTTATTATCAATCTTATCTACTTTTTCTGATAAATTCTTAATTTGTTCTGTCATTTGGATAAGCACTTGCATTTGCAAGTCGTGATTATCCAATCGACGCTTAATTTCTTCTAACTCTTTATCTTGTTGAGTATTCTTCTCTTCAAGGATTGTCAATCGTTTTTCAGTCGATGTCATACGATTTTGAAAAAACGTGAAAATTCCTAAAAAAGAAAGAACGCAAGACAAAACAACGCTGACTGTTTCAGGTCTCCACATATAAACTCCTACCCTCTAAGCTTATTCAGCGGTGTTGCCATCTTGCAAGCCTTCATGCGACAAATCAAGCAATTCCTGTACTTTCGTACGAAAACGTTTTGGAACTTGCTCAATCGTAATCCAACCATATTCAATTTGTAGTGCAAAATAATTAATAATTAACATATATCCTCCTAAAAATACATTTTTAATCTTAGTGACTCGTTTCATCTTCGGAATACACCTTCGTAATCAAATCATTTAACATGCTCGTAGCTAACTGTGTCATCTTTTCAGAATCATCAATAGCAGCCTGCATTTTGTCAATCATGTCATCATACTTAGCGATTTTCTCGCCAATTTCATTGAATTTCTCGTTTTCGGCACGCTGTGGAAAATTCTCTTGATAAATGACTTCAAGAGCTGCTTCTTCCAATTCGCTGTTTGATAAGCTGATTTTGTCAGCTGGTAACATGACAGGATAAAAAGCGCCCTCATCATTTGTCAAGGTTACTTTCGTACCTGTCACAGTGCCATCAACGGCAAATTCTTGCGATTTTGAACCAAATTTTAGTTTCATATGTTTTCTCCTTTCTAGCTTGGGAATGGGTCTGTCGTTACCCAAGAAACAGAAGCGCCAAACCAAAGAGGGCTAGCGTTTAATTTAATACGTCCACTAATAGAGCCGTCTGGCTTATATGCAAGGTGAACATAGCTGTCGTTAAATAGTGTAGAGCCAGTACCAGCTCCACCTTCGCCAATACAACGAAGAATCGCTTGGCTAACTGGTCGCCAGCCAACCGGTATAGTCTCACTAGCTTTCCCATTCCAGTTTGTATTTGAGCTATGCACATAATCCATCGTGGCTGTAACAATATTTCCTGAACGAACAACAGCTATTCCGAAACCATACGGACCAGCTATAGTCCTTGTGTACACTTTTGTCTGATTGACTGCCGTAAACTCTACTACTTTCTTTTGCACAGCAACATACTGCCAATCTTTCCAAGCGCTCGCCACTTGAACACGGTAAGCTGAAACTGCGCCGTTAAAATCAATGGCTTCCTGCAAAACATAACCGTTGCTGTTTGTGTGTTTGCTTACTCTAATATACTGCCAACTATGAGTAGAGCCAGTCGGAGCACGTAGCAAATTAGAGCCATTATAAAATCCTGTTTCCGTAACGGTGTTCAAATCCGTTCCGTTGGCTAATCTAATAGCTGTACCATTATTAGCCGTGACTTGATGATGTTGAATATCTTTATTTTTGTATTTAAAAACCCAGTCACTATCAACAGCGTTTGTATTTTCGGGAAACTTACCAAAGCTGACTGCTGTTTCAGCCATACCCATCACCATTTTTTCGGGCGAAACGGGCGGTGCTTTAACCGTACCTGAGCTTGTCAAAGCATCTTCAAGCACGCCGTAGACTTCATAAGATTTGCCAATGTCAAACGTTCCGCTTAATGTAGCTTTTGAGTTTGTCAGCGTATTAGTGACCTTATCATAGATGCCTGCGCCAGTATCAGCCGTGTAAGTGGTTGAGCCAAACGGCGCTGTTTTAAAGCTAAGCTTAAAGGTATTTTTTTGCACGTTGCCGATTTTAAGTGGCGCTATCTTAGCTGTTCGACTAACCACAATCTTATCTGAAGACTGGTCTGTATCGCCACGAACAGCTGTAAAGGTCAGCGTTGGCAAGAAATACTCCAAGACCGTGATGTTCGTTGTAACGGCATTGCTAGAGCGCCCACGACTATCCGTAACCCAAGCTTTTACCTGTGCCGAACCATGCCACTTCATCAAGCCTAGATTGCCATTGTTGGCGTTGGTAGACTGATTCTTATTGACAATTTCAGCATGATAACTTGAAATCGTTGAACCATAAGCGCCACTAGCACCGTTAAAGGCTACTTTAATGTCTGATACGATTTCCGCAAAGGTATTAGCTGTGTTTAGCAGATTTTTAACAGCTATGTTGCTATCTGTTAGCGTAATGCTACCAAGGCTTGGCTTAACATTGTCTGGCACGTTTAAGGTCAAGACACTACTTGCTTGCCCAATTTTGCTAGAACCGTTATAGGTCTCAACAATGATACTGCCCCGCTCGCTGTTTTTATTGGGCATAGCAGACGCCAGTGTTATGGGCGGTGTCCAACTAACAGACGTATCAACATTTGACGCTATCGTGCCAGAAAACGACCCAAACGTATATTTAACCGTGTGCTTAAAAGCGTTGTTTTTGCGGTTAATAGCAATCGCTAGGCTACTGCCAAGCGTACCAGTGACATTGCTGATAGTGCTAGCTCTGGCAATCGTTGGCAATTTTAAATCAAATGCAACCATCGAACTACCATAACCACCAACATTCAAGCCAATCGACAGTTGAATGCCAACCGTTTTCGTTCCATCGCCGTTGTGAGGTACGACAAAGTCTTTACCGTAAAATAGCAAAGATGAGTTCGTGCCAATGTTTACAGTAGCGTTCAATGACTCGCTCTTTCCGTTAACCGTCACCGTTACAGGAGCTGTCACTCCCCACACACTCGCATAGCCATTCGTACGCAAGCGAGCCTGTACATTGACTGTTGAGCTGTTACTTGCTATGTCTTGCCTGTTCCAATCAGACCAGACTTCAAGCGTCATATTATGTCCATATTGTCCACTAAATGTAGCAGTTGCCATAAGTCCTCCTTCACTTATCTAACAAAGTATGTTCCATTAACATACTCATTTTTTGGGTGCGCACGAGTGATATAATGCCCCAACTGCAAAGACATTGTAAAGACACCATTATCAATATGTAACATCGATTGACTGATGTAAGCTACCTCCGAACCCCCACTTTGAAACGAGATTCGCTCTGGTGTGACAACAACTTTAGTCGTACTCTCATTCGCACCAATAATCATTCCACCATTGCCTTGCGTAATGTACGTGTCCATAAACTGCAACTTTTGGGAATATTCCATAATTGGCTCAATGTCCTTGACGCGTTCTTCAATAGTCTTCGTTAGCTCGATAATCTTCTGACGACCATCTGTATCCTCTTGTTTAAGCGCATTGATAAACGTTTCAAGCTCTGACACTTGTTCAAGAGTCGCTTTTGCTTTTAGCTCTGTTTCCATCTGCAATCGCTTAGCTTCTAACGCATTTAACTGCTCTTGCGTCAGGGCGCTATCAGCCTTTGAGTCAATTTGCTCTTGAGTGTCTTCTGGGGCTGGCTGATAATCAGTCGCTATCGTGCCTTTTTCAAGCATGGGAGCGCAAATCTCGATATTCCCTGCGCCTTGTTGCCCAAACTGCACCGAATTTGTGCTAGCATCGGCTGTAAAGGTCAGCGTGTATTTTTGCCAGTCGGTATTTGTGATGACTCGCTTTAAGATGCGATTAGTCTCATTCGTCGTAAAGCTTCGCAAAAGCAATGTAACGTTACTACGCTCACTTGTGCTTGACACCCTCGCATAGCAAGACATGGTGTATTTTTCGCCGACTTGTAAGGCAAGCGTCTGTGAGTAGTCCTTGTTCCAGCCTTCGTTATTGTCAATCACTCGCAAGAGCTTCTCAACCTTAACCGGCGCATCAGGCGCATCAAGGATAGTAATCGTTCCCTTGCCAGAAGAGGTAATCCGCCACTTGCCCTTATTATGGTCGCCAAGAGGTAAAAGGGAGGTATTGCGCAAGAGATTTCGCCCCCCAACCTGCACATTCGCCAGCCTATCCACCCACTTGTATTTCTTGTAGTCGATGCTGTCAGCTTCTGTGTAATCGCTGTAATAGCCTTGATACTGCTGATTCTTATCCGTCAAGCTAAAGTTAGAGCCTGTCATATTATCAGCGTAAGCAAAGTGAATGTAAGGCGTTTTACCATCAGCACCCGCTTTTCCAGGAATGCCCTGCGCACCGTCCGAACCTTTCCACTTCGTCCAACGGTATTTCGTTGGGGCTGTGCTGTCTGTGGCGTTAAAATCTTGGTACATACCGATGTAGCTCTTCGTTTGGTCGGTCTGGCTAAATCCGCCACCAGTCGCATTATCAGCGTAAGCAATATGTGTGTACTGCGTTTTCCCGTCTGCGCCTTTCTCGCCTTGGATACCTCTATCTCCCTTAAGACCTTGCAAACCTTGGATACCTTGGATACCTTGCAGACCACGTTCACCCTTATCACCCTTGTCACCTTTATCACCCTTGTCGCCTTTAGCGCCAGTCTCACCCATTTTTGCAACAGAATAGCCAGTCTCGCTAGTATTATCCGTATACGTCCAAACAGTCTTAGTCCAAAGAAAATTACCAGCTGAAACGCTTGGAATAGAACTAGACCAGCCACTTGTCGGCTTAGTTGTACCAGAAGTTGAGCTTGCATAAGTGATTGTGGTTGACTTGATACCTACGCCATCTTTACCAGCTACACCGTTGCTACCATCGTTACCATCCTTAGCAATGTAAGTCTTTTGATAGCCAGTTTCAGATGTATTGTCGGTGTAAGTCCAAATCGTCTTAGTCCACAAGTATTTGCCTTTCGTTAACGTTGGCACTTGAGCTGTCCAGTTCGTTGGCTGTGTGGTCTCTGATGAACTTAGACCGTAAGTTACGACTGTGGATTTTAAACCTACACCGTCTTTACCAGCTATACCATCTGAACCTCTGTCACCCTTGTCGCCTTTAGCGCCATCGTTGACGTTGATTACATCGATTTCAGTAATTGCCACTTCATTGTTGCCAATGTAGGCTGCTACGGTCAAAACAGCAGTATCTTTGATAGCGCTAGCCTTAGCAAGGTATTGCATGCCAACCGTGACATTGCCGTCAAGTGCCCAGCGCCAAGTGACGTCAGAAGTGATTTCTTTTTCGCCCTTGAATACTCTTGCTTTAAACGTACTCGTTCCAGTCGCATTCTTAAAAACAGTCCCATTATCACTTGAGACTTTAATTGTGTATGGTATTGAGGCTTCTACTAATTCGTTAACTCGTTTTTGCAATTCGTCAGCAATCTGACTGTATTTACGTTCAAAATTAATAAAGGTTGATTTCGTCACTTTACCTGTCAAGATGTCATCTTCAAGTTCAGACACCCGAGCTTGTACATAAAGCGCTGGTTCAAAGTGCTTGTCATCAATCAATGTTTGCGTGTCGCCAATCCCAGCGTCGATAGCCCCCTCGACCTCATAAGTGATTTCTGGTGAGGATTTCTTTTGAATTTCGCTGTACAGATAGCCCCAAAGTGCTTCTTTAGTCTCATACTGTGTTTCACCCAGACTTGCAACAATCCAGTTATCTTTCGAATTTTTCCCAATGGAGGGAAAACGGTCACGAGCTTGTGGCGCATAGACCGTATCACCGTTTGTGTAATAGAGCAGTTTGTTAGTGCTATCGTAAATCTTCTTGTTAAGCCCGTTGATGGTCAAGCCATCTTTACCAGTCGCCCGCACGGCTGTTTTTAGCTCTTTGATGTTATCGCTGTAGTTGATAACCTTAAGCTCTTTGCCAACCCTCACAGGTCGACTGACCTTATTTGTGCCAAGATTGCCTTTTTTGTAAATATTTAGCACTTGGCGTTTCAGCGAGTAATCATCGTTGAGTTCTACATTAAAGTCAAGTTCAGCGTCAAAACTATTTGCAACAGAAAAAAGACGTGCCAGAATCGTGTCTGTGCCCGTCCACTCTAATTTGATTCGTTTATCAGCTACTTCATTAACACCAATTGTCAAGGCGCGTTCTGGGTCATAATAAGCCACATAATCCGCAATTGACATGGCACTAGTTGGCTTATGCTCACCTCTGGTCTCGTTGTTCAACTCAAGACCCAGCGAATAAGCGGTCAATTCAACTTCGAAACCTTTCTTTTCAAAACTCATGACATTAAGCCAATAATCACGATTCTTATAACGAAAAGCAAGCTTACAGCCAGAACGAATACTGTCAATATCTTTTGAATTGTATTTAAGTGTTAAAATACTTGCAGAACCTGCCAAGAAACGTTGCAAATTAGCACTCTTATATTTGATTCCTGCTTGATTATCAAAAAAAACCACATTGTGGCTGTCTGTTGAATCACGAATGGCAATACGTACATTAGTTTTTGTCAAATGTAAACCTCCTGTATTGTTGCTGTGGCGCTTTCCACTTCCGCAAAGCTAGATACTAATAACTGCACTTTGGTTTTCCCCGGTGGCACTTTAAAATAAGTCGTGCCCAAAATTTCGTCATCTAAACGAATTTGATTATTGACTTTAATTTGCCCGTTCTCACCATCAATAGCAATCGTAGACCAACTTGGATAGCGATTAGGAACGTCTTTCCAGTAATCAACATGTAATTCTTGGAAAATAAAATCATTTAAATAGTGATGGGTGACCTTTCTGTCTGTCGTGTTTCTGCCCGCATACTGCCCGACAAAAAACTGGATTTTCTTCGCCTTGACAGATGACAAACGAGAATCATAATAGGGATAATAACCACCGTACCAGAAAAACTGTACACGGTCTTTTTCTTTCACCAAGTCGAACATATTGCGGTTTTGGTTGCGACTTTC